>CANPVF010000116.1 GCA_947581645.1 Candidatus Caribbeanibacter nitroreducens | reverse complement strand
AGCTGTCTGGAGTCCAGCCACGTGGAGTTCACGTTCGGCGGGGACACCACGGGGGTCTCCGACCACGGGAATCTCTCAGGGCTGACGGATGACGATCATTCCCAGTACCTGCTCACCGACGGGGTGCGGAATGCGACCGACGGATTCGCTGTCACCGGAGAGACCGGCGTGGGTACCATCCCCGTCACGGGTCAGGGCGTTCGGTTGATGTGGTATCCCGGGAAGGCCGCGTTCCGGGCGGGAAAGGCCTCGGGGAGCGAGTGGGACGACGCCAACGTCGGGCGCAACTCCGTGGCGTTCGGAACCAAGGTGACGGCCAGCGGCCTCCACTCCGTGGCGCTTGGATTGAACAACAGGGCCACCGGAAGCTCCTCGCTCGCGGTCGGCGCGGCGGCCGATGCGGACGGCGATGTTGCTATGGCCCTGGGCAATGGTGTACTGGCCAGTGGCGGCGCGTCGCTGGCCACGGGCCTTCTGACGCGAGCGGCCGGCCAGTATTCCACCGCCATGGGACAGTGGGCGCAGGCAGATCACGACGGCGCGTTCGTCTGGGCCGACGCGTCTTCCTCGAACGGGTTCGCCTCCACGGGTCCGAACCAGTTCCTGGTCCGCGCGGTCGGCGGCGTGGGGCTCGGCACGAACAGCCCCTACACCCAGCTGGACGTGGAGCGCCAGGTGAGCGGCTCGGCCGCCGACACCGGTAATCACGTCGCCAACTTCGAGAACACCGCCACCAGCGGCGGTGACGTGCTCATGCTGAACTCCGACGCCAGCCAGCCGGGGAGCGCCGTAAACTACATCACCTTCGGCAGTGCCGCCGGGAACATCGGCGCCATCGAGGGCAACGGCAGCGGCGGCGTGACGCTGACCAGCGGCAGCGGCGACTTCGCCGAGCTGCTGCCGCGGGCCCGGGAGTCGGAGTCCATCGAGGCCGGCGACGTGGTCGGCGTCTTCGGCGGGGAGATCACGAAGCGGACGGCCGGCGCGGAGCAGGTCATGGTGGTCACCGATCGCGCCATGATCCTGGGCAACGACCCGGGCCCGGAGGCGCGGAAGGGCTACGAGAAGGTGGCCTTCGTGGGACAGGTGCCCGTCACTGTCCGTGGGCCGGTAGAGAAGGGGGACCTCCTCGTGGCCTCGGGGCGGGACGACGGCACGGCGCGGGCCCTGGCCCCGTCGGACTACTCTCCTGTCGCCGACGGTCCCATAATCGGGAAGGCATGGGAAGCCTCTTCGGGAGGCACACAGCGGGTGAATGCGCTCGTCGGCACTGCCGGGGAGACAGCAGCTCTGCGGAGCGTGGTACAGCGACAGGAAGAACGGATCCAGCGCCTCCAGAGGAATGACGAACGGCTGGAACGGCGGATTCAGAAGCTGGAGACGGCCGTCGAAGAGCTCATGGAGTCCGCCCGCACGGAACAGCCAGGGAACTAGCGGACGTCGACAGCCGCGTCGGAGTCCTGGAATCCCGCATGGACCCTCGCCTGTCTCACTCGGGTCCCGCCGTTGCTACCGAGCCCCCCCTGACGAAGAAGCCCGGCCGGAGGCGCTGACCTCCTGCCGGGCCTCTTCTTTCTCATGAGAGAGCGGGCGACCGGCCTCGAACCGGCGACCTTCAGCTTGGAAGGCTGACGCTCTGCCAACTGAGCTACGCCCGCACGACTGTCAGGTCAGGATGCCGCGGGGAGCGGCCTCCGACCGGCTGCGACCAGAGCGGGCGACCGGTTTCGAACCGGCGACCTCCAGCTTGGGAAGCTGACGCTCTGCCAACTGAGCTACGCCCGCTTGCGGCTCGTGCCGGGGAGTGGGGCGGAGAGGACTCGAACCTCTGACCTCTGCGATGTGAGCGCAGCGCTCTGGCCGGCTGAGCTACCGCCCCCTGACCGTGGGTCCCGCGGTCGTCGCGAGGTGGAGGCAGTCGCGACGAGCGAGCCGGCGTTCGGTCCCTGGAATGTGGTGTGAGAGCGGGCGACCGGGTTCGAACCGGCGACCTCAACCTTGGCAAGGTTGCGCTCTGCCAACTGAGCTACGCCCGCATGTCCGGGGCGCCCGAATTCGTGGGCACCGAAAGAGAGGTGCCGGCTGGAATCGAACCAGCGTAGGGGGCTTTGCAGGCCCCTGCCTAGCCACTCGGCCACGGCACCGGGTCTTGCTGGGCCCCGCAGTCGCAAAAAGGAGCCGTGCCCGGTGAGGCTCGACTCCAGTGCGCCCGGGATTCTACGCCCAGAAATCGGGTCTGTCAACCGCCGGGAAGGGGCGTTCGCGCCCTCCCGCTCCCGGCCGAATCGCCGGCTCCGCATCCGGCTCTGACCTCTCGCGGCGATAACATACGCCGGGGCGTCTCCGGCGTTCCGCGTCCCGGACGGCGGCAGCTCGCGCGGCGGCCGCCGTCCACTGGTCGGAGCGGCGGTGCGGCCGGTAGGTTTGCCGGCGCCGAACGCTCCCGCCCCCGCCCGACCCCCGAACGAACCTGCCCGTCCCGCACATGAGTGATTCCCCAGCCGACGGCTCCAGTCGCCCTCTTCCGGGGGCCGCCGACGACCCGTTCCGGCGGCTGGTCGTCGTCCTGCACGAGCCCCAGGACCTGGTGAACGTCGCCCTCGTGATCCGCGGGATGATGAACATGGGGCTCCGTCACCTGCGGGTCGTGAACCCGGACGAAGAGATGGATCCGTACCGGCTCACCGGCATCGCCCACGGCAGCGACGAGCTGGTGGAGGCCGCCGAGGTGCACGACAGCCTGGAGGAGGCGCTCTCCGACTGCACTCACGTGGTGGGCACCTCCGCCCGCCGGCGCTCTGTGAAGCAGCAGTGGCGGGAGCCGGGCGAGGCGGCCCCGGAAATCGTGGCGAGGACCGGGGGCGGCAACGTGGCGGTGGTCTTCGGCCGTGAGGACAAGGGGCTGTCCAACGACGACCTGGACCGCTGCCACGAGCTCCTGAACATCCCCACGAATCCAGAGAAGACGTCGCTCAACCTGAGCCACGCGGCGCTGATCGTCTTCTACGAGCTCCGGCAGGCGGTACGGGAGGAGCAGGGGGTTCCGGAGCGCGACCTCTCACCCAAGCCCACGCACCAGGTGCCGCGGGCCACGGCCGAGCAGCTGGAGTCGCTGTTCGAGGTGTGGGAGGACGCGCTGGACGAGCTGGGGATGTTCTCCGGCATCGACCCCGGGCCGAAGATGACCAGCTTCCGGAGCATCTTTCAGCGCGCCGAGCTGGACGAGCGCGAGGTGCGGCTGCTCAAGGCCTCCGCCTACGAGATCCTCCACTACGCCCGCCGGGAGCGGGCACGTCTCCGCGGAGAGATCGAGGGCGACGACGCCGGCGAGGAGGAGTAGCAGCCGGCGCCGACCGCGGCCGCTGCGTGCGATCTCGCAAAGCAGAATTCGTCGCAGCTAGGAGCTCGGAGCGGCGCGACCGAGGCGTGCTATCGCACGTCGCAGGGAGCGACGCGAGTACTGACGACGCTGCGGCGGATTCTGCGCCGCGAGATCAGATCTTCGCCTTCACCTGGTCCAGCAGCTCCTGATTCGTCTCCGTCCGCTTCATGAGCGCCAGGACGTCGGTCATGGCCTCCACGGGCGGCGAGCCGCTCAGCTCCCGACGCATGGCGCGGGAGATCTCCAGGGCGTCCTCGTCCAGCAGGAGCTCCTCCCGCCGGGTCGCGCTCTGGTCCAGGTCGATGGCGGGGAAGATCCGCCGCTCCGAGATCTCGCGGCTGAGCACCAGCTCGCTGTTCCCGGTGCCCTTGAACTCCTCGAAGATCACGTCGTCCATGCGGCTGCCCGTCTCCACCAGGGACGTCCCGATGATGGTGAGCGAGCCGCCGCCCCCGGACTCGTCGATGTTGCGGGCGCTGCCGAAGAAGCGCTTCGGCTTCTCGAGCGACCCGGCGTCGAGTCCGCCGGACAGGGTCCGCCCGGTGCCCTCCTCCACCTGGTTGTAGGCCCGGGCCAGGCGGGTGATGGAGTCCAGGATCAGCACCACGTCGTCCCCGCTCTCGGCCCGGCGGCGCGCCCGCTCCAGCGTGATCTCGGCCACGGCCGTGTGCCGATCGGCCGGATAGTCGAAGCTGGAGGAGATGACCTCGCCGAAGCCGCACGACTCCATCTCCGTCACCTCCTCGGGACGCTCGTCCACCAGGAGGATGAGGAGCGTGCACTCGGGATGGTTCGTGACGACTCCCTCGGCGATGGCCTGCAGCACCATCGTCTTCCCGGCCTTGGCCGGCGCCACGATGAGCATCCGCTGACCCTTCCCGAGCGGGCAGAAGAGATCGATGATGCGGTTCGTGTAGTCCGGCTTGCCCTGCCGGGTCAGACCGCACTCGAGCTGGATCTGCTCGTTCGGGTGGACCGCGCGCAGCCGGTCGAACTCCTCCCGGTCTCGCGCCTCCTCCGGCGGCCGGTCGTTCACCGCCCCGATGGACCGGAGCGGGGGGCTCTTGTCAGAGCTCGGCGGATCGCCGACCTCGCCGGAGATCTCGTCCCCGGTTCGGAGCCCGTACTTCCGGATCAGCTTCTGGGGCACGTAGATGTCATCGTCGCTGGGCTGATAGCCCGTGTTGCGACGACGGATGAAGCCGGCGCCGTTGGGCAGGAGCTCTAGTACGCCGAGTGAGGAAGGGGGTTGGTTGGTCACCGTGGGTCGAGTCTCGGATCGGAGGTGAAGAGGTTCTCAAAGACGTGAGCGTGCATGCGCATCCGTGCCGGCGTGCGCCGCAGTTCGACCTGGTCTGTCGCTTCGTCGGAGCCGAAGAAAGCGGAACCCGTCGACCTGAGGAGCTACCCGGACCGCGATCGAGTGGGCCGGGAAGCGAGGAGTGGCCGAGACACCGGATGAGGCGCTGCGGCCGTGCAGCTACCTATGATCAGATATCCCTCGGGGCGTCCCCGCGCAAGAAGCCCGGACGGTCTTCAGTCCGGCTCGGAGGCCGTGAAGGGGTCGTTCAGCCGCCCTCGAAGGTGGCGATCGTCCGGCCTCCCCGCACGTCTACACCGCCACGGCCCGCTGAGTTGCACCGGCGTCCCGGAGGCGGTTGCCGCCGCGGGGTTCGCGGCCCGACGTTGCATACCATGATCCGTCTCTCGCTGCCCCTCCGCCCGCTGGCTGCCCTGGTTCTCGCGCTCCTGCTGACGCCCGCGGCGGCCTCCGGCACGGCGGTGCCGCAGGAGAGCTGCCCCGACTCCCTCCCGGTGCTGGTCTCCCGGCCCTTCGCCGGCGACGCCGGGCTCGGGGCGGGCGATCGGCTGCGCCTCTCCGCCTCGCCG
>CANPVF010000115.1 GCA_947581645.1 Candidatus Caribbeanibacter nitroreducens | reverse complement strand
GGAAGGGGGGAGCCTGGCGATCCAGGCCGAGCGGCCGTGGGGCTTCGGCCGGGCCTCGTTCCGGACGTGGTCGGGCCCCTCGCGGCCGGACGTCGAGGGACGCCTGGCCGCGGGCCTGAGTCCCGGCGCCGGGCTCCGGGTGGACGGGGGGCTTCGCGCGGCGGAGTGGGGGGGCTTCGCCACCCGCTCCTACCGGGCGGGCCTCCGCTGGACGCCGGACCTGGGGGTCGGTGCCACGCTCCACGCCTCGGGCGCCCGCGGCACCCGAGGCGTCCCGCGCCCGTGGCTGGGACGGGCCGACACGATCAGCTTCGAGGAGTACCGGGGCGGCGCGTCGATCTCCCTCGGGCCCTACCGCCTCTCGGGGTTGGGCGCGCTGCAGGACCTCAGCCGTCAGCTGCCGTTCTCCGCCACCTTCGACCGGGGCGTCGCGCCCGCCTCCGACGCCCGGCTCCTGCTGGGCCAGGGGAGCGTGGAGGGGCCCGTCGTCCCGGTGGCATCGATCCTCGACGCCGACGTGAGCCCCGTGGTGCTGGACGTGAGCTACCGCAGGAGCCGGAACGAGGGGCCGGGCCCCCTGCTGTACGTACCCCTGAACCTGGCCCGCGCCGAGCTGCGCTTCGTGGACGAGTTCTTCCAGGGAGACCTGGGGGTGCGGCTCCGGTTCGGCACCCGGTACCGGAGCGCCATGAACAGCGTGAACCCGGCCACCCGCCAGGTCGAGGCGGTGCCGTCGCGGACCGAGACCGAGTGGAGCATCGTGCTCCGGGTCGTCGACGCGCGCATCTGGTACCGGCAGGAGAACGCGAACCGGATCCTCCGGGGCAACCTGGCGGGCCAGCAGTTCCCGCCCATCCGGAACTCCTTCGGCATCAAATGGTCGTTCAGGAACTAGGAGAGGGGAAGAGATGATCCGCAGCATGACCGGGTACGGCTCGGCCTCCCGGGAGACCGAGCAGGGTCGCGTCGAGGTGGAGGTCCGGAGCGTCAACCACCGGCACCTCCGGGTCTCCACGCGCCTTCCCCCGAACACCGACGCCTGGGAGGAGCCCATCAAGCGCCGGATCGGCGAGCGGCTCAGCCGCGGGAGCGTGAAGGTCCGGGTGGACGTGGAGGGGGCCGAGTCCGGAGCCGAGCGGCTGGAGCTGGACGAGGACCGGGCCGCGGCCCGGGTGCGGGCGCTCCGCCGGCTGAAGGAGGCCCACGGTCTGGCGGGCGAGGTGGACGTGGCGGCCGTGGCGCTCGGGGACGACCTCCTCCGGGAGCGGCGCCGGGTGGAGCACGACTGGCTGGATCTGGACGACGTCCTGGAGCTTCTGGGGGCCGCCCTGGAGGAGACCGTCGAGATGCGACGCCGCGAGGGGGAGCGCCTGGCCGAGGACCTGGAGGGACACCTGGGAGCCATCCTCGAGGGCCTGGACCGGGTCGAGGAGCTGGCCCCGGAGCGGCTGGAGAAGGAGCGGAACCGGCTGCTCGGGGCCGCATCGGAGCTCGTCGACGAGGAGGACGTGGACACCGACCGGGTGGCCCAGGAGATCGCCCACCTGGCCGACAAGTGGGACGTGGGCGAGGAGCTCTCCCGCGCCCGGTCGCACGTGGAGGGCTTCCGGGAGCTCGTTCACGAGGCCGAGGAGGAGCCGGTGGGCCGACGCATGAGCTTCCTCGCCCAGGAATTGCACCGGGAGTTGAACACGACGGGAGCGAAGGGCAACGACGCCGAGATCTCCCGACACGTGGTGGAGATGAAGAACGAGCTCGAGGGCATCCGAGAACAGGTGGAGAACGTGGAATGAGGAGGAACCCAGCCCCCACCCCCGAACGGGAGCGGCTCGCCGCCGATCCCTTTCCGGTCGTCCTCGCCGGCCCCTCCGGGAGCGGGAAGACCACGATCGGTCGACAGCTCGTGGAGCTGCGGTCCGACATCCGGTTCTCGATCTCGGCCACCACTCGGGACGCCAGGCCGGGAGAGGCCGACGGCGAGGACTACCACTTCATGGACCGGACCGAGTTCGAGCGCCTCCGGGACGAGGACGGCTTTCTGGAGTGGGCCGAGGTCCACGGTGCGCTCTACGGCACCCCCCGCTCGAATTTCCTCGAGGCCAGGGAGGCCGGCGAGAAGCTGCTCCTGGACATCGACGTCCAGGGCGCACGCTCGGTCCGGGAGCGCCTGGACGAGACGGTCTCCATCTTCGTGGTGCCCCCCAGCGGCGACGAGATCCTGCGCCGGCTGCGGGGACGCGGGACGGAGGACACGGCACGTCTGAGGCGTCGGCTCCGCTCCGCCGAGAGCGAGCTGGCCGCCATGGAAGAGTTCGACTACGTGGTGGTGAACGACCGCCTGCGCGAGGCCGTCAGCCGGGTGGAGGCCATCGTGGATGCCGAGAGCTCCCGGATCGAACGGCTGGGCGAGAGCGTACAAGTAGCAGCCGAGGAATTCGTCGACGAGATTCACCGCGCGGCCGCCTCCGGCGAGTCGGCCGCACCAGGAGAGGTGGACGAAGCATGAGCATGAAGGTCTACGAGCCGGACGAGCTGGCCAGGGTGGCCGGCAACAAGTACATGGGCACGCTGGTGGCGGCGAAGTACGCCCGGGAGCTGAACTCGCTCCCCCTGGGGCGCTCGCCCTACGGCGGGACCAAGCTCACCAGCGTGGCGCTGGACGCACTCAGCTCCGGGCAGATCGACTTCCGGATCGTCGACAGGCGACGCGGCAGCAGCGACTGAGCACCCTCCCCACGGGCCGGAGCGCCGCTCCGGCCCTCCCTGACTCCCGATGAGCGGGCTCGACGACCGGCGCATCCTCCTCGTCGTCACGGCGGGGATCGCGGCATACAAGTGCGGATACCTGGTCCGGGAGATGCTCCGTCGCGGCGCCGACGTTGACGTCGTCATGACACCCCGTGCCGAGAATTTCGTGGGCCGCGCCACCTTCGAGGGCCTCACGGGACGTCGCCTGGAGGAGGACATCTGGGACCGCCCCATGGCCCACCTGGAGCTGGGACGGGACGTGGATGCCGTCGTCGTGGCGCCGGCCACGGCGGACTTCCTGGCACGCATGGCCGGGGGACGGGCCGACGACCTGGCGAGCACGGCGGTCCTGGCCGCCGACGGTCCGGTCCTGGTCGCTCCCGCCATGAACACGCGCATGTGGGAGAACGCCGCCACGCGGGACAACGTCGCCGTCCTGGAGGACCGCGGCGTGACGGTGGTCGGGCCCGACAGCGGCGAGCTGGCCGAGGGAGAGGTCGGTCCCGGCCGCATGGCCGAGCCGGACACCATCGTCGCCGAGACGGAGCGGATGGCGTTCCGGGCCGCGTGCGGCGGAGGACCGCTGGACGGCGAGAAGGTGGTCGTGACGGCCGGTCCGACGCGGGCCCACGTGGATCCGGTGCGCTTCCTCACCAACCGCTCGTCGGGGCGGATGGGCTACGGAGTGGCGGCGGCCGCCTGGCGGCGCGGGGCGGAAGTCTCGCTGGTCACCGGTCCGGGTACGGTCGACCCGCCGCACGGGCCCGCGGTCACCGAGGTGGAGACCGCCGAAGAGATGCTGGACGCGCTGCACGGGGAGCTGGCCGGAAGCAGGGCGCTCGTGATGAGCGCCGCCGTCTCGGACTTCCGGCCCTCCGCGCCGGAGACCGGCAAGATCAAGCGCGGCGGGCGGGAGAGCCTGACCCTGGAGCTGGAGCCGGGCCCCGACCTGCTGGCGGAGACCCGGCAGGCGCGGGAGGAGGGAGGGATCTTCACGGTGGGGTTCGCGCTGGAGACGGACGACGCGCGGGAGAACGCGCGCCGGAAACTCGAGGAGAAGGGACTCCAGATCGTGGCCCTGAACGAAATCAGCGAGGAGACCGGGCTCGAGACGACGACCAATCGCCTGACGCTCCTCGAGGACGACGGGACCACCGAGGAGTGGCCGCTCCTCTCCAAGGACGAGGCGGGAGAGCGGCTGGTTCGGCGCATCGAAGAGCGGCTGGAGGAGTGACGTGTCCGAGCTTCTCCGCCGCTACCTCCAGACCCGGCGGTCGCTGGAGGAGCCGCCCATCGAGTTGCCCGGACGGACGCGGGCCGAGGTCGTGCGCGCCATTCGACGCCTGGACCGGGCCGTGGAGCGCGGCGGGCGGGCCGACGACGTGACCCGGTCGGACGAAGAGGCCGGAGCAGAGGGGGGCGAGGTCACGGACCTGGAGCGTCTCTCCCGTGAGGGAACGGCGCAGGAGATCGAGGCCCTGCCGGACCTGGACTCCCTGCGCGAGGTGGCCGAATCGTGCGTCCGCTGTCCCCTGCACGAGGAGCGGTCCAGCGTGGTCTTCGGCGAGGGCAGCCGCACGGCGCGCCTGGTCTGTGTCGGAGAGGCGCCGGGGGCGGAGGAGGATCGGACCGGACGCCCGTTCGTGGGACGCGCGGGCAAGCTCCTGGACCGGCTGCTCCTGAGCGCCGGATTCCGGCGGGAGGAGGTCTTCATCTGCAACGTGCTCAAGTGCCGTCCCCCCGGAAACCGCGACCCGGAGCCGGGTGAGATCGATCGCTGCTCGCCGTATCTTCTCCGGCAGATCGAGCTGATCGATCCCGCGGTGATCCTGGCGTTCGGGTCATTCGCCTCCCGGACGCTCCTGGACGTCCGTGACTCGATCCGGAGCATGAGGCAGCAGGAGCACGAGTTCCGGGGCTACCCGCTGGCCGTCACGTATCACCCGGCGGCCCTGCTGCGAAACCCGAACTGGACTCGCCCCACCTGGGAGGACCTGCAGAAGGTCCGCCGGATGGTGGACGACGCGCGCGACCGGAAGCCCGAGAGCACGAATGGTTGATCCTGCCATCGCCCGAGACGCGGAATCCTACGGCGGCCGCGAGGTGCCGTGGTCGGAGGAGGCGGAGATCTCCGTCCTGGGCGGGATGCTCATCGACGGCGACGCCGTCGCCCGGGCGGTGGAGACCGTCGAGGAGGACTTCTTCTACAAGGAGGCCAACCGACGGGTCTTCCGCGCCATGGCCCGCCTCTACAACCGGGGCGAGGTCATCGACGTCACCACGCTCTCCAACGAGCTGAAGTCCAACGACGAGCTCGAGGCGGTGGGGGGCATGCCCTACCTGGCCCAGCTCGTCGACGCCGTTCCCACCGGGGCCAACATCGAGTACCACACCCGCATCCTGCGGGACAAGGCGGTGCTCCGGCGGCTCATCGAGACCTCGACGGACATCATTCAGGACGCCTACGACGCGCCGGCCGGCGAGGTAGACGAGACGCTGGACCGGGCGGAGCAGCGGATCTTCCAGATCGCGCAGCAGAGCCAGCGCTCCGGCTTCGTGTGGATCAAGGAGATCCTGTGGCCCACCTTCGAGCACATCGAGGAGCTGCAGCAGAGCCCGGACTCGGTCACCGGGGTCCCCACCGGGTACCCGGACCTGGACGAGATGACCTCGGGCTTCCAGCCCGGGAGCCTGACGATCCTCGCGGGCCGCCCGTCCATGGGGAAGACCGCGCTGGCGCTGAACTTCGCCCAGCACGCGGCCATCGACCACGAGCAGCACGTGGCCATGTTCTCGCTGGAGATGTCCAAGGAGTCCCTGGTCCAGCGGCTCCTCTGCGCCGAGGGGCGGGTGAACTCGGCCCGCCTCAGGCGGGGCCGGCTGCAGGACGACGAGTACGAGCGCCTGGCCCGGGCCGCCGGTCTCCTGAACACGGCGCCGCTGTGGATCGACGACACGGCGGCCATCAACGTGCTCGAGCTCCGGTCCAAGGCGCGGCGGCTCAGCGCCGAGGTCGGCCTGGACCTGATCGTCCTGGACTACCTGCAGCTGATGACGGGACCCCGGGACGCCGAGAACCGGCAGCAGGAGATCAGCGAGATCTCCCGGGGGATGAAGGCCGTCGCCAAGGAGCTCAACGTGCCCGTCCTCGGGCTCTCCCAGCTCTCCCGGGCGCCGGAGCAGCGGCAGGACCACCGGCCCGTGCTCGCCGACCTGCGGGAGAGCGGCGCCATCGAGCAGGACGCCGACCTGGTGATGTTCGTGTACCGACCCGAGCAGTACGCCGATCCCGAGCGCGACGACATCGCCGAGATCGAGGGCGACACCGAGCTGATCATCGGCAAGCAGCGAAACGGCCCCACCGGCACCGTGGACCTCCATTTCCACAAGGAATGGACGCTGTTCGAGTCCAAGTCCCACCGCGACGAGGCCGGCTGAGGCCGCCTCCCTCCGCCTCACCGCCGAGGCCCGCGAGATGAGCTCCTCCGACCGCCCCCGGTTCTTCTGCACCTCCTGCGGGAACGAGTCCCTCAAGTGGGAGGGACGCTGCCCGGCGTGCGGCGACTGGAACACCATGGCCGAGGCGCCGGACCGCGACGCCGGGGGGAAGGGAAGCGGCGCCCCCGGACGGTCGACCGGGGGCGGCCGCCAGGAGCCGCGTCCGCTGCGGGAGCTGGAGGCCGAGTCGGCCGAGCGGAGGTCCACCGGCATCGGCGAGCTCGACGTCCTGCTGGGAGGAGGCCTCGTACCGGGCTCCCTCGTCCTCATGGGCGGTCCCCCGGGCATCGGAAAATCGACGCTCCTGCTCCAGATCGCCGCGGAGCTCCAGTCCGACGGCGGCCAGGTCCTGTACGTCTCCGGCGAGGAGTCGGCGGACCAGGTCCGGATGCGGGCCGACCGCCTGGGGAAGGGGGCCGCCGACGTGACGTTCCTCCCGTCCACGGACGCCGACCGCATCGTCGACGAGGCCGCCGAGATGGCGCCGGATCTCCTGTGCGTGGATTCCATCCAGACCCTCACCGCCTCCGGCGTCGACTCCTCCGCGGGCAACGTGGCGCAGGTGCGGGAGTGCGCCGCCCGCCTGCAGACCTTCGCCAAGGAGACCGACACGCCGACCTTCCTCGTGGGGCACGTGACGAAGGGGGGCGGGCTGGCCGGTCCCCGGACCCTGGAGCACGCCGTCGACGTGGTGCTCCAGTTCGAGGGCGAGCGCTCCGTGGAGCACCGGATTCTCCGGGCCTCGAAGAACCGCTTCGGGAGCGTCGACGAGCTCGCGGTGTTCCGCATGACCTCCCTGGGCCTGGAGCCCGTCGAGAATCCCTCGGAGCTCTTCCTCGAGGACCGGCCCCGGCGGGTGAGCGGCTCGGCGGTGGCCGTGCCGCTGCACGGCACGCGCCCCCTGCTGGCCGAGGTGCAGGCCCTGACGGGGCCCTCGCAGTACTCCAACCCCCAGCGGGTCGCCACGGGCTTTCCGTCGCGTCGGCTCTCCATGCTGCTCACCGTCCTGGAGCGGCGGGCGGACCTGTCGCTGGCGGGCGCCGACGTGTTCATCAACGTGGTGGGGGGACTGAGCCTCACCGATCCGGCGGTGGACCTGGCGGTGCTGGCGGCCCTCGCTTCCTCGGAGCTGGACCGTCCCCTGCCGGCGGACTTCGCGTTCTTCGGCGAGGTGGGGCTCGGCGGGGAGACCCGGAGCGTCGCCCGCTCCGACAGCCGCCTCTCGGAGGTCCGTCGCTCCGGCCTGACCGGCGCCGCGGTCCCGGAGGCGGTGGCCGACAGCGTCGATCCGGAGGGGCTGGAGCTTCGCCCCCTGAAGCGAATCCACGAGCTGGTCGCCATGATGCGGGAGGACGACGGATGACGGACGCGGTGGACGGCGGAGCGGGAGCCGGCCCGGTGGAGCGGATCGCGGCGGGGCCCGACGACCACCGGGGCCGGGCGGTCCAGAGGGCGGTCGAGGTGCTGCGGGGCGGCGGCCTCTTCGTGCACCCGACCTCGACCGTGTACGGGCTCGGCGCCCGGGCGGAGCCCGAGCTGGACGCCGTGGTGGCCGGGCTCAAGGGCTACGACCGGAGCCGCCCCCTGATCCGGCTGGCGGCCAGCAGCACGCAGGTGCGTCAGCGGCGTCGCGGGGCACTGTGGCCGGCGGCAGCCGAGCGACTGAGCGACCGCTTCTGGCCCGGTGGGCTCACTCTGGTCCTGGAGGACGGCTCCGAGCACGGCATCGCCGTCCGGGTCGACGGCCACCCCGTGGCGCGGGCCGTTCCCGCCGCCCTGGACGACCTGGTCAGCTCCACGAGCCTCAACCGCTCGGGTGGCGAGCCGGCCCGGGATCCGGACCGGGTCATGGACGTGCTGGCCCGCATGCCGGCGCTGGACCGGCCGTGCGCCTTCCTGGACGCCGGCCCCCTGCCGGCGTCTGCCCCCTCGACCATCGTCTCGCTCAGGGACGACACGCCACGGGTCCTGAGGGAGGGCGCGGTGGAGGTCGGGGCGCTGGAGGAGTGCCTGGAGGCCGAGGTCCACCGATGAGCGCACGCCGGATCCTCTTCGTCTGCAGCGGCAACACGTGCCGGAGCCCGCTGGCGGAGCGACTCGCCCTCCGACAGGCGGACGAGCGCGGTCTCGAGAAGGTGGAGGTCCGCTCGGCCGGCACGTTCGCCGGGCGCGGCGCGCCGGCCTCCAGCGGTGCCGTGCTGGCCGCACGGCGGAAGGGGCTCGACCTGTCGGGGCACCGCTCGACGCCCCTGGGACCCGAGCTCGTGGAGTGGGCCGACCTGGTCCTGGCCATGACGCACGCCCACCTGCGGGTGGCGGCCGACATCGGCGGCGGGGAGAAGGCGTTCCTGGTGACTGAATTCCTCCCGGAGGATCATCCGGAGCACGGCCGCGAGGTGGGCGACCCGGTCGGGGCCGGGGTGGAGCGGTACGAGGAGGTCCTCGAACTGCTGGAGGAGGCCGTCGGGGGCGTGCTGGAGACGGTCGACCCCGCCCCCGCGGACCGGGACCGGCCGTGACCGGATCCCGCCTCTTCGCCCTCCTGGGATGGCCGGTGGAGCACTCCCTCTCGCCGGCGATCCACGGCGCCGCCTTCCGGGAGCTGGGAATCGACGCGAGCTACGTCCTCCTCCCGGTCCGGGAGGAGGAGCTGAACGGCGTCCTGCCGGCCGTGGCCAGGGCGGGGGGCGGCAACATCACGGTTCCGCACAAGGAGTCGGCGGCCCGGCTCGTGGATCGTCCCGCGGACGACGTGCGTCGGACCGGCGCCTGCAACTGCTTCTGGGCCGAGGGCGACGAGGTGGCCGGCGACAACACCGACGTCGGTGGATTCCGGGCGGCGGTCGAGGCGTGGCAGGAGGCCCGCCTCCCCGGGAGCCGGATTCTCCTCCTGGGCGCCGGGGGCGCTGCCCGGGCGGTCGTGGCCGCCTGTCGGGACGCCGGCGCGGAATCGGTGGAGATCTGGAACCGTACCACACGGCGCGCCCGGGACCTCGTCCGGAGCAGCGGCGACGCGACGGCCGGCAGCGGCACGGCGCTGAGCGTGCTGGAGAGCCGATGGGACGCCGTTGGATCCTACGACCTGGTGGTCAACGCCACGAGCCTGGGCCTGGAGCCCGACGACCCGCTCCCCCTGGACCTGACGGACGTGGAGGCCGCCGCCGTCTTCGACCTGGTCTACGGCCGGGACGGGACGCCCTGGACGCGACACGCCGGTGGGCTGGGGCTGCCGGCACGGGACGGGCTGGAGATGCTCGTCCGCCAGGCCGGCCTCTCGCTCCGCCGCTGGCTGGACGTCGAGCCTCCCATCGGACCCATGCTGGACGCCGCGCGGTCCGCCGCCGGGCGCGGGGAGGGCTGATCGCATGGCCGCGGGCGAGGCGGTCCGGATCGCCTTCCAGGGCGTTCCCGGAGCGTACAGCGAGGAGGCGGCTCACCGGTTCCGGGCTCGCGGCGGGGCGGCCGGCGTGCGCACCCTGCCGCGGCCGACGTTCCGCGACGTGTTCGGCGCCGTGGGCGTCGACGCGGACCTGGGGATCGTGCCCATCGAGAACTCCCTGGCCGGCAGCGTGCGCGAGAACTACGACCTGCTGCTGGAGCGGGACCTGGAGATCGTCGGAGAGATCTACCTCGGGATTCGCCACTGTCTCATGGCCCTGCCCGGCACGGAGATGGACGACGTCGAGGTCGTGCTCTCCCACCCGCAGGCCCTGTCGCAGTGCGCGAGCACCCTGCGGGAGGAGCTCCCCGGGGCCGAGAGCCGGGCCGCCTCCGACACGGCGGGCAGTGCCCGGCGCATCCGCGACGAGGGGCTCCGATCGGCCGCCGCCCTGGCCAGCGAGCGGGCGGCCGAGGTCCACGACCTCCGGATCCTCCGCCGGGGCATGGAGGACAACCCGGAGAACACGACCCGTTTCCTCCTCCTGGGACCCGAGCCCGCGGAGCCGGGCCCGAACGCCAAGACCACGATCGTCTTCTCGGGCCCGGACGAGCCCGGCCTCCTCCACCGCTGCCTCGGGGCCTTCGCGAGGCGGGACGTCGACCTGACGAAGATCGAGTCCCGCCCCCTCTCCGACGCGCCGTGGGAATATGCCTTCTACCTCGACCTCCGCGGGTCGGACGAGGACGAGGCGGTGCGCGAGGCGCTGGACGAGCTGGCGCGGGCGACCACCTTCGTCCGGACGCTGGGCTCCTACCCCGCCGGGTCCCCCTGAACGGCTCCGACCGGCGCGACCGCCTGGCCCGTGGAGGGCGGTGCCTCCGCGAGCTGGCCGGGCGGCTCTTTCCGCCGTCGTGCGCTCTGTGCGGCAGCTGCGTCGAACGGGGACGCGCCCCGGCGTGCGACGCCTGCTGGAGCCGCCTCCCGCGCGCCGTCCCTCCCCGCTGCGACCGATGCGGGGCTCCCGCACCCCGATTCGCCGACCGGGTGGAGGCCTGCGCGGAGTGCATCGACTGGCCGGCCGGACTCCCCCGCGTCCGCGCTCCGTACCTGATGCGGGGCGGGGCGGCCGAGCTGGTCCGCGCTCTCAAGTACCGCGGCTGGACGGCGCTGGCCGTCCCGATGGGAGAGGCCATGGCTGCGGCCGCCCGGTCCGTGGCCGGCGACGACCCGCGACCGACGGGAGCCCCCCGGCTCGTGCCGGTGCCGCTCGCCCCCCCGCGACAGCGGAGGCGCGGATTCAATCAGGCCGGACTGCTGGCGCGGCACCTGGCCCGGGAGCTGGGGTGGAGCGTGACCGCCGCCCTCCGGCGCGGCACCCGCGGCCGGCGTCAGGCCCGGCTCGGAGGCGCGTCGAGGCGGGAGAACGTCCGGGGCCTGTTCCGTGCCCGGCCTCCGGGGGAGACGTCGGGTCCCGCCGCCGCCGGCCGACCGGCGGCCGTGGTGGTGGACGACGTGGTGACCACGGCCTCCACGGCGGCGGCCTGCGCGGAGGCCCTGCGACGGGCCGGATGGCGGCCGCTGGGTGCGGTGGCCTTCGCCCGGACCGTGGCCCCGGGGCCGGAAGCAGGGGAGGGCCGGAACGACGGTGAGCGGCACACCTCTCGCGACGGCTGAGGAGCCTCTATCTTCTACTCCGTCGGAGCTTCGTCCGTCACGCCGGACAGCGCTTTCGAGACAGTCAGAACCTGAACATCGGGAGACCCGCAATGGCAGTACGCGTGGGCATCAACGGCTTTGGTCGTATCGGACGCAACATCCTCCGGGCCGGCCTCCAGCGGGACGGCCACGATTTGGAGTTCGTGGCCGTCAACGACCTGACCGACGCCGACACGCTGGCCCACCTGCTCAAGTACGACTCCGTCCACGGGCACTTCCCGGGCGAGGTCCGGGCCGGGGAGGGCGAGATCCGGGCCGGGGACGCCACCGTGCGCGTGCTCTCCGAGCCGGAGCCCGGCGAGCTCCCGTGGGACGAGCTCGACGTCGACGTGGTCCTCGAGGCCACGGGGCGCTTCCGGAACCGCGAACAGGCTGCCGAGCACCTGTCGGCAGGGGCCGACAAGGTGATCATCACCGCCCCGGCCACGGGCCCCGACATCTCGATCGTCATGGGCGTCAACCAGGACGAGTACGACCCGGGGAGCCACGACGTCCTCTCCAACGCCAGCTGCACCACCAACTGCGTGGCGCCGCCGGCCCGGGTCCTCCTGGAGGAGTTCGGCTTCGAGAGCGGGCTCATCAACACCGTCCACAGCTACACGACCAGCCAGAACCTCCTGGACGGCCCCCACAAGGATCTGCGTCGGGCCCGGGCGGCGGCGGTCTCCGTGGTCCCCACGTCGACGGGGGCCGCGAAGGCCACGGCCGAGGTGATTCCCGAGCTGAAGGGCAAGTTCGACGGCATGGCCATGCGGGTGCCCACGCCGGACGTCTCGGTCACCGACCTGGTGGTGAACGTCGAGACCGACGTCACCGCCGAGGAGGTCAACCGGGCCTTCCGCTCGCGGGCGGAGGGGGACCTGGAGGGCATCCTGGCGTACAGCGAGGAGCCCCTGGTCTCGGTGGACTACACCGGCCACCCGGCGAGCTCGATCATCGACGCCCGGAGCACCGAGGTGATGGGCGACCGGATGGTCCGCGTGCTCGCGTGGTACGACAACGAGTGGGGGTACTCCAACCGCTGCCTGGACCTGACCTCCCTGGTGGGCGAGCGGCTCGGCGCGGCGTCGGCGGCCTGACCGGCGCCCCGGGAGTCCCTCGATGA
Organism: Candidatus Caribbeanibacter nitroreducens; assembly: GCA_947581645.1. Taxonomy (GTDB): domain Bacteria; phylum Gemmatimonadota; class Gemmatimonadetes; order Palauibacterales; family Palauibacteraceae; genus Caribbeanibacter; species Caribbeanibacter nitroreducens. Next base: position 46,254 of record CANPVF010000115.1, on the reverse strand, counting down.
AGACGATACGCGATCTCGCCCCGGAGCGCCTCGAGGGCCGCCGGGCCCTGGTCCGGGTGGACTACAACGTGCCCCTGGGCGAGGACGGCGAGGTCATGGACCCCGCCCGGATCCGAGCCAGCTATCCCACGCTCCGCCTCCTCCTGAAGCGGGGCGCGCGACCCGTCCTGCTCTCCCACCTGGGGCGTCCGGGGGGAGAGCCCGACGACAGCCTCTCCCTCCGGCCCGTGGCCCGCTTCCTGGAGGAGGACGGCGGCCGGCCGGTGACCTTCGGCGGCGCGCCCGAGTCCGACGGTGCCCTGGAGGCCAGCCGGGAGCTGGAGGACGGCGAGATCCTGGTGATGGAGAACACCCGCTTCCACCCGGGCGAGAAGCAGAACGACCGGGAGTACGCCCGACGGCTGGCGCGGCTCGGCGACCTGTTCGTGAACGACGCCTTCGCGGCCTGCCACCGGGCGCACGCGTCCACCGTGGGGGCAGCGGAGGTCCTGGACCCGGCGGTGGCCGGGCTCCTGGTGGAGAAGGAGATCCTGGCGCTGGACCGCGTCCGGGTCGATCCCGAAGCCCCTCTCGTGCTGGTCGTGGGCGGGGCCAAGATCGCCGACAAGCTGCCGCTCCTGCGGTCCTTCGTGGACCACGTGGACGCGATCCTGGCCGGCGGCGGCGTGGCGAACACCCTCCTGGCCGCCGGCGGCCGGGGCATGGCCGATTCGCTGGTCGAGGAGGAGGCACTGGAGCAGGCGCGGGAGATTCGGGAAGCCGCCGGGGGACGGCTCCGCCTGCCGGGGGACCTGGTGGTAGCGCCGGGTCCGGACGCCGGTGACCGCAGCCGGGTGGTGGAGGAGGACGTCCCCGAGGGGCACGCGGCGTTCGACATCGGTCCGGACACCATGGACCGGTTCACCGCCGTGATCCACGAGTCGGCCACGCTCTTCTGGAACGGCCCCATGGGCATGTTCGAGAAGGACCCGTTCCGGGAGGGCACGGACCGGATCGCGGGCGCGGTGGCCCGTGCCACGGAGCGCGACGCCTTCACGGTGGTGGGCGGCGGGGATTCCGCCCGGGCCGTCCAGGAGGCCGGGCACGCCGGGGACGTCTCGCACCTCTCCACCGGCGGCGGGGCGTCGCTGGAGTACGTCTCGAGCGGGCGCCTGCCGGCGCTGGACGCACTGGACGACGACGAGCACTGAACCCCGAGACGACACGTCGACGAGAACGGCATCCGAGGAGGCAGCGTGACCGACCTGGAGAGACCCGTCTACGCCGCGAACTGGAAGATGCACAAGGGGCCGTCGGCCACGCGGACCTTCGTGCGCGAGTTCCGGGATCGGTACGGAACCCACGAAGACCGCACGGTTCTCTTCTTCCCGCCCTCGATCAGCGTGCCCGCCTTTCGTGAGGCCTCCGAGGGCCGGGAGGACCTGGGCCTCGGTGTCCAGGACGTGCACGAGGAGACGGAGGGGGCCCACACCAGCGCGGTCTCGGCCTCCATGGCCGCGGACGCCGGGTGCGAGTGGGGACTGGCCGGGCACTCGGAGCGGCGACGCGAGTTCGGGGACACCGACGAGCAGGTGGCCACCAAGGTGGCCCGCCTGGCCGAGGAGGGCGTCCGTCCCGTGCTCTGCGTGGGAGAGACCCTGGAGCAGCGCCGCGCCGGCCACCTGGAGGACGTCCTGTCGCGCCAGGTGGAGCGGGGCCTGTCGGCGGTGGAGCCGTCGACGCGGCGCGAGGTCGTGTTCGCCTACGAGCCCGTCTGGGCCATCGGGACCGGCGAGACGGCCGAGCCCGACGACGCCCGGGAGGCTCACCGCCACGTGCGCGACGCCGTCCGCCGGAGCGTCGACGACGACGCCGCCGAGTCGGCGGTGATCCTCTACGGCGGGAGCGTCAAGCCCCACAACGCCCGGGAGCTCCTGGAGACCCCGGGGCTGGACGGAGTCCTCGTGGGGAGCGCCAGCCTGACACCCGAGTCGTTCGCGCAGATCTGCCGCGCCCTGGACGACTGAGCACGCTCCGCTCTTGCTCGTCCCGGCGGCCGCCGCACACATTCCGGGCCGCCGGGTAGCACATCCAGAGCGCAGAACGCCTCGAGACGTCCACAGCATTCCGAGACACGGGCCGCGATGTATACTCTTCTCCTGCTCCTGATCCTCGCCACAGCCATCCTCCTCTGCCTGGTCATCCTTCTCCAGTCGGGGAAGGGGGGAGGCCTGGCGTCGACCTTCGGCGGGACCTCCTCCTCCACGGAGTCCTTCATGGGGGGACGCAAGGCGGCCAACCTGCTGACCAGGCTCTCCTGGGTCGGGGGCGGCGTGTTCCTCTTCCTGGCCCTGGTCCTCTCGGTGCTCTCCGCGCGACAGGGAGGGACCTCCGAGTCGATCCTGCAGAACGAGGTCGGGGGAGCTCCCCAGCAGCAGGTTCCCCAGTCCCCCTCCTCGGTGCTCGAGGCCGAGGGTAGCGGCTCCGGGCAGCAGGGCACCGACCAGTCGGGCCAGTCCGACGGGGCCGGTGGACAGGGAGGCTCCGGTGGACTGCCGCAGGGCATGGGGGGCTCGGGCGGCAGCGGTGGATCCGGGGGTACCGGCGGCGGCTGAGGGCGTCCAGGGCCAGCGCAGCCCGCCGCCGGCGCCGGCTCAGGGCTGGGGCGGCGGGTCGTCCGGCTCGAACTCTCCTTCTTCCGGCGGCAGGTCCAGGAAGTCCACGAACCGGCCGGCGTCGATCTCGTCCTGGATCCAGTCCTCGAAGTCCGAGGGAACCAGCCCCCCGCTGCTCTCTTCCTCTTCCGCCGCGCGGGTGGCCAGCTCGTGGGCGTACTCGTTCTTCGGGTGGTCGTCGTGCCCGCGGACCCAGTTCCACTGCACCCGGTGTCGGTCGGCCGTGCGGGCCAGACGCTTCCAGAGGTCCAGGTTGTCGATGGAGCCGCCCTTCCTCTTCCAGCCCCGGTCCGCCCACCCGTGGATCCATTCCTTCATCCCCTTGACCAGGTACTGGCTGTCGGAGGTGAAGACGACACGGCTGGAGTCCTCCAGGGCCGAGAGGCCGAGAATGGCGGACCACAGGGCCATCCGGTTGTTGGTCGTGTCCGGGTCGAAGCGCCAGTAGTCGTGACGCTGCCACCCGTCCCGGCGGGAGAAGCGCTCGACCATGCCGGCGGCGGCCCCGGGTCGGGGCGACTCGAACTGGTTGCCCAGGCAGGATTCGTCCGCGAAGATTTGTACGATCGATTCGTCGACGGTGTCTCTCATCTCACTGCTGTCGGCGTGGAACCTTCGGCGGGCCCCGGAGCGGCGGCCGGCCACGAGCGGAGCGCAGAAAGGGAAAGGGTCCGGTGCTTCCTTCGCAAGAACCCGCGGGGTATCTCCTCCTCGAGGACGGCACTCGATACGACGGCTGGCTCGCCGGCCGAACGGAGGGGGGCACCGGGGAAGTGGTGTTCACCACCAACATGACCGGGTACCAGGAGGTCCTCACCGACCCCTCCTACGCCGGTCAGGTCGTGGTGATGACGGCGCCGATGATGGGCGTCTACGGAGTCCGAGAGGGCGAGGACCAGTCCCGGAAACCCTGGGTCTCGGGCTTCGTCGTCCGCGAGCTCACCGATCCCGGCGACAACCCCCGGGCCGACGCCGGCACCCTGCGCGACTACCTCGAGGGCCGCGAGATCCCGGCCCTGGTGGGCGTGGACACCCGGGCCCTCACGCGCCGCATCCGGGAGGAGGGGGCGATGCGCGGCACGATCGTCCCGGCGGACGTGGACCCGGACGAGGCGCGGGAGCGGCTGGAGGGGGAGCCCTCGATGAACGGCCGGGACCTGGCGAACAGCGTCACCGTGGAGTCGCCCTACGAGGTGGAGCCGGACGGGCCGGAGCGGGGCGAGGTCATCTGCCTGGACTACGGCGTGAAGTACCGGAGCCTGGAGCTCATCGCCGGTGCCGGGTACCGGGTGCGCGTGGTCCCGTCGGACACCCCCGCCGGCGAGATCGTCGAGCGATCCCCCTCCGGCGTCTTCGTCTCGAACGGCCCGGGTGACCCGGACGCCGTGGAGGGCGCCGTCGAGAGGGTGCGCTCGGTGAGCGACGCCGGGCTCCCGGTGTTCGGGATCTGCCTCGGCCAGCAGCTCGTGGCCCGGGCCTTCGGCGGCAGCAACTTCAAGCTCCTCTACGGACACCGGGGCGGTAACCATCCCGTGAAGAACCTGGACACGGGCGACGTGGAGATCACCTCCCAGAATCACGGCTTCGCCGTCGAGGAGGAGGACGACGGCGGCGTCGCCGGCGCCCCGGACCTGAGGATCACCCACCGCAACCTGAACGACGGCACCATCGAGGGACTGGCCCACCGCGAGCGGCCGGTCTTCGCCGTCCAGTACCACCCCGAGTCGGCACCGGGCCCGCACGACAGCCGCTACCTCTTCGACCGGTTCGTCGCCGCCATGCAGGCCGGATGAGCGGGAGCACCGGCGGGCGGATCGCCATCGCCCTGCTGCTCGTCGCCTTCGCCGTCGGCGCCTTCCTCACCTACGAGGTCACCTCCGACGGGCTGACGCCGGGGCTCTTCCGGGGGGACCGGGTCGGCGTCCTCCCCGTGGAGGGGGTCATCAGCGCCGAACGGGACCTGCTCGCCGACCTGCGCTGGCTCGAGAAGCGCAGCTCGGTGAAGGCCATCGTGCTGAAGGTCAACTCGCCGGGGGGCACCGTGGGGGGCACCCAGAGCCTGTACCGGGAGCTCCAGCGCGTCCGCCGGGAGCTCGACCGACCCATCGTGGCGTGGATCGGCGAGGTCGGGGCCTCCGGCGGCTACTACGCCTCCATGGCGGCGGACAGCGTCCTGGCCCTGCCCGGCGCCATCACGGGCTCCATCGGCGTCATCATGCAGTTCCCGAACGCCGGCGAGCTCATGCGCAAGGTAGGCGTCGAGCTGGAAGTGGTTAAGAGCGGTGAGCTCAAGGACATGGGCTCCCTCACACGCCCCCTGTCCGAACAGGAGCGGGCCGTGCTGCGCCGACTGGTGAACGACGCCTACGGGCAGTTCCTGGAGGCGGTACGGGGCGGGCGATCGCTCCCCCCCGACAGCCTGCGAAACCTGGCCGACGGACGCATCTTCTCGGGACAGCGCGCCGCGGAGCTCGGCCTCGTCGACAGGACCGGCACGCTGCGGGAGGCCGTGTCCGCGGCGGGCCGCATGGTCGGGCTCGGGACCTCGCCCGACACGGTCTATCCGCCGGAGGAGAGGATCTCGTTCGTCGACTTCCTCACGGGCGTGCGCACCGGGCGGCTGGACGGGCTGACCCGCTGGCTGCCGGACTGGATGCGGGAACCGGGCAGCTCACGTCCCGAGCTGCTCTATCTCTGGAGATGAGCATGTCCGGTCGCTGCGGCGGCCGGACGCACGAGCTACGCAACGCGAACACCCACCAACCCCGGACAGAGGCAAAGGGATGACGAAAGCCGACCTCGTCGATCAGGTGTACGAAGCCATCGGCCCCGGCATCACGAAGAAGGACTGCAAAGCCGTCGTGGACGGCTTCCTGAACGCCGTGAAGCAGGCGATGGTCGATGAACGGCGCATCGAGCTCCGCGGATTCGGCACCTTCGACGTCCAGTACCGGGACGGCCGCACGGCCCGCAACCCGCGCACCGGGGAGCCCGTGGAGGTGCCGCCCCGTGCCGTGCCGGTGTGGAAGGCGTCCCGCCTCCTGCGGGACCGCGTGGAGGAAGCCTCGGACTACCCCGAGGAGGATCCGGAGGAGGGCTGATCAGCCTCCGAAGTGGTCCGCCAGGCGGCGGATCCCCTCCTCCAGCGTCTCCGGCTGGACCGCGAAGTTGAATCGCAGATGCCCCGGGTCCCCGAAGGGGTCGCCGGGCAGAGCGGCCACGCCGGCCTCCGTGAGCAGGCTCTCGGCCTCCTCCATGGACTCCCCCTCGCGCAGCCGGATGTAGAAGTAGATCGCACCCTCCGGGGCCCTCACCTCGATCCGGTCGAGGCCCGACAGACCCTCGACGCCCAGCTCCCGGAGCTCCCCGAGCTGGCCCACGAAGCGGTCCGTGGCCTCCCGGCGTCGCTCCCGGTTCCCGAAGGCTTCCGCGGCGGCGTACTGCGAGGGGGTCGCCGCGCCGGAGGTGGTCTGGCTCTGGAGGTCCGTGGCCTTCTCGATCAGCTCCTGCGGTCCGGCCGCGAAGCCGATCCGCCACCCCGGCATGCAGAGCGCCTTCGAGGCTCCGGCGAAGACCACCGCGCGGTCCTCCCTGTGCGGCACGTCGAGCAGGGAGGGGGCCCGGTCGGCCACGTAGCAGAGCTCGCGGTAGATCTCGTCGGAGAGGGCCCACAGGTCGTGCTCGCCGCACCACTCCGCCACGTCCGCCAGGTCCTCCCGCGGGTAGATCATCCCCGTCGGGTTGCTGGGGCTGTTCAGCATGACGCCCCGGGTCCGCTCCGTCCGGTGCTCCTCCAGGAGCTCCGGCGTCAGCCGGTACCGGTCCTCCCACCGGGTGTGGACCACCACGGGCTCGGCGCCTGCCAGGCGCACCAGCGGTGGATACGTGGGCCAGTAGGGGGCGGGGACCAGCACCTCGTCGCCGGGGCCGAACAGGCAGTAGACGGTGTTGAAGAGCGCCTGCTTCGCCCCGACGCTCACCAGGACGCGGGAGGCCTCCAGGTCGCCGCGCTCGGTGGTCTCGTTCAGGTACCCGGCCGCGGCCTCCCGCAGCTCGGGCACACCGGCCGTCGGCGGGTAGCCCGTGCGCCCCTCCCGGATGGCGCGCATCCCGGCCTCCGCCGCGTACTCGGGCGTCGGATACGCCGGCTCGCCCTTGGAGAGGTCCACGATGGACCGACCCTGCTCGGACAGCTCTCGGGCGCGGGCCGCCAGGGCCAGCGTGGCGGACGGCTCCAGGAAGGAAACGTTCTCTGAAAATTGCACGGCGTATCCCGGCCAGTTACTGATTGGGGCGGGGCACGGCGAACGCGGCGACCGTTGAATCCCGCGGACGCCGAGAACCCGCATCTCCACACGCACTCCGAACGAGCGGGATCATACCCGTCGTCGGAGGACGAGGTCAACTGATTCCGCCCCGCTCATCGCCGCCGTCCACCGGGAGACCATGACGCTCGAAGAGACCACCGAGATCTCGCCCGAACGGGTGCTCCGGGAGGCCCGGGAGTTCTTCACCGGCGACGATTCCGTCTACACGGCCTGGCTCGAGGACGAGAGCGACACGCACCTCACCTTCGGGACCTTCCGGAGCAAGATCGCCGTCTCCGCGTTCCCGGACCCCGAGGGCGAGGCTCCCACCCGCGTCCGCGTCTCCACGCTCCGGGTGGACGATTCCATCGGAAAGTTCATGACCTACATCCGTACCCTCACGCCGGAGACGGCGTACGAAGGTGCGGAGGAGTGACCATGACGTACGAAGAGCGCCAGCAGCACCGGGCCCTCGTCGAGAAGGCCGAAGAGCTCCGAGAGCGCCTGGAAGAGGGCAGGGGAGACGCTTCCCTGACCCGCGAGGAGGCCCTGGAGCTGATCGACCTGATCGAGGGAGCCCTGGACCGCACGAGCCCCGAGCGATGGGACAACGCCATGGAGGTCGTCGCCGAGGAGGCGGCGCGCCGCGCCGGGCGCATGTCCTCCATGGGACCCGGCTGATCTCACGGACGACGCCCGGATCACCACGGTTGCCCGCCCCCGGTCCGGGCGAATAGCTTCGCTCCGTCCCGGCGGCGCGTCTCGCCGCCGGCGGCTCGCCCGGCCGCCCACGGGGGTGTCTCCGGCGGGGGCCCGGACGAGTCACCGAAGCCCGAACACCCGAGAACCCGACAGGAAGAAGGACACGGACGTGCAGAAGATCACCGTCGTCGGTGCCGGCCACGTCGGCGCCACAGCCGCCATGCGTCTCGCCGGTCGAGAGGTGGCCCGAGAGGTCGTGCTCGTCGACATCGTCGAGGGGCTGGCCTCGGGCAAGGCCCTGGATCAGTGGGAGTCGGCGCCCGTCGAGGCCACCGACACCCGCCTCACCGGGACCACGGAGTACGGGCCCACCGAGGGCTCGGACATCTACGTGGTCACCGGCGGCCTGGCCCGGAAGCCGGGCATGAGCCGGGCGGACCTGGTGGCGAAGAACGCCGAGATCATCACGGACATCAGCGAGAACATCGCCTCGCACAGTCCGGATTCCATCGTCATCATGGTCACCAATCCCCTGGACGTGATGGCGTACGTGGCGAAGGAGGTCACCGGCTTCCCCCGGGAGCGTGTCATGGGCATGGCCGGCGTCCTCGACACGGCGCGGTTCCGGAGCTTCATCGCGGCCGAGCTGGACGTGAGCGTGCAGGACGTGCAGGCCCTCGTCCTGGGAGGGCACGGCGACAGCATGGTGCCCCTGGTGAGCAGCGTCACGGTCGGCGGCATCCCGGTCACCGAGCTGATGGAACGGAGCCGGCTCGAGGAGATCGTGGACCGGACGCGCAAGGCCGGCGGTGAGATCGTGGACCTGCTGGGTGACGGCAGCGCCTACTTCGCGCCGTCGGCGGCAGTGGCCGAGATGTGCGAGTCGATCGCCCGGGACCAGAAGCGCGTCCTGCCGTGCGCCGCCTGGGTGCAGGGCGAGTACGGGCTGGAGGACCTCTTCCTGGGCGTCCCCTGCAAGCTCGGCCGCGGCGGCGTGGAGGAGATCTTCGAGGTGGACCTGGACGCCGACGAGCAGTCGGCCCTGGACGCCTCCGCCGCCGAGGTCCGGGACACGATGGACCAGGTGGACGTCTAGCGCCTCCACGTTCTGTCCCTGCCGGGCGCCGGTCCCGAGCCGTGAAGCCGGCGCCATCGGACCGGAACGGCCAGTCGAGAGCACGGCATCGAGGGAGTTCCCATGAGCTCGAACGACAACGACCGAAGCACGAGCCCGGGCCACATGCTCCGCTACCGCGGAGGGCTCGGGATGGCGATGTGGGCCCTGCACCGGGTCACGGGCCTCGGGGTGCTGGCGTTCCTCCTCCTGCACGTGGTGGACATCTTCCTCATCACGTTCGGCGAGGAGGTCTTCAACGAGCTCCTGGTGATCTACACCGCCCCCTGGGCCCGCGTCATGGAAGTGTTCCTCCTCTTCGGCGTCCTCTTCCACGCCCTCAACGGCCTGCGGATCGCGGTGCAGGACTTCTGGCCCACGGCGTGGCTCGAGGAGGGGCGCCTCATCGCCCTCCAGCTGACCGTGTTCGTCATCGCGTTCGTGCCCGCGGCCTGGCTGATGCTGGAGCCGCTGTTCGAATGACGTCGCCTGTCGAAGAAGCACGAAGGAGAGTGAGCCCCGATGAGTGAGCGACGCGTGGGCGGCGGACACCGCCGGCCGGGCAGCGGCGGCTTCGAGCGCTGGGCCTGGTTCTTCATGCGGATCTCCGGCGTGGCCCTGCTGGGCCTGGCGGTCTTCCACCTGCTGTGGATGCACTTCGCCATCGGGGTGGACAACATCGACTTCCAGACGGTCGTCCGGCGGTGGTCCAATCCCCTCTGGCGGCTGTACGACTTCGCCCTCCTGGCCTTCGCCCTGGGACACGGGCTGAACGGCCTCCGGACGGTCATCGACGAGTACGTGGAATCGCCGGGCTGGAAGCTCGGCGTGAAGACCGCCGCCGCGCTGATCGGCTTCCTGGTCGGCGCGGCCGGGTTCTACGTGATCTTCACCTTCGACGTCCCCGTGAGCTGATGGCGCAGACCCACACCTACGACGCACTGGTCATCGGCGCCGGCGGTGCCGGCCTGATGGCGGCCACGTACCTCCAGGACCACCCGGACGTGAAGACGGCCGTCCTCAGCAAGCTGTATCCGACCCGCTCCCATACCGGAGCCGCGCAGGGAGGGATCGGCGCGGCCCTGGGCAACATGGGGGAGGACAACCCGGACTGGCACTCCTTCGACACGGTGAAGGGGAGCGACTACCTGGGCGACCAGGACGCCATCGAGATCATGTGCGGGGACGCCCCCGAGGTGGTCTACGAGCTGGAGCACATGGGGCTGCCCTTCAGCCGCACCGAGGACGGGCGCATCGCGCAGCGCCGCTTCGGCGGCCACACGAAGAACTACGGCGAGGAGCCGGTCCGGCGCTCCTGCTACGCCGCCGACCGCACCGGCCACATGATCCTCCAGACCCTCTATCAGCAGTCCATCCGCAAGGGGGTCGAGTTCCACGACGAGTTCCACGTCCTGGACCTGATCGTGGAGGACGGGAGCTGCCGGGGAGTCGTGGCCCTGGAGCTCGAGACCGGCGAGCTGCACCAGTTCCGGTCGAAGGCCACGCTGCTGGCCACCGGTGGACACGGGCAGGTCTGGTCCACCACCAGCAACGCCGTGACGCTGACCGGCGACGGTCTCACCCTGGCGGCCCGGAACGGGATTCCCCTGCAGGACCTGGAGTTCTACCAGTTCCACCCCACGGGCATCTACGACATGGGGATCCTCATCACCGAGGGCGTCCGCGGGGAAGGGGGCATCCTCCGGAACAACGAGGGCGAGCGGTTCATGGAGCAGTACGCCCCGAACCTGAAGGACCTGGCCAGCCGGGACGTGGTCTCCCGCGCCATCTACAAGGAGATCCGGGCCGGGCGGGGCATCGACGGCAAGCACCACGTCCACCTGGACGCCACCCACCTGGGCCAGGACGTCATCGAGAACAAGCTGCCCGAGATCGCGGACTTCTGCCGCACCTACCTGGGCCTGGATCCGGTGACGACGCCCATGCCCGTGGAGCCCACGGCGCACTACGGCATGGGAGGCATTCCCACGGACGTGGACGGCCGGGTGGAGGTCGACGAGCAGGGCAACACCATGCGGGGGCTGTACGCCGCCGGGGAGTGCGCCTGCGTCTCCGTCCACGGCGCCAACCGACTGGGCACCAACGCCCTCCTTGAGCTCGTGGTGTTCGGACGCCGGGCCGGGAACGCCATGGCCGAGTACTGCGCCGAGGCGGAGCTGGAGCCGGCGGGCGAGGCCCCCATGGAGCAGGCGCGGGAGGCCGTGGAGACCCTGCGCACCCGTGACTCCGGCGAGCGCCCGGCCGACATCCGGAGGGAGATGCAGGAGCTGATGATGGAGAACGTCTCCGTGTTCCGGACGCAGGAGCTCCTGCAGGAGGCGAAGGAGAAGCTGGTGGACCTGCGAGAGCGGGCGAAGAGCATCGCCATCGACGACCGGCGGAAGACGTTCAACACCGACCTCACCGAGGCCTGGGAGACGGTGGGCATGGTGGAGCTGGCGCAGGTGATCACCGAGTGCGCCCTCAACCGCACCGAGAGCCGCGGCGCCCACTCCCGGGAGGACTACCCGGACCGCAACGACGACGAGTGGCTGAAGCACACGCTGGCCTTCCGGGACGACGGCGAGGTCGAGCTGCGGTACAGGCCCGTGACGATCACGAAGTTCGAGCCGAAGGAACGCACCTACTGAGCCGGTACCGGCGCCGCCCCGCCGGGGCTCGACGCCGGTGAGCCGACAACCCGAGTCAGGTCGAGCCATGGACGTCACATTCACGATCCGCCGCTACCAGCCCGAGGTCCGGGACGATCCCTACTACGAGGACTTCGAGTTCGAGGCCGAGCCCACGGACCGGGTGCTCGACTGCCTGAATCACATCAAGTGGCAGATCGACGGCACCCTGGCGATGCGCCGCTCCTGCCAGACGGGCATCTGCGGCTCGGACGCCATGCGGATCAACGGCCAGAACAGGCTGGCGTGCAAGACGCTCCTGCAGGACGTGGGGAGCGAGGTCACGATCGAGCCGCTGATGGGCTACGCCGTGATCAAGGACCTGGTCGTGGACATGGACCCCTTCTTCGACCAGTTCCGGCGCGTGAAGCCGTTCATGATGAACGAGGGCTCGGACCCGGAGCGGGAGCGGGTGCAGTCGCAGGAGGAGCGGGAGCGGTTCGACGACACGACCAAGTGCATCCTGTGCGCCGCGTGCACGACCTCCTGTCCGGTCTTCTGGTCCGACGAGGACTACGTCGGTCCCGCGGCCATCGTCCAGGCGCACCGGTTCATCTTCGACAGCCGGGACGACGGCACCGCCGAGCGTCTCCGGATCCTGGACGACGCGGAGGGCGTCTGGAAGTGCCGGACGGTCTTCAACTGCACCAAGGCCTGCCCGCGGGACATCGAGGTCACCAAGGCCATCGCCGAGGTGAAGCAGGCCGCCATGTGGGGGCGGGTCTGACGGAGCCCGGCCGCCCGGCGGGACGGGGGACGCCGTGAGCTACGGCGAGTTCCTCCTCCAGTGGTACAACGTGATCTTCCTGGTCGCCGGCGTCGTGGGCCTGGCGGCGGCCCTCTTCGGCGGCGGGGAGGACCGGGACCCCTTCCGGTTCGCCGCCACCGCGCTCTCCACGTCCATCGTGGGGCTCACCCTGAACGGCGCCATCCACGACCTGGGGCTCGGGAATCCCGCCGGGCAGTTCTGGTGGGTCCTCCCGTCGGCCGTCGTGGGCGGAGCCCTCTTCGGATGGGGCATGGAGCGCGCCCGGAACCGCTGGTTCCCTCCCGTCCAGGGCGTCCGCTGGAATCCCCCGGGCCAGGAGGGGGCCGAGGCGCGGGTCGTCAGCTCGAGCGTGGACCGGGAGCCGGCCTCGGGCCGGGCCCAGTGGCAGGACGAGGACGGCGTCCTCACGCTGGTCAAGTGCCACACCGCGGAGGACGAGATGAAGTTCGGCGCACGGGTGCGGCTGGAGGAGTACGACGAGGACGGCGAGTCCTACCTGGTGGTCTACCGGTCGGAGTGACGTGAGCAGGGAACGGACAGCGAGGGGAGGGGACGCATGAGCCGGATCTTCTTCGCCGCCGGCGCCGCGCTCGCCCTGGTGGGGGTCGCCGCCGGGGCCTTCGCCACCCACGGCCTGGAGGGGCGGCTGTCGGCCGACGCCCTGGCCACCTTCGAGACCGGCGTCCGTTATCAGATCTACCACGCCCTGGCGTTGCTGGCCCTGGCCTGGGCCGCCCGCCAGTGGCCCCACGCCCTGTGGGAGGCCTCCGGCTGGCTCTTCGTCGCCGGGATCGCCCTCTTCTCCGGGAGCCTCTACGCGCTGGCCCTGGGTGGCCCGCGGTGGCTGGGCGCGGTGGCCCCCTTCGGCGGGACGAGCCTGCTGGCGGGCTGGGGGCTGAGCGTCGTGGCCGCCCTGCGGGGCGGCGCCTGAGGCCACGGGACGGGGCGCCCGGCGCGCGCCGGCCGCACGCCCGCCCCCGCTTCCGGCCGCCGTGGCGGCTACGAGGAGAGCCGGGGCGGCGTCACGCCCTCCTGCTTCTGGTACTTCCCCTTCCGGTCCGCGTAGCTCGTCTCGCACACCTCGTCGGCCTCGAAGAAGACGACCTGCGCGATGCCCTCGTTGGCGTAGATCTTCGCCGGGAGCGGCGTGGTGTTGCTGATCTCCAGCGTCACGTGGCCCTCCCACTCCGGCTCGAAGGGCGTGACGTTGGTGATGATCCCGCACCGGGCGTACGTCGACTTGCCCACGGTGATCGTGAGGATCTCCCGGGGGATGCGGAAGTACTCCACCGAGCGGGCCAGGGCGAAGGAGTTGGGGGGAATCGTGCACACGTCGCCCCGGTACTCCACGAACGAGCGCTCGTCGAACTCCTTCGGGTCCACCACGGGGAACAGCGCGTTCGAGAAGATCCGAAACTCGTCCGCCACCCGCATGTCGTAGCCGTAGCTGCTCAGCCCGTAGGAGATGACCCCGTCCTCGACCTGACCGTCCTCGAACGGTTCGATCATTCCGTGCTTCTGCGCTCTCTCCCGGATCCACCGGTCACTCTTGATGCCCATCGGCTCCCGTCTCGCTGGAGTCAGCCTCGAACCTAGCGTCACCCTCTCTCTCCGACCCGGCCCGGCTCTCCGCGGCGACCGCCGCCAGGGCCGACGCCACGGCATCCGGCCGTTCCTCGGGCAGGCCGTGGGCCGCGCCCGAGAGCACGCGGATCTCGCCGGCGGCGGCCCGCGCCAGCCGGGCGGCGTCCTCCGGCGGCACGCGGCGATCCTCCTCGCCCACGAGCACCCGGAGCCGAATCGGAGGCGGAGGAAAGTACGGCCACAGCGCGGACGGATTCCAGTCGGCCACGATCCCGGGCAGCTCCGCCGCACGGCCAGGCGACGCCCACGGCCCGGCGTACCGATCCACCGCCGCGCCGTCTGCGCGGGTCGGATCGGCGTAGACCCGGTGCCGGAGGACCCATCGTACGACCGGGCGACGGAGGGGCGGGACGATCCGTCGGGCCGCGGGCCCGGCGCCGCGCAGCAGGTCCAGCAGGGGAGGGCGGGAGGTCCACGGACACACGGGACTGCACAGGATCAGGGCTCGCACCGACGGGTCGGTGGAGGCCAGGGCCACGGCCAGGGCCGCCCCCTGGGAGTGTCCCACCACGACCCGGGGGCTCGCCCCCCGGGAGGCGAGGGCCGAGCGCAGTCGACGGAGCTCGTCCCGGAGCCGATACCGGCCGGAGGGGGCGGGGGGCGACTCGCCCCGGCCCGGGAGGTCGGGGGCCAGGAGGGCCAGCCCCGTCGGAAGCCGCTCCGCCAGCGGCCTCCAGACGGCGCGGCTCGCGGTGAGTCCGTGGAGGGCCAGCACCGGCTCTCCGCGGCCCCGGATCCCGGCCGCCAGGTGCCCCCCGTCGACCGGGAGGGAGACCGTCCGCTCGGGACCGGACGCCGGGCGCGCGGACGGTGCGGCCCACGGGCCCGTTCGCCTTGACGCCCCCGTCTGACGCGCGCTATCTTCAGCCGCCACTAGTGAAGAATTTCACAAACTCGATGCACGGCAGGCCGACGGCATGACGGAGTCCTATCTGGGCATCGTGATTCTGGGCGTGATCGGCGTGGCGAACGCCGCCTTTCTGCTCGGGATCTCGCACCTCCTGGGAACGGATCGCCCCACCCCCGCGAAGGCGGCGCCCTACGAGTCCGGGATCACGCCGCTGGGGGACACGCGGAGCCGGTTCTCCGTGAAGTTCTACATCGTCGCCATGCTGTTCATCGTGTTCGACATCGAGACGATCTTCTTCCTGCCCTGGGCCGTGGCCTACCGCGAGCTGGGGCTGTTCGGATTCGTCGAGATGCTGGTGTTCCTCCTGATCCTGGCGGCCGGCCTGGCGTACGCCTGGCGCAAGGGCGCCCTCGAGTGGGACTGATGATACCATGTCACGCAAGCTGAACGTCGTGCAGACGGGCTCCAGCGACGGGAACGAGGAGGTCGATACGGGCATCCCGCGCAACTGGATGACCACCCGGCTCGACTACATCGTGAACTGGGCGCGGCGCAATTCCATGTGGCCCATGCCCTTCGGCACGGCGTGCTGTGCCATCGAGATGATGGCCACCTCCGCGTCGAAGTACGACATCGGCCGGTTCGGGATGGAGCGCATGTCCTTCAGCCCCCGTCAGTCGGACCTGATGATCGTCGCGGGACGGGTGAGCTACAAGCTGGCCCCGGTGATGCGGCGGGTCTGGGACCAGATGCCGCAGCCCAAGTGGTGCGTCTCCATGGGCGCCTGCGCCAGCTCCGGCGGGATGTTCGACAACTACACCATCGTGCAGGGCATCGACACCGTGGTCCCGGTGGACGTCTACGTGCCGGGGTGCCCGCCCCGTCCGGAGGGCCTCATCTACGGCCTCCTCATGGTGCAGGAGAAGATGAAGGGCGAGTCGCTGTCGGACCCGACGCCCCGCGACGAGAGCCCCGAGGCCACCGGCCGGCCCAACCTCCCGCCGGAGGCCATCGAGCTCGTCTCTCAGCCCTTCGGCAACTCGACGAAGCAGAACCGCGTGAGCGGGCTCGAGTCGTCCGACGCCACCCGCCGCCCCGGGGATCGCCGGGAGCGGCTGCTGGAGCACCAGGACTAGAAGGCCGCAGAGCGATGCCCGAGACGGTCACCCAGCCCGAGCGAGACCTGGTCCGCGCCGAGGACGCCGCCGATCGTCCCCTGGAGCAGCACCCCACGGTGCGCGCGCTCCGGGAGGAGATGCCCGACGCGGTGGGCCGCCTGGAGCGGGACGCCGAGGGGACGCCCGTCGTCTTCGTCGATCCGGACCGCAACCTGGAGGTCTTCCGCTTCCTGAAGGACGACCCGGAGCAGGACTACGACCTCCTCAAGGACGTGATGGGCGTGGACCTGGGGGGCGGCCGCCCGATCCAGGTGTGGTACCAGCTGTGGTCCATGGAGCACGGGCGCGAGCTGAGGGTGACCTGCGAGGTCCCGCGCGAGGACCTCACGCTCCAGAGCGTCTACCCGCTGTGGCGGACGGCGAACTGGCTGGAGCGCGAGGTCTACGACATGTTCGGCGTCCACTTCGAGGGGCATCCGGACCTCCGGCGCATCCTCATGCCGGAGAACTACGAGGAGGGCTTCCCGCTCCGGAAGGACTTCCCGCTGCGCGGGCGCTTCAGCCGCTCGGAGCAGGTGCGGCGCGCCCTCTCCCGGGACCTGGAGGACGTCTACTCCCGGGAGGAGCTCGAGCTGGCCGGCGTGGCGGAGGGCGAGGCCGGGCCCGACGACGCCATGGTGCGCGAGGTCTCCTACCAGGAGGGACTGGAGGACGCCGCCGAGCGCGACGGCCTGCAGGGCGAGCCGATGCTCGTCAACCTGGGGCCCCAGCACCCGGCGACCCACGGCGTGCTCCGGCTGGTCCTGGAGCTGGACGGCGAGACCGTGGTGCGCTGCATCCCGCACATCGGCTACCTCCACACCGGCTTCGAGAAGACCTGCGAGTATCGGGAGTGGAACCAGGTCGTCCCGTACACGGACCGCATGGACTACCTGGCGCCGATGCTCTACAACATCGGCTACGCCGGCGCCGTGGAGAGTCTCCTGGACGTGGAGATCACGCCCCGCTGCCGGGTGATCCGGGTGATCCTCTCCGAGCTCAACCGGATCCTGGGCCACCTGCTGTGGCTGGGCACCACCGCCATGGACATCGGCGCGCTCAGCGTCTTCCTGTACACCTTCCAGGAGCGCGAGCGCATCTACAATCTGCACGAGGCGTACACGGGCGCCCGCATCACCACGTCGGTGACGCGGATCGGCGGTATGATGGCCGATCTCCCGACGGGATGGACCGAGGGGGTGCGGGAGTTCGTGAACACCTTCCCGCGCACGCTGGACGAGGTCGAGGAGCTGCTCTCCGCCAACGCCATCTGGCTGGGGCGGACCCAGGAGGTGGGCACCATCAGCGCCGAGGACGCCGTGAACTACGGCCTCACCGGCCCGAACCTCCGGGCCAGCGGCGTGCCCTACGACGTCCGGAAGGCGGACCCGTACCTGGGCTACGAGGACTACGACTTCGACGTCCCCGTGGGCTCCCACGGCGACATCTACGATCGCTACATGGTGCGCCTGGAGGAGATGCGCCAGAGCACGCGCATCCTGAAGCAGGCGCTGGACCGTCTCCCCGACGGCCCCATCAACGTCGACGACCGGCGGGTGGTGCTGCCCGACAAGAGCGACGCCATGGGGGACATCGACTCCATGATCTCTCACTTCAAGCTGGTCATGGAGGGGCTCACCGTGCCCCCGGGCGAGACCTGGCACTCCATCGAGGCCTCCAAGGGGGAGCTGGGCTTCGGGATCGTCTCCGACGGCGCCCAGAAGCCCGTCCGCTGCCGGTTCCGGGCCCCGTCGTTCATCAACCTCCAGACGCTGCCGTTCCTGGTGGAGGGGGAGATGGTCTCCGACGTCATCGCCATCAACGCTTCGCTGGACATCGTGCTGGGGGAGATCGACCGATGAGCGACGAGGTGGAGCTGCACCCCGCGGTGGCGGGCGCCCAGCCGTACATGCGGGCCGAGACCCAGGGCGAGAACAGCGCCCCGGAGGACGCCCCCCTCTTCGACGACGGGGCGGGCCGCGAGCGGCTGGAGAAGGTGCTGAGCCGGTACCCGACCAGGCGGGCGGCCCTGCTGCCCCTGCTCAACTACGCGCAGGAGCGGAACGGCTGGGTCTCGCGGCCGGCCATGAAGGAGATCGCCGGCGAGCTGGACCTGACGCCGGCCTACGTCCACTCGGTCGCCACCTTCTACACGATGTACAACCAGCGGCCGGTGGGGAAATACCTCATCCAGGTCTGCACCAACATCTCCTGCGACCTGTGCGGCGGCGAGGAGGTCCTGGAGCGCTTCCTGGAGGAGACCGGGACGCGCCCGGGAGAGACCTCCGAGGACGGCCTGTACACGGTCATGGAAGTGGAATGCCTGGGCGCCTGCGGGTTCGCCACGGTGGTCCAGGTCAACGACGAGTACTACGAGGACGTGACGCCGGAGCGCGTGCCGGAGATCCTGGACGAGCTGGACTGAGGCGAGCTCCGGAGCGGGCCCCGGCCGGAGGGCGGCCCGGCGGCCGGTCGATTCCACACCAACACACGAGCGGATGGCATTTCCCGAGACACACGAGCGAGAGACCCGGACGCTCCTCTCCCGCCACATGGGCGAGGAGGAGGCCCGGACCCTGGACGGGTGGCGCGAGCGCGGCGGGTACGGGGCGCTGGAGAAGGCCCTCGAGATGGAGCCCGACGAGATCGTGACCACGGTCAAGGAGTCGGGGCTCCGCGGCAGGGGAGGGGCCGGGTTCCCCACGGGCGTGAAGTGGAGTTTCATGCCCGAGAAGGGTGACGACCCGCACTATCTCGCGTGCAACGCCGACGAGAGCGAGCCCGGCGCCTTCAAGGACCGCGAGCTCATGCGGTGGACGCCGCACCTCCTCATCGAGGGCTGCGTCATCGCCGCCCGGGCCATCCAGGCGGAGCACGTCTACGTCTACGTGCGCGGGGAGTTCTTCGAGGTGATCCGGATCCTCAACCGCGCGGTGACCGACGCCTACGAGGCCGGCTACCTGGGGGAGGACATCCTGGGCAGCGGGTGGGGCTGCGACCTGACGGTCCACGTCGGGGCCGGGGCCTACATCGCCGGCGAGGAGACCGGCATGCTGAGCAGCATCGCCGACGGGCGCGCGGAGCCGCGGATCAAGCCGCCGTTCCCGGCCCAGTCCGGGCTCTTCGGCGACCCGACGACCGTGAACAACGTGGAGACCCTCTCCTCGGTGCCGATGATCCTGGACAACGGCGCCGACTGGTACCGCCAGTGGGGCAGCGACGACAGCCCGGGGACGAAGCTGTGGTGCTGCTCGGGCCACCTGAACCGGCCCGGCAACTACGAGCTCGAGCTCGGGATGCCGCTCAAGGACATCATCCACGACGTCTGCGGCGGGGTGCCGGAGGGGCGGCAGGTCCGGGCCGTCTTCCCGGGCGGCTCCTCGACGCCGATCCTGTCGCGGGACGAGCTCGACTGCGAGACCACCTACGAGGGGCTCTCGGAGGCGGGCAGCGCCCTGGGGACCGCGTCCCCGATCGTCATGGACGAGTCGACGTGCATCGTGCGCGCGATGCGACGGGTCGCCCACTTCTACGCCCACGAGTCCTGCGGCCAGTGCGTGCAGTGCCGGGAGGGGACCGCGTGGGTGACGAAGATCCTGGAGCGGATCGAGCGAGGCGGCGGCGAGATGGAGGACCTGGACACGCTGTACGACCTGTGCGAGCAGATGACCGGCAAGACCATCTGCGTGCTGGCGGACAGCGTGGTGTTTCCGCTGGAGTCCTCGCTGGACAAGTTTCGCGACGAGTACGAGGCGCACATCAAGCACGACCGCTGCACCGCCACCGCCTGACCGCCCGAGCGCGATCCGCCGCTGAGCCGGACCGCTCTCCCGAGGCCGACGGGCCCGGGGGGCGGCGCACGAGGAACACGAACCGAGACGAGGGCCGAGACCGCCCATGCCAGAGGAAGAGAACAGCGACCTCGTAAGCCTCACCATCGACGGTGTCGAGGTGCAGGTGTCCGAGGACAGCACCGTCATCGAGGCGGCCGAGAAGGCCGGCGTGGTGGTGCCGCACTACTGCTACCACCCGGGCATCCCCACGCGGCCGGCACAGTGCCGCGTCTGCCTCGTGGAGGTGGAGGGCCAGGACAAGCTCCAGCCCTCCTGCAAGCTCCCGGTGCAGGACGGCATGGAGGTCCACACGGACAGCGACGACGCGGAGCTGGCCCGGAAGTCCGTGATCGAGTTCCTGCTGGTGAACCACCCGCTGGACTGCCCGATCTGCGACGCCGCCGGGCAGTGCATGCTCCAGGACTACGCCTTCGAGACCGGCCAGCTCCAGAGCCGGCTCAACGAGGAGAAGCTGGTCATGGGGCGGGACCGGATCGCCGACGACATCCTCTACTTCGCGGACCGGTGCATCATCTGCACGCGCTGCGTCCGCTTCATGCGCGAGGTGGCCCAGGACGACAGCCTCGTCGTCGCCCAGCGGGGCGACCGGGCGTACATCGACACCTTTCCGGACGAGGACCTGGACAACCCCTTCCAGGGCAACATCGTGGACGTCTGCCCGGTGGGGGCCCTGGTGCACGAGGACTACCTGTTCAAGGCCCGGGCCTGGGACATGGACAAGACGCCGAGCATCTGCCCCGGGTGCTCCAACGGGTGCAACGTCACCCTGGACACCAAGGAGAACCAGATCGTCCGGCTGAAGCCTCGCTACAACGGCGAGGTCAACTCCTACTGGATGTGCGACTACGGCCGGAAGCACCTGGTCATGGGGAACCGGGGCGTGCGGACCGAGGTGCCGCTGGTGAGGCAGGGCGGTGAGCTGGAGCCCATGGACTGGAGCGACGCCCTGGCCGCCGTCGGCGAGCGGCTCGGCGGCATCGAGGGCGGCTCGGCCGTGGTCTCGCCCGACGCCTGCAACGAGAGCCTCCACTACTTCCGGCGGCTCCTGGACACCCTGGGCGTTCCGGCGGACGCGGGGAGCTACCGGGTGGAACAGGGCGAAGAGCACACCCTGCCGGGCTTCCCGAAGCTGACGCTGCGCGAGGACCGGGCGGCCAACGGCACCGGCGCCGACCTGTTCGGCTTCCGGCGCGTCGAGAGCTGGCCCGAGCCGGAGCCCGGCGCGCCGCTCTTCGTCCTCCAGGAGACCCTGCGCGAGGCGCCCGAGTCCTACGCCGAGGACGCCTCGTTCTTCCTCTACCTGGGGAGCCACCTCTCTCCGGCGGCACGGCGGGCCGACGCCGTGCTCCCGGTGACCACCTTCGCCGAGATGGCGGGCACGTTCACCAACCACGAGGGCCGGGTCCAGCGCTTCCAGAAGGCGCTGCAGCCGCCGGGCATCGCACGGCCGGCGTGGATGGTCCTCAGCGGCCTCCTGGCGCGCTCCGGCGACGGCTCGCCCGTGCTGGACGCCGCCGACGCCTTCGGCGAGATGACCGACGAGCGGCCGGAGATGGCGGTCCTGAACTGGGGCCGGGTCGGTCTGAAGGGCCAGACCCTGGACAGCGGCGCCGGGGCGGAAGCCGGCGCCGGCGCGCGGTGAGGGAGGCGACCCGATGGGACCGGTGACGGGCGCGGCATTCGGGTGGATCACGGCGGCGAAGGCCGTCCTGTTCTTCACCCTGCTCATGGTCGTCGTCGGCATGCTGGTCCTGATGGAGCGGAAGCTGGCCGGCTTCATCCAGGACCGGTCCGGGCCGAACCGCGTCGGCCCCTGGGGCCTGCTGCAGACCCTGGCCGACGGCCTCAAGTTCGCCCTGAAGGAGGAGACGCTCCCGGACCGGGCGAACAAGACCTTCTTCCTGCTGGCGCCCTGCATGGCGCTGGTGCCGGCCACCATCCTCTTCGCGGTGATCCCCTTCGCCGCGCCGCTCCCGACGCAGTGGGGGCTGGTGGAGGTCATCGTGGCCGACGCCCCGGTGGGGCTCCTCTACGTGCTGGCCATCGCCTCGCTCGGGGTCTACGGCATCGTCATGGCCGGGTGGTCGTCCAACTCGAAGTATCCCTTCCTGGGCGGCCTGCGGGGCTCGGCGCAGATGATCAGCTACGAGGTGGGGCTGGCCATGAGCCTCGTGCCGATTCTGCTGGTGGCCGGCGACGTCCGGATCCCGAACATCGTGGCCATGCAGCAGACCTTCGAGGCGGGACCGGACACGGTGGGGCTGTGGCTGGCCCTCCCGCTGCTGGTCAGCTTCTTCTTCTTCACGGTGGCGGGGCTGGCCGAGAGCAACCGGATCCCCTTCGACCTGCCCGAGGCGGAGGAGGAGCTCACGGCGGGCTACCACACCGAGTACTCGGCCATGAAGTTCGGCATGTTCTTCCTGGGCGAATACGCCCACATGCTCACCACCGCCGCCCTGATCACGGTGTTCTTCCTGGGCGGCTGGGACATCCCGTTCTGGGCCGGGGACAACATCCGGGTGCTCTCCGACGGCACGGTCATCGGCGAGCCCGCGGCGTGGAAGACGCTGCTCACCTTCGGAGCCTTCACCCTGAAGACGCTCCTGGTGGTGGCCGTCTTCATGTGGATCCGGTGGACGCTGCCCCGCTTCCGGTACGATCAGCTCATGGACCTGGGGTGGAAGTTCTTCATCCCCGCTCTCATGGCCTACATCATGCTGATCGCCGGCACGATCCTGGGACTGGAGTCCGCCGGCCTGCAGCCCGGGCTGGTGTACGGCGCGGTCCTCTTCGCGGTGAACCTGGCGGCGGCCGGCCTGCTCTTCTTCGTGCTGGACCGCGGCCGGATCATCGGGGGCGGGGCGTACCGCTCCACCCGCGAGGGACGACAGAAGCGCATGTGGCGCGAGGCGCGCGAGCGGGCCATGGCCGCGGCCGCCGGCGGATCCGGCGGCTCCGGAACGGCCCCCGAGGGCGGCTGAACGCGAACCCGAGGACGAAGACAGGACGATGCCTGGAAACGTGAAGGTGGTACAGCGGCCCAACGAGACGAGCTCGTACGTGCGGGCCGCGCTCAAGGGGATGAAGGTGACGATGAAGCACCTCCTGGATCCCCACACCGTGACACAGCAGTACCCGGACGAGAAGTGGGAGCTCTCGCCGCGCATGCGCGGGACGCACCGGATGGCCACCCACGAGGACGGACGGGCCAAGTGCGTCGCCTGCGGGCTGTGCCCCACGGTCTGCCCGGTGAACTGCATCAAGCTCATTCCCGCCGAGGACGAGAACGGCGAGCGCTACGCGGCGGTCTACGAGATCGACGAGTTCCGGTGCATCTTCTGCGGCTACTGTCAGGAGGTCTGCCCGGTGGAGGCGATCCACCTGGGCGCCCACTACGAGAACTCCGAGTATACCCGGGAGCGCTGGGTGTACGACCTGGAGCGCCTCTGCGAGCAGGATCACCCGTTCACGGCGCTGTGGGATCCCGCGGATCCCCGGTCGCAGTAGGGGCGGAGCCGTGATCGCCGACGCGCTCTTCTACCTGTTCTCGGTGGCGGCCGTGGTGAGCGGCCTCTTCGTGGTGACGCGGAAGAACCCCGTGTCCAGCGTGCTCTTCCTGGTGGTCACCTTCTTCTCGCTCTCGGGGCTCTTCGTGCTCCTGGACGCCCACTTCATCGCCGCGGTGCAGGTGATCGTCTACGCCGGGGCCATCATGGTCCTCTTCCTCTTCGTGGTGATGCTCCTCAACCTGGGGCACTTCGAGGGAGAGCAGACCGACTTCCGCGGGGCGCTGGGGCGCTTCGCGGCCGCCACCGTCTCGGTGACGCTCCTCGCCCTCGTGGCGCGGGCGGTGCTGGGGCTGGAGGAGCTGGGCGGTCAGGGCGTCGTGGCCGAGTCCCTCGCCGGCGCGCCGGACCCGGTGGGCGCCGCGCTGGAGGCCCGCGGTCCGGTGGGCGCCGTGGCGGGGCCGCTGTTCGACGAGTACCTGATTCCGTTCGAGCTCACGTCGCTCCTGCTCCTGGTGGCGATCGTGGGCGCCATCGTGCTGGCCCGGAGGAGGGAGCCGTGAGCGTCCCGCCGGAGTACCTGCCGCTGTCGCTGGTCGTGAGCGCGACGCTGTTCACCATCGGCGTGGGGGGCGTCCTGCTGCGGCGGAACGCCATCATCATCTTCCTCTGCATCGAGCTGATGCTGAACGCCGTCAACCTGACCTTCGTCGCCTTCGCCCGGCAGCTCGGGGTCGACGGCCAGGTGTTCGTCTTCTTCGTGATGGCCGTGGCCGCCGCCGAGGCGGCCGTCGGGCTGGCCATCATCATCTCCGTGTTCCGCCACTACGAGATGGTGGACGTGGAGCGGTTCGACCTGCTGAAATGGTAGGGGGCGGCGCGATGGAGATGATTCCGGCGCTCGGCTCGGCCCTGGCGGGCCTCCTGCAGGAAGCCGCGCACGGCGCGGCCGGGGCCGCGGGGCAGGGGGCGGCCCACGGGGCCGGTCAGGCCGCCGGCGACCACGGTGGCTCGTTCACGCCGATCCTCCCCGGCCTCATCCTGCTGATCCCGCTGATCGGGGCCGCGGTGAACGGCCTCGGTGCGTTCCTGTGGCGCGACCGCCGGCTGGTGCCGTCCTGGGTCGGCCCGCTGGCCGTGGGCGGAGCCTTCGCCGTGGTCCTGGCGAACTTCCTCCGGATGCTGGAGACGGGCGCCGCCGGGCCCGCGGTGGTGACGCTGTGGAGCTGGCTCTCCGTGGGCGGCCTGGAGGTGGGGGTGGACCTCCTCTTCGACCGCCTGAGCATGGTGATGATGCTCGTGGTCACCGGCGTGAGCACGGTGATCCACGTGTACAGCGCCGGCTACATGCGGGACGACCCGGGCATCTCCCGCTTCTTCGCCTACCTGAACCTCTTCGTCTTCTTCATGCTGGTGCTGGTCATGGGCGGCAACTTCCCCGTGACCTTCGTGGGCTGGGAGGGCGTGGGGCTCTGCTCCTACCTGCTCATCGGGTTCTGGTACGAGAACGCGGAGTACTCCTCCGCCGGGAAGAAGGCGTTCATCGTGAACAGGATCGGCGACTTCGGCTTCCTGGTCGCCATGTTCCTCCTGTTCGCGATGTTCGGGACGCTGGACTACGTGCCCATCATCGAGAGCGCCGCCGACGAGCTCGCCTACGGCGGGATCACCGTCACCGCGGTGACGCTCCTCCTGCTGCTGGCGTGCACCGGGAAGTCGGCGCAGATCCCGCTCTACACCTGGCTGCCGGACGCCATGGCGGGCCCGACGCCGGTCTCGGCCCTGATCCACGCCGCCACCATGGTCACGGCCGGGGTGTACCTGGTGGCCCGCTCCGGCGTGCTCTTCGCCATGGCGCCCATGTCCCAGGCCGCCGTGGCGACGGTGGGCGCCGGCACGGCCCTCTTCGCGGCCACCATCGCCCTGAAGCAGTACGACATCAAGAAGGTCCTGGCCTACAGCACGATCTCGCAGCTCGGGTACATGTTCCTGGCGGTGGGCGTGGGCGCGTACACGGCCGGGATCTTCCACCTGACGACCCACGCCTTCTTCAAGGCGCTGCTCTTCCTGGGGGCCGGCGCCGTGATCCACTCCGTGGAGCACGCCTTCCACGAGCAGGGTCACCACGGCGACCCGAACGACATGCGGAGCCACGGCGGCCTCATGAGCGTGATGCCCGTGACGGGGACCACGATGTGGGCCGCCACCCTGGCCATCGCCGGCGTCTTCCCCTTCGCCGGCTTCTTCTCGAAGGACGAGATCATCTGGTACGCCGGCTCCTACGGCTACCCGATCCTGTGGGGCGTCTCCCTGGTGGCCGCCGTCCTCACGGCGGCGTACATGGCGCGGCTCATGTTCATGACCTTTCACGGCGAGAATCGCACCGACGAGGCGGCGGGGCAGGGCGCCTCCTCCGCGCTGCACGAGGCGCCGGCCGTCATGACCGTGCCGCTGGTGATCCTGGCGGTCCTCTCCGTGGTGGGCGGCTGGATCCAGATTCCCGAGGCGCTGCCGCTGCCGCACGTGAGCTGGCTCCACGACTGGCTGCATCCCGCCGTGGAGCCGGCGCTGGCGGTGGCCGAGGAGCACGGCGTCGAGGCCGCCCACGCGGCGCCCCTCGGAGGCGGTGAGGCGGTGTGGGCCGGCGTGTCGCTGGTCCTGGCCGTCGGCGGCATCGTCGCCGGTGCGGCCTGGGTTCGGAGCAAGGAGATCCTGGTGCCGGAGCGGGCGGCCGACGACCGCGGGCTGGCCCGCGTGCTGAACCGGAAGTGGTACGTGGACGAGCTGTACGAGCGCGTCTTCGTCGGCCCGCTCCTGGCCCTCTCCCGGGCGTGCTGGCGGGTGGTGGACGACCGGATCATCGACGGCGCCGTGAACGGGCTCGGCTACGCGGGCCGTGCACTCGGGTGGGTCGGGAGCCGACTCCAGTCCGGGCGCATCGGCACCTACGTCCTGGTCTTCACCCTGGGCGTGCTGGCGGTGCTCGGCGGGCTGGTCCTGTGAACGGGGGCGGATAGATCGGTATGGAGAGCTTCTACTCGAGTCACTGGATCCTGAGCGTCCTCCTGGCGCTCCCCCTCCTGGGGGCCGTCGCCTGTCAGATGGCGCCGGAGCGGAAGGCCGGGCAGGTGGCGCTGTGGGTGACGGTCCTGGAGTTCGCCCTCTCGGTGCCCCTCTTCTTCACCTTCGAGACGGGCACCGCGGCGTTCCAGAGCTTCGGGGCGGTTCCGTGGATCGAGGCCTGGGGCATCCAGTACGCGGTGGGGGTCGACGGGATCTCGCTGCTCCTGGTCCTGCTCACCACCCTCACCATGCCGCTGGCCGTGGCCTCGTCGTTCCGGTACGTGGACCGACACCAGAAGGCCTACTACACCCTGCTGCTCCTGCTGCAGACGGGGATGCTCGGGGTGTTCACGGCCCTGGACCTCTTCCTGTTCTACGTCTTCTGGGAGGTCATGCTCATCCCGATGTACTTCCTCATCGGGATCTGGGGCGGCGAGCGGCGCATCTACTCGGCCATCAAGTTCTTCCTGTTCACGGCCGTGGGGTCGCTGCTCATGCTGGTGGCCATCGCGGGCCTGGTCTACCTCTACTACCAGCAGACCGGCGCCGTGAGCTTCGCCTACCGGGACCTGGTGCAGCTCCAGATCGCCCGCGGGACCCAGTTCTGGCTCTTCGGCGCCTTCGCGCTGGCCTTCGCCATCAAGGTCCCCCTCTTCCCGCTCCACACCTGGCTTCCGGACGCCCACGTGGAGGCGCCCACGGCGGGCTCGGTGATCCTGGCCGGGGTGCTGCTGAAGACGGGGATCTACGGCTTCCTCCGCTTCGGGCTGCCCTTCTTCTCCCACGCGGCCACGCACCCGGCCGTGGTGGGCACCTTCCTGACGCTGGGGCTGGTGGGCATCCTGTACGCGGCGTGGGTGGCGGCGGTGCAGCCCGACGTGAAGAGCCTCATCGCCTACACCTCCATCGCCCACCTGGGCTTCGTGGTCCTGGGCATCTTCGCCCTGAACCCGCAGGGCATGGAGGGCGGCATCCTCCAGATGGTGAACCACGGGCTCTCGACGGGAGCGCTCTTCCTGCTGGTGGGGATGATCTACGAGCGCCGCCACACGCGGCTCATCGAGGAGTTCGGCGGCCTGGCCCGGGTGATGCCCTTCTTCGCCTTCTCCTTCGTCGTCGTCGCCCTGAGCTCCATCGGGCTCCCGGCCACCAACGGCTTCGTGGGCGAGTTCCTGATCCTGCTGGGCACGTTCCGCAGCCACCCCGTCGTGGCCACGCTGGCCGCCACGGGCGTGATCTTCGCCGCCTACTACATGCTGCCCATGGTGCAGCGGGTGGTGCTGAATCCGCTGGAGAAGGAGGAGAACGAGGAGCTCGAGGACCTGGACGCCCGGGAGCGGGCGATCATCGTACCGCTGCTGGCGCTGATCCTCCTCATCGGCGTCTATCCCAACCCGTTCCTGGACCGCACCTCGGCGTCGGCCGGGGACCTGATCCGGCGCGTCGAGGAGCGGTCGCAGGCGGCCCCGCTGGGCGCCGCCACGGGGCGGGCGGAGCTGGCCTTCGACGGTGTCGCGGTGCTTCCGGACGACGGGGACGGCGGCGAGGGGCCCGGGATGACGGGGCCCGTCTCCGTGGAGACGGGCGAGTAGAGGCAGAGGGAGCACGACGTGGAGATCGACTTCGTCTCGAAATTCGACTACCTGCTGATCCTCCTCCCGGAGGTCGTCCTGTCGGCCGCCGCGCTGGTCCTGCTGCTGGGCGACGTCTTCCAGCGCGGGCAGGAGAGCAGCCAGAGCGCCGACTGGGTCGGGCTGACGGCGGCGGGCTCCGTCCTCGCCGCCGCGGCGGCCAACGGCTTCCTGCTCACCCTGGAGGTGACCTCCGGGGCGCCCATGATCGCCGCCGACGCCTTCCGCGTCACGGCCAACTTCATCTTCCTGGGCGCCACCTTCTTCGGGCTCCTCTTCTCCTTCGACTGGCTGGAGCGGGAGGGGCTCGACAAGGGCGAGTTCTACGTCCTGGTGCTGCTGGCCACCGTGGGGATGATGGTGCTGGGTGCCGCCCGGGACCTGATCGTGGTGTTCCTGAGCCTGGAGCTCATGTCCATCGCCGTCTACGTGCTCACGGCCTTCCAGCGCTCGGACCCGCGGTCGTCGGAGGCCGGGCTCAAGTACTTCCTCATCGGGGCCTTCGCCAGCGCCTTCCTGCTCTTCGGCATCGCCTTCCTCTACGGCGCCACCGGCACGACGAACCTGGCCCGGGTGGTGCCCCGGGTGGCCGAGGCGGCCGCCGACGGCAACGTGCTTCTCTACCTGGGAACCGGGCTCCTGCTGGTGGGCTTCGGCTTCAAGATCTCGGCGGTCCCCTTCCACATGTGGACGCCGGACGCCTACGAGGGCGCCCCGACGCCGGTGACCGGCTACATGGCCGCCGGCGTGAAGGCCGCCGCCTTCGCCGCCCTCCTGCGCGTGCTCACCGTGGAGCTCATGCCGGCGGCCGACGCCTGGCAGGTGGCCCTGTGGTGGGTGGCGGTCCTGACCATGGTCCTCCCGAACCTGGTGGCGCTGGCGCAGGACGACGTGAAACGCATGCTGGCCTACTCCTCGGTGGCGCACGCCGGCTACCTCCTGGTGGGCGTCGTCTCGGCGAACGCCCTGGGGCGGTCGGCCGCCCTCTTCTACCTGGCCGTGTACACGCTCATGACCCTGGGATCCTTCGCCGTGGTCTACCACGTGGCGGGGAAGGGGGACCGCCGGCGCCACCTCTCCGACTTCGCGGGGCTGGGCTGGAGGCGTCCGCTGCTGGGCGTGGCCATGGTGATCTTCCTCCTCTCGCTGGCCGGCTTCCCGCCCACCGGCGGCTTCGTGGGCAAGCTCTATCTGCTGCGCGCCGCCGTGGACGCCGGGCAGGTGGGGCTCGCGGTGACGCTGGTCCTCACCAGCCTCGTGGCGTACTACTACTACCTGCGCGTGGTGTGGAAGATGTACTTCGAGGAGGCGCCGGAGGAGGCGCCGAGCCCGGGACGGCCGGGCCCCTCGTTCCGGTTCTCCGCCGCGGTCTGCGCCGCCGGCATCCTCCTGCTCGGACTCCTGCCCGGGACGGGCATCGACGCCGCCGACCGGGCGGGACGATCGCTGACCGACCGTCCGACGGTCGAGTCGCCCGCCGCCGGAGCCACGACGGCGGGCCTGGACGGACCCGGTGCCACACCCGCGTCCCCGAGTTCCGAATCAGACGGCCCCTCCGACTGACCGGACCAGGATGAGAGTCCCCGACAACGTCTTCCGAGCCTACGACATCCGCGGCATCGTCGACGAGCAGCTCACCCGCGACTTCGCCCGCGGGCTGGGACGGGCCTTCGCGTCCCGGGTCCGCCAGGAGGTGGAGACTCCCACCCTCGCCGTGGGCCAGGACAACCGTCCGAGCTCCGGCCCCCTGGCCGACGCCCTGGCCGAGGGGATGACCGCCTCCGGAGCCGACGTCCTGCGCGTGGGCACGGTCCCCACGCCGGGGCTCTACTTCGCCGATCACCACTTCGACGCCGACGGGTCGGTCCAGATCACCGGTTCCCACAACCCGCCCGAGTACAACGGCTTCAAGATGGTGCTCGGCGGGGGCCCGTTCTACGGCGACGAGGTCCAGGCCCTCCGCCAGCGAATGATCGGCGAGGACTTCGCGGAGGGGAGCGGCAGGGAGGAGGAGCGCCCCGACCTGCTCGACCGGTACGTGGAGGCCGTGGCCGACCGATCGCCGCTGCCGGAGCCGGTGAGCGTGGTGCTCGACTGCGGCAACGGGGCGGGGAGCGTCGCCGCCCCCGACGCCCTCCGGGCCGCCGGCGCCGACGTGGAATGTCTGTACTGCGAATCGGACGGCACCTTCCCGAACCACCACCCCGACCCCACGGTGGACGAGAACCTGGAGGACCTCATCGACCGGGTGCGCTCCACCGGCGCCGACCTGGGGGTGGCCCTGGACGGCGACGCCGATCGCGTCGGCGCCGTGACCGGCGAGGGTGAGATCGTCCGCGGCGACCACCTGCTGCTCCTCCTGGCCCTGGATGTCCTGGAGAACCGACCGGGCGCGCCGGTGATCTTCGACGTGAAGTGTTCGCAGGCCGTGCCCGAGATGATCCGGGAGGCCGGCGGCGAGCCCGTGATGTGGAAGACCGGGCATTCGCTCATCAAGGAGAAGATGCGCCAGACGAGCTCCCCGATATCGGGTGAGATGAGCGGTCACATCTTTTTTGCTGACAACTGGTTCGGGTTCGACGACGCCATCTATGCCTCCGCCCGGCTCGCCCGCCTGGTGGCCCGGAGCGGCCGCAGCCTGGGGGACCTGCTGGGCGACGTGCCGCGATACCCGTCGACGCCGGAGCTCCGGCTGGACTGCCCGGAGGAGGAGAAGTTCGAGGTGGTGCGGGAGGCCGTGGAGCACTACCGCGGCAGCCACGAGGTGGTGGACGTGGACGGCGCCCGGGTCCAGTTCGACGGCGGGTGGGCCCTGATCCGCGCCAGCAACACCCAGCCCGTGGTCGTCGTCCGCCTGGAGGCGGACTCCCGGGAGCGGCTGGCCGAGATCCGTGACGACGTGGCGGCGCTCCTCGGGGGTCACGGCATCGAGGTGCCCCGGATCCCGTGACTCGCGCACGACGGGGCGTGCTGATCGCCGTCGGGGCGGTCCTTCTGGGCGTGTTCCTGTTCGGGGACACCGGCGTCAGCCTCTTCTCCGAGCTGGAGTGGTTCCGCTCCCTGGGACACGAGGACCGCTTCTGGACCCTCGCCATGGCCCAGGTGGCCACGTGGACGGGCACCTTCCTGGCGGCCACCGGCGGCCTCTACTGGCTCCTGTCGTCGGAGCTCCGCCGAAGCGGACCGCTCCACGTGAAGCGCCGCCTCGGCGACCTGGAGATCGCGGAGGCCCTGCCGGAGAACTGGGTGAAGTGGACGCTCCGCGGGGCCTCCGTGGTCGTGGGGCTGCTGGTGGCGGCCCCGGTGGCCGACACCCTGGGCCGACAGATCCTGGCCGCCATCCACTCGGCGCCGTGGGGCGAGAGCGACGCCATCCTGGGCCGGGACCCGCGCTTCTACGTGTTCTACCTCCCGGTGGCGCGGGGCGTCTGGTCGCTGGCCCTCTCCTGGCTGGTGTGGGCCTCGCTCTCCGTGGGCGCCTTCTTCCTGCTCTCCGGACAGGTCCGCTCGGACGGCGAGAAGGTCCGGATGGACGAGTCGGCCAGACGGACGCTGATCTACCTGGGCGTCGGCCTCCTCGTGCTCCTCTCCGCCCACTTCTGGCTCTCGGTCTTCGAGCAGGTGAGCGGCGGCCCCATCCGGTACGCCGACGTCCACGGCGAGCTCCCGGTGCGTCGCCTCCTGGGCGTCCTGGCCCTGCTGGCGGCGGCGGCGACGGTGTACGGCGAGCGGACGGGGAGGTGGCGGGTCACGCTCTCCACGGTGGGAGTCTTCGTGGCGGCCTGGCCGCTGGGGCTCGGGGTCTACCCGGACCTGATCCAGCGCTTCCGGGTGGAGCCGAACGAGTATCAGCTCGAGCGGGAGTTCATCCGGGCCGACATCGAGGCCACCCGCCGCGCCTTCGACCTGGAGGACATCCGGACGCAGGAGTACCCGGTGCGGGAGACGGATCCGCCCCCGCTCTCCACGGTGCAGCGCTGGACGTCGGGGCTGCCGCTGTGGGACGAGCGGCCGCTCCAGGCCACCTTCAACCAGCTGCAGGGCCTCCGGGCCTATCACGGCTTCCCGGACGTGGACAACGACCGCTACGGGCCGGCGTCGAACCGGAAGCAGGTGGCCATCGCCGTGCGGGAGTTCTCCCCCCAGCTCCTGGACGAGTCGGCTCGCACCTGGCAGAACCTCCACCTGCGCTACACGCACGGCACCGGGGTGGTGGCGAGCCCGGTGGACAGCATCGTGACGGGCGGGTCGCCGGCCTACTACCTCCGGGACCTTCCGCCGGTGCTGACGCAGCCGGCGCCCCGGGGGCTCCGGATCGACGAGCCCCGCTTCTACTTCGGCGAGCTCACGACGCAGTACGTGCTCGAGAACCCGGACTCGATCCCCGGCGGTGAGAGCACCACCGGGGTGACGCTGAACGGCCTGGTGGAGAAGGCCGTCTTCGCG
This sequence comes from Candidatus Caribbeanibacter nitroreducens, assembly GCA_947581645.1. Taxonomy (GTDB): domain Bacteria; phylum Gemmatimonadota; class Gemmatimonadetes; order Palauibacterales; family Palauibacteraceae; genus Caribbeanibacter; species Caribbeanibacter nitroreducens. The sequence goes on along the minus strand of CANPVF010000115.1, from coordinate 13,867 downwards.
TGGGCCCTGGGGTCGAAGAACATCCTCCTCCGCCAGGAGCCCGGCGGCTCGCTGCTCATGTGGCGCCGGGACGTGGTCTCCCGCGTGCAGGCTCTGGTGCCGTTCCTCTTCGTCGACCCGAACCCGTATCCGGTGGTGGTCGACGGGCACATCAAGTGGATCGTGGACGCCTACACGTCGACGAACAGATACCCGCTCTCCCAGCCCACGGGATACCGGGGTCGGCGGGTGAACTACCTCCGGAACTCGGTGAAGGCCGTGGTGGACGGCGTCACGGGCGAGGTGTCGCTGTACGCCGTGCAGCCCGAGGACCCCATCCTGGCCACCTACCGGGACGTCTTCCCCGAGCTCTTCGAGCCCCTGGAGGCGATGTCCTCCGTGATGCGGGACCACCTCCGCTACCCGCGCTCCCTGATCGAGACGCAGGCGGAGCTGCTGAACGCCTACCACATGACCGACCCGGAGGCCTTCTACCGCCGGCAGGACCTGTGGAGCGTGGGCCAGGAGATGTTCCGGAACGACACGCGGGCCGTGGAGCCCTACTACCTGCTCATGCCGTTCCCCGGCGACGAGGGCGCGGCCCGGGACGAGTTCCTGCTCACCGTGCCCTTCACCCCCCGGGACCGCGACAACCTCTCCTCGTTCCTGATGGCCCGGAACGACGGCGAGCACTACGGGGAGCTGTGGATCTTCGAGGTGGAGACCACGGAGCAGGTGTTCGGCCCGCGGCAGGTCGAGGTGCAGATCGACCAGGACCCGCGCATCTCGGAGCAGCTGTCTCTGTGGCGGCAGCTCGGCTCCCAGGCCGTCCGGGGACACCTGCTGCTGGTCCCGATCCGGGGCTTCCTGCTCTACGTGGAGCCACTCTTCCTGGAGGCCGAGGACGAGGAGGGGGCGGCGCCCGGCCTGAAGCGGGTGATCGCCGCCGCCGGCGACCAGGTGACCATGGCGACGACCCTGGACGCCGCCCTGCGACGGCTCCTGGCGAACCTGGGCGCCGACGTGGAGGCTCCCGACGAGCCCGCGGTCATGGCCGACACGGCCGTCCCGGCCGCCCGACCCGACACCGCCGCGCCGACCCCGACCCCGGCCCGTCCGGCCGTCTCCCCCGGGACCGGCGCCGCGCTGGAGCGGATCCGCCGCCTGACGCGGCAGGCCGAGAGCGCGCTCCAGGCCGGTGACCTGTCGCGCTTCGCCGACCTCTGGCAGCAGATCCGGGACGCGGCCGCCGCCACCGACACGGCGTCGTCCGGCCCGTGACCGGCGACCCGGAGGACGCGGAGAGCGAGCGCCACGACCGACGCGCCGTGGTGGCCATCGGAGGCAACGCCCTCTCGCCCGCCGGCGAGTCGGCCCGGGTCGAGAACCAGTTCCGGCACACGCGGCAGAGCCTCTCGTCGGTGGTGGACCTGATCCGCGACGGGTGGGGCGTGGCCGTGGTGCACGGCAACGGGCCCCAGGTCGGCGACGAGCTGGTGCGAAACGAGCGTGCCCGGGACGACGTGGCGCCGTTCCCGCTGGGCGTCCTCGTGGCGTCCACGGCGGGATGGATCGGGTACATGATCCAGCAGTCGCTGGAGAACGCGCTGGAGCGCGAGGGGCTCGACCGCCAGGTGGCCACGATGGTCACGCAGACGCGCGTGGAGCGCGACGACCCGGCGCTGGAGGAGCCCGTCAAGTTCATCGGGCGAGAGCTGGCCGACGAGGCGGCGGCGGAGGAGGCCACGGGTCCGCTGATGGAGGTGGCCCGCGACGACCGCGGACGACTCCGGCGGCGCGTGGCCAGCCCGGACCCCGTGGAGATCGTGGAGTCCTCGCTGGTGGAGGCGCTGGTCTCCCGCGGCGAGGTGGTGATCGCCGCCGGGGGAGGGGGCGTGCCGGTCTACCGCGACCCCGGGCTGGGCCTCGAGGGGCTGGACGTGGTGATCGACAAGGACCGGGCGGCGGCGCTCCTGGCGAAGGAGATCGACGCGCGGCTCCTGCTGATCCTCACCGACGTGGACGGCGTCTACGAGAACTACGGCACGCCGGATGCGACAAAGATCGACCGGCTCGAGCTCCCCCGGGCCCGCGAGATGCTCGAGAGCGGCGGGCTCGGCGAGGGGAGCATGCGCCCCAAGGTGGAGGCCGCCGTGAACTTCCTCCGGGGCGGCGGCCGCCGCGCCGTCATCGCCGCGCTGGAGGACGCCGGCCCCGCCGTGGACGGCCGGGCGGGCACCGAGATCGTACTGGAGGACGGCTGATCGGGCCCCGCGCCGTCGCTGCGGCGGCCCCGGTCGACCCGAGGACGTTCCGAAGCTAGAGGCTGATCCAAGGAGACGGAATGAACATCCACGAGTACCAGGCGAAGCAGATCTTCCGCGACCACGACCTCCCGGCTCCTCCCGGCCGGGTGACGCGCGACGCCGACGAGGCGTCCGAGATCGCCGCGGACTACGGGGGACGCGTGGTGGTGAAGGCGCAGGTGCACACCGGCGGACGCGGCAAGGCCGGCGGCGTGAAGCTGGCCGACGACCCGGAGGAGGCCCGGGAGGCCGCCGACGCCATCCTGGGCATGGACATCAAGGGCCTCACCGTGCGCAAGGTCCTGGTGACGCCGGCGGTGGACATCGAGAGCGAGGCCTACGCCGGCATCGTCATGGACCGCTCGCGGGACCGGCCGGTGTTCATGGTCTCGCCGGAGGGCGGCATGGACATCGAGACGGTGGCCGAGGAGAAGCCCGAGGCCATCTTCCGCCAGCCCATCGACCCGGCCTACGGGCTCCTCCCGCACCAGGCCACGACCCTGGCCTACCGCCTGTACGACGAGCCGAAGCTGGCGAAGGAGGCGGCCGGGATCCTGGGCAAGCTCTGGAAGGCCTACCGGGGGTCGGACGCCACGATGGTGGAGATCAACCCCCTGGTCCGGACGCCGGACGACGAGCTCCGGGCCATCGACGCGAAGATGAACCTGGACGACAACGCGCTCTTCCGGCACCCGGACCTGGAAGAGATGCGCGACGTGGAGGCCGAGGACGACTCCGAGCGGAAGGCCCGCGAGGCCGGCCTCAGCTACATCAAGCTGGACGGTGACGTGGGCTGCTGCGTCAACGGCGCCGGGCTCGCCATGGCCACCATGGACCTGGTGAAGTACTACGGCGGCGACCCCGCCAACTTCCTGGACATCGGCGGCTCCTCCAGCCCGGACAAGGTGGTGAGCGCGCTGGAGATCATCACCGACGACCCCAGCGTCTCCTCCATCCTCTTCAACATCTTCGGCGGCATCACGCGCTGTGACGACGTGGCCAACGGGATCGTGGAGGCCACGAGCCGCCTGGACCTGGACGTGCCGATCACGATCCGGCTCACGGGCACCAACGAGGAGGAGGCACTGGAGATCCTCCGCGACAACGGCTTCGAGGCCATGTCCGACATGGACGAGGCCGTCCAGCGCGCCGTGGAGGCCGCGGGCTGAGGCCCGCCCGCACGACCGGACGAACGACACCGAACGACGACGTCAGCGACGAACGGAACGGATACGGGACGGCAACATGAGCATACTGATCGGAGACGACACCCGCCTGGTGGTGCAGGGGATCACGGGACGTGACGGTTCCTTCCACGCCCGGCGGATGCGCGAGTACGGGACCAACGTCGTGGCCGGCGTGACGCCGGGGAAGGGCGGTCAGCTCTTCGACGACGAGGTTCCGGTGTTCAACACCATGGCCCAGGCCGTGGAGGAGACCGGGGCCAACGCCAGCGTGATCTACGTGCCGGCCGCCTTCGCCTCGGGCGCCATCTACGAGGCCGCCGACGCCGGCGTGGACCTGGTGGTGTGCATCACCGAGGGGCTGCCGGTGGGCGACATGACCCGGGTCATGCCCTACCTGGAGGAGCGCGGCACCCGGCTCATCGGCCCCAACTGTCCGGGGCTCATCGTGCCGGGCAGCTGCAAGGTGGGCATCCTCCCCGGGAGCATCGTGGAGGAGGGCCCGGTGGGCATCGTCAGCCGCTCGGGCACCCTCACCTACGAGGTGATCCACCAGCTCACCGGCGCCGGCATCGGCCAGTCCACCTGCGTGGGAATCGGCGGGGATCCGATCATCGGCACCGACTTCGTCGACGCCCTCGAGATGTTCGAGGCCGACGACCGGACGGAGGCGGTGGTGCTCATCGGCGAGATCGGAGGCACCGACGAGCAGGTGGCCGCCCGCTACGCCGAGGAGCAGATGGAGACGCCCGTGGTGGGATTCGTGGCCGGCCAGACGGCTCCTCCCGGACGGACCATGGGGCACGCGGGCGCCATCATCTCCGGATCCGAGGGCACGGCGGAAGAGAAGATGCGCGTGTTCGAGGAGCACGGCGTCTCGGTGGCCGAGCGGCCGGCGGACATCGTGCCGGCCATCCAGACGGTCCTGTAGCCGAAGACGGATTCGACAGCGAGGACGACGATGAGCGACGAACTCACCCTGGCCATCATCAAGCCCGACGCCTTCGGGGCGGGGCACGCGGGCGACATCATCTCACACCTGGAGGAGGAGGGGTTCGAGCTCCGGGCGGCCCGCGTGGCGGAGCTCTCCCGCGAGCAGGCGGAGGCGTTCTACGCCGTTCACCGCGAGAAACCTTTCTTTTCCTCCCTGGTACAGTTCATGACTTCCGGCCCGTGCCTGCCGATGGCCCTCGAGCGGGAGAACGCGGTGTCCCACCTGCGGGACGTGATCGGCGCCACGGACCCGGAGGAGGCCGACCCGGGAACGGTGCGGGCGGAGTACGCCCAGAGCGTGGAGCGAAACGCCATCCACGCCGCCGATTCGCCGGACAACGCCGAGCGGGAGCTGGCGTTCTTCTTTCCCCGCACCGAGCTGGTGTAGCCGGGCCGGGCAGGAGCCACTCGCCGCCCGCCATCCGTCACAGCCATTCGTTACCGATTCGACCCCTCCGTCGCCGGCCGCCGGGGCGCGGGCCAGGGGGGAGGGGGCCGCCGATCCCATGCTGACCATATCGCTGCGCAAGCTGGCACGGGGCCCGGTCGACCTCGCGGGCACCGTCGACCTGGACGAGGAGCCGTGGACGAACACGGACCTCGCGTTCCGGGAGGCGCCCGCCTACGACCTCACGGCCCGGGAGACCGGCGACGGCGTCGTGCACGTCACCGGCACGCTGCGTGCAACGCTGGAGGTGGAGTGTCGGCGCTGTCTGACGGCGGTGCCGCACCCGGTGGACCTGACGATCGACTGGCTGTACGATCCGGGGCTGGAGGGTGAGCCGGAGGAGGAAGGGGTGTTTCCCCTCGACCGGGAGGCCGGGGCCCTGGACCTCACGCCGCAGATCCGGGAGGAGCTGCTCCTGAACGAGCCGCCCTATCCCCTCTGCCGCCCGGAGTGCGAGGGGCTCTGCCCCCGGTGCGGGACGAACCTGAACGAGGACACCTGCGACTGCGAGCAGGAGACGGGCGATCCCCGCTGGGAGCAGCTGTACGAACAGCTCGAGGACTAGAGAGAACGAGTTTCACGACGGGAACCACAATGGCCGTACCCAAGAAGCGAACGTCGAAGCAGCGCAAGCGGAAGCGCCGTACCCATCACGAGGACGACGTCCCGGCGCACCAGGCGTGTCCGCAGTGCGGGGACTTCCGCCGCCCGCACCACGTGTGTCCCACGTGCGGGCACTACGACGGCCGCCAGGTCGTCGAGCCCGACGAGGAGTTCTGAGCGGAGCCACGCCGTCCGTCCGGCTCCCCCGGACCCGCGCCCGCTGAGCCCGCCGTGCTGACCGTCGCCCTGGACGTGACGGGGGGCGACCGGGCCCCTCGAGCACCGGTGCAGGGGGCGGCCTCCGCCGTCGGGGCCGACGAGGACCTCGAGGTCCTCCTCATCGGGGAGCCGTCCCGAGTCCGGGACGTCCTCGCCTCCCTGGACGCCACGTCCCGCGCTCGCGAGAGACTGGAGGTGGTCGAGGCCCGGGATCGGATCGATCCCGAGGAGCCGCCGGCCATGGCGGTCCGGCGCAAGCCCGACAGCGCCATCGTGAAGGGGCTCCGGATGGTGGCCGGCGGGGAGGCCGACGCCTTCGTCTCCGCCGGATCCACCGGCGCGGTGATGGCGGGCTCGCTCCTGGAGCTCGAGGCCCTCCCGGGCGTCGACCGTCCGGCCATCGGCGCCGTCTTCCCGACGGTCGACACGCCGACACTGGTCCTGGACGTGGGGGCGAACGTGAACTGCCGCCCCCGGCACCTCCACCAGTTCGCTCACCTGGGCCTGATCTACGCCCGGGAGATGCTCGACCGGACCTCCCCGCGCATCGGCCTCCTCAACGTGGGGGAGGAGGCCAAGAAGGGGGACGAGGTGGTGGCCGCCGCCCACGACCTGCTCTCCGACGACGGTGCCCTCAACTTCGTGGGCAACGTCGAGGGGAATCAGATCATCAGCGGGAGCTGCGACGTGCTGGTCTGCGACGGGTTCGTGGGCAACGCCCTGCTCAAGTTCTTCGAGTCCATGGCGGAGTTCGTGGTGGGCTGGCTGGACAGCCACGGGGGGGGCGACGACGCGCCCTCCGGCCTCTGGGAGCTGCTCTCGGTGCTCGACTACGCCGAGTACGGCGGCGCGCCCCTGCTGGGCGTGAACGGCGTCTCCATCGTATGCCACGGCTCCTCCTCTCCGCGGGCCATCGAGAACGCGCTGGGATTCGCGGCCCGCTCCGTCCGATCGGGCATGGTGGAGCACCTGGCCCGCGAGATGGAGCGGGCCGCCCCGACCGCCGACGAGGAGCCGGCTCACCGGTAGCCCGTCTCCCGCTTCGCGCCCGGAGCCTCCGGGCATGGAGACTGCATGACACAGGAGGTCTGACGGCGGCTGCGGGGGGCTCGCCGCCGCGGACCCGCCGGTCGCCCGCCGACCCCGGAGCACCGAGCCGAACGACAGGACCAGGAGCCGAGGATCCATGCGAACCGCTCTTCTCCTCCCCGGACAGGGGTCACAGGAAGTGGGAATGGGCCGCGACCTCGCCGAGAGGTGGCCCGACGAGGCCGGGGAGCTGTTCGAGCGCGCCGACCGCGTCCTGGACCATGACCTGAGCCGGATCTGCTGGGAGGGGCCCGAGGAGGAGCTCACGCGGACGGAGAACGCCCAGCCCGCCATCCTCCTGCACAGCTACGCGGCCTGGCAGCTCCTGCCCGAGCGTCTGCGGGAGGAGGTGGTGGTCGCGGCCGGGCACTCCCTGGGCGAGTTCACCGCATACCTGTGCGCCGGCGCGCTCTCCTTCGAGGACGCTCTACGGCTCGTGCGGCGGCGCGGCGAGCTCATGGCCCGCAGCGACGAGGGGACGATGGCCGCGGTCCTCGGCATGGACGACGATCGGGTCCGCGAGCTGTGCTCCGAGGACGGGGGCACCGTGGTCGCGGCCAACTTCAACTCCCCCGGCCAGGTGGTCATCAGCGGCGAGGAGGACGCCGTCGAGCGGGTCGGCGCCCGGGCCGAGGAGGCGGAGGACGGTGCCCGCCGGGTGCTTCCGCTCCAGGTGAGCGGGGCCTTCCACTCGCCCCTCATGCAGGTGGCGCGGGAAGGGCTCGCCGAGGCCCTCGGAGCCGTCGACTTCGGCGATCCCGACTTTCCGGTGGTGGCCAACGTCTCCGCCGGGCCCGTCACATCCGGCGAGGAGGCCCGCCGCCTCCTGATCGATCAGCTCACGTCCCCGGTCCGGTGGACCGAGAGCGTGCTCGCCATGCGTGACCACGACCCGGACCGGTGGCTCGAGGTCGGGCCCGGGAACGTCCTCACCGGGCTCCTGCGCCGCATCGATCGCTCCCAGGACGGAGAGACGGCCGGGGACGCCGGCGCCCTGGCCGCCCTGCGCGGCGAGAGCTGACATCCGCCGGAGCGGGACGTCCCGCGCCACAGGCACCAGCCAGACGAATCAGCCAGACGAGGAACGACCCATGGGAGAACTCGACGGAGAGGTGGCGATCGTGACCGGCGCCTCGAGGGGCATCGGCTTCTCGATCGCCGAGACGCTCGCCGGGAGCGGGGCGGAAGTGGCGGTCGTGGCCCGGGACGAGGGCCGGGCCAGCGACGCCGCGGCCGCGCTGGGTGGTGCCGGAGGCCAGGGCTTCGCCTGCGACGTGGGGGAGCCCGACCAGTGCGACGAGCTCGTGGACCGCGTCTCGGAGGAGCTGGACCCGGTGACGATCCTCGTCAACAACGCCGGAATCACCCGGGACAACCTGGTGCTCCGGACCAGGGACGAGGACTGGGAGGACGTGATCCGGACGAATCTCACCGGCGCCTTCAACATGATTCGCGCCGCCTCGCGGGGGATGATGAGACGGGGCGGCCGCATCGTGAACATGACCTCCGTCGTCGGGTTGACGGGGAACCCGGGGCAGGCCAACTATGCGGCGTCAAAAGGCGGCCTGGTGGGGCTCACGAAGTCCGTGGCCAAGGAGCTCGCGAGCCGGGACGTGCTCGTGAACGCCGTGGCGCCCGGCTTCGTCGAGACGGACATGACGGCCGACATGTCCGACGAGGCGCGGGAGGAGCTCGCGGATCGGATCCCCCTGGGACGCTTCGCGACTCCCGACGACGTGGCAGGAGTCGTGCGTTTCCTGGTGAGCGAGGAAGCCGACTACATCACCGGACAGGTCATCAAGGTCGACGGCGGCATGGTCATGTAGGCCGGTCGACCGCGACCACGGTCAGCAGACTCTTTCGCGTCTCTGCCGCCGCAGCGCGCAGAGCCCGCACCCGCTCCCCGGGCTCCCCGGGGACGGGATTCCGCCCGACCGCAGGACGAGCGCACTCGAGCGACGAACGATCACATAGACCGGGAGGTCAGGAGATGTCCGACATGGACGACCGCGTACGAGAGATCATCGCCAACGAGCTCGGCGTCGAGATGGAGAAGGTCACCGAGGACGCCAACTTCGTGGAGGACCTGGGAGCCGACTCCCTGGACACCGTCGAGCTGGTCATGGCGTTCGAGGAGGAGTTCGAGATCGAGATCCCCGACGAGGACGCCGAAGAGATGCAGACCGTCTCCGACGCCATCGACTACCTGAGCGAGAAGTCGGGCGAGTAGCGCTCACTCCGATCGGAACCTCGGTCCCTCCGGCATCATGAGCGACGAACGGCGAGTAGTCATCACCGGGCTGGGCCTGGTCACCCCCGTGGGGAAGGACCGGGACTCGGCCTGGCAGGCCCTCGTGGACGGCGTCAGCGGAGCCGCTCCGGTCTCCCGCTTCGACCCGCCCGAGGACCTGAGCGTCCGCTTCGCGTGCGAGGTGGACGACTTCGAACCGGAGGAGTACCTGGACCGCAAGGAGGTCAAGCGCACGGATCGGTTCTCCCAGTTCGCGCTGGCCGCCACGGAGCAGGCCGTGGAGCACGCCGACATCCGCGACACGTTCGAGGCGTCCGACCCGGAGCGCACCGGCGTCATCGTGGGAAGCGGAATCGGTGGCCTGGAGACCCTGGAGGAGCAGCACAAGCGGATGCTGGACCGGGGGCCGGACCGCGTGTCGCCGTTCTTCATCCCCATGTTCATCGCCGACATGGCGCCGGGGCTGATCTCCATGCGGTACGGCGCGCGGGGCCCGAACTACGCGACGGTCTCGGCGTGTGCGTCCAGCGCCCACGCCGTGGGCCTGGCCCTGCGGTCGGTCCGGACCGGCGAGGCCGACGTGATGATCGCCGGAGGGGCCGAGGCCACGATCACACCGCTCTGCATGGGAGGATTCGCCTCCATGCGGGCGCTCTCCACCCGGAACGACGATCCCGAGAGTGCGTCCCGTCCCTTCGACAGGCACCGGGATGGCTTCGTGCTCGGTGAGGGCTCCGGCGCCCTGGTCCTGGAGAGCCTGGAGCACGCCCGCGAGCGCGGAGCCGACATCCTGGCGGAGGCGGCCGGCTTCGGCCAGAGCGCCGACGCCCACCACATGACCGCCCCGGCACCGGGCGGGGAAGGGGCCCAGCTCGCCATGCGGGAGGCCCTCGAGGACGCGGGCGTGGAGAGCACGGACGTGGACTACGTGAACGCCCACGGCACCTCCACGCCGCAGAACGACGCCACCGAGACCGAGGCGATCAAGTCCGTCTTCGGGGGTCACGCCTACGACCTGGTCGTCGGATCCACGAAGTCCATGACCGGACACACGCTCGGTGCCGCCGGCGCCGTGGAGAGCGTCATCTGCGCCCGGGTGTGCCGGGAGGACCTCATCCCGCCGACGATCAACTTCGAGGAGAAGGACCCCGACTGCGACCTGGACTACGCCCACCACGGCGCCGTGGAGCGAGAGGTGGACGTGGCCCTGAGCAACTCCTTCGGATTCGGCGGCCACAACGTCTCCCTGATCCTCCGGAAGTGGCAGGAGGGGTAGGCCGCCCCTCGCCGCCCGGAGCGTCATGCGCATCGGCATCGGCCACGCCGACCTCGACCCCGACGCCGGGGGGCTCCATGCCGCCGCCCGAGCCCTCACGGAGGCCCTCCTGGGCGCCGCCGGGCTCGGCCACGGAGCGGCCCCGACCCGGGGACGGGAGAGCGCGGCAGCCCTGGACGTCCTCTCCCGTGCCGTCCGCGCCGTCGAGGGGGAGAACTACCAGGTGGTCAACGTCGACCTGTCCTCCACCGGCGCGACTCCGGGGTCCGGCGGAAGCGGACCCGGCCGGGACGCCCTCCGGGACGAGCTCGCCGACCGCCTGCACGTGTCCCCCGGCCACGTCTCCCTGCCGTCGGACGGAGGCGGCACGGTGACGGCGGTGGCCCTCCTCGACCGCATCGCCCCCATGGACCGGGTGCACTCCGCGCTCCGGGCCGGCGGCTGAGGAGCCCCCGGGAACCGAGACCGCCCACCGTCAGCGAGGGGTACGATGCAGGAGCTGCTTCAGGAGCTCCTACAGTTCGTGGGCCGGATCCCCGACTGGAGCATCTACGCGCTCGTGGGAGCCGGCGCCGCCGTCGAGAACGTCTTCCCCCCGGTCCCCTCGGACACCTTCGTGCTCCTCGGGGCCATCCTTGCGGAGGAACAGGTGCTCCGCTTCGACGTCGTCTTCGGGGTCGCCTGGGGCGGCAACGTGGCCCTGGCCATGGTGGTCTACGGCATGGGACTCCGGTACGGCCGGACCCTCTTCGAGACGCAGTGGGGACAGCGGGTCCTCCGCCCCCACCAGCTCGACCACCTGCAGGACTTCTACGACCGGTACGGCACCCTGAGCGTCCTCTTCAGCCGGTTCCTCCCGGTCTTCCGGGTCATCGTCCCGGCCTTCGCCGGCGTCAGCCGACTCGGCTTCTGGCGCACGCTCGTGCCGCTGGGGCTGGCATCCGGGCTCTGGTACGCGTTGCTTCTGTGGGTGGGAGCGTTCGCGGCTCGCAACATTCCCAGGCTGGTCGCCCTGGTCGATCAGGCCCAGGGCGGACTGTGGGCCGTCGCCGGGGTGGTGGCCGCCGCGGTGGCCGCCTGGTGGTGGCGGACCCGACACCGGGAGCACGCAAGCGGAGAGGACGCCGAGGAGGGCCCGTGAGCTCGACCGCATCGGACGGGGAGCCGGCGGAGGAGGCGGTCGACGGTCGAGAGCGCCGGTTCCGGCTCGGCGGCTTCTCCGACTACCTCCGCTTCGAGCGGGGGCTCTCGGACCGGACGCTGGACGCCTACGTCCGGGACGTGGGCCAGATGGCCGCCTTCGCCGACGAGCGCGGCGTGGACGGACCGGGCGGGGTGACGTACGAGCTCCTCCGCGGCTTCGTCCTCGACCTGGCGGAGAAGGGGCGGGCCTCCTCCACCATCGCGCGCAAGGTGTCGACGCTCCGGACCTACTTCCGCTTCCTGGTGGACGAGGGCCGGCTGGAGGAGGATCCCACCGAACGGCTCGAGCGCCCGCGGCAGAGCCGGCACCTCCCCGACGTCCTCTCCTACGACGACGTGACCGACATCCTGGAGGCGGTGAACATGGAGCACGACCTGGCGGTCCGGGACGTGGCGCTCCTGGAGGTGCTGTACGGCGCGGGGCTGCGGGTCTCGGAGCTCCGGGAGCTCCGGCGGTCCGACCTCTTCCTCGACGAGGGCCTGCTCCGGGTCCGGGGGAAGGGAGCAAAGGAGCGCGTCGTGCCGGTGGGCCAGCGTGCGACCGACGCCGTTCGCCGGTACCTTCGCGCCCTGTGGCCGGAGCTCGATCGGGGGGAGTCCGAGGGGGCCGTGTTCCTGAACCAGCACGGTCGGCCGCTCAGCCGCATGGGTGTGTGGACCATCGTCCGGCGACACGTCGAGGCCGCCGGGATCGAGAAGCGCGTGACGCCCCATACGCTCCGACACAGCTTCGCCACACACCTCCTGGAGGGAGGAGCGGACCTGGCCGTCGTCCAGGAGCTCCTCGGTCACGCCGACATCTCCACCACCCAGATCTACACGCACGTCGATCGGAGCTACCTGCGTGAAGTCCACCGCAGTCATCACCCGAGGGGATGAGGACGAGGATCCGGTGAGCCGCAAGTCGCGTGTGCTCCGGCTGGCCCGGAGCCGAAGGCCCGTCGAGTCCTTCGCCGATCGTCCCGTTCCGCCGGACGCGATCCAGGCCCTCCTGGACTGCGCCCGCTACGCCCACTCGGCCAGCGAGGCCCAGCCGTGGCGCTTCGTGGCCGTGCAGCAGGCCATGACGGTGCACCGCCTGGCGGAGGCGGCCTTCAACGACCCGCGGCTCCGGTCCGCGCCCCTGGTGATCGTCGCCTGCGCCCGGGTCCATTCCCACGTCAGCGGCACGGGCCGCCCCAGCTATCCGGTGGACCTGGCCGCCGCCACGCAGAGCATGGTGCTGGCAGCCGAGGAGATGGGCCTGGGGACCTGCTGGATCACCGGGTACCGGGAGTCCGACGTACGCGACGCCCTGGACGTGCCCCGGGACGTTCCCGTGGTGGCCATGCTGGCGATTGGATACGCCGAGGAGCTCCGTGAGCGGCCCGAGCGGGAGCCCGTCGAGAACGTGGTGGCCTGGGAAGAATGGGACCGGGAGTCGCGGTGACCTCCTTCGACCGCTCGCCCGCGGCGCCGGCCGTCGTCCTCCTCGCGCTGGCCGCGGTCCTGGCCGCGGCGGCACCGGCCGCGGCACAGCAGGAGCGGCGGGTGACGTTCACCCCCCGCGCGGAGAGCCCCGTGGAGCGGCGCCTGGCGCAGTTCGTCGACGCCGGCGAGTACAGCCTGTGGGAGAGCGACACGACCCTGGCCCGCGGCGACACGGTGCAGGGCGACGTGCTCGTGCTCGAGAGCATGGTTCGGCTCGAGGGGCGGATCGAGGGGACCCTGGTGGCCGTGGACAGCGACGTGTTCCTCCGCCCGCACGCCACCGTCTCGGGCGACCTCCTGGTGCTGGGCGGCGGGATGTACCGCTCGTCCCTGGCGTCGGTGACGGGGGAGATCGTCTACGAGCCCAACCGCCTCCTGCAGGCGGTCCCCAGCGAGGGCGGGTGGGAGATCTACCGCTCCGCCGTCCGCCGGGACCCGCTGAAGCTGGACGGCCTCTCGGGGCTCCACCTCCCCTCCGCCCAGCGGGTGGACGGCTGGACCTTCTCGGCCGGCGGACGTCTGCAGGCCGTGGACGCCGCCTGGCAGCCCAGCCTCCACCTCAGCGGCGGCTTCCGCACGGGCGGCGACCGGCTCACCGGCTCCGCGCGACAGTACTGGTATCCCAGCGGCCGACTCCGGGTGGGCGTGGAGGGAGGCCGGGCGACCCGCTCCATGGAACGGTGGATTCGGGCCGACGCGGCCAACACGCTCACCTACCTGTTCGGGGGCGAGGACTACCGGAACTATCACGAGACCGACCGCCTGCTCCTCGGCTCCCGCTACGACTTCGGCGGCGGCGAGACCCTCGGCCTCACGGCGGGGTGGGAACGGGTACGCTCCCTCCCG
>CANPVF010000114.1 GCA_947581645.1 Candidatus Caribbeanibacter nitroreducens | reverse complement strand
GCTGCTGATGGAGCGGCTCGCCGAGATCAGTGCTCCCGACGCCCGCCTCCACACCATCGTAGGCACGACCGACACGCCCCACAGCGACTCCGGCGAGATCCCCTACCGCTTCGGACTCCTGGACGTGGACCGGATCCGCTACGAGCTCTCCGGCCGGACCGAGCCCTACCGGGAGGAGCTCCTGCCGGCCGACGTGGAGGAGCTACTCGCTCCCTTCACCGTCTCCCGCGGGTACACCCTCAAGTCCGGGCTGCGCGAGTACGTGGCGGTCCGCGGAGGCCGGCGGGGACGAACGGACTGAATCACCCGACGACGGGACCACCCGTCGGGGAGGTCGGCACATGGACGCATTCGATCCCGATCTCCGGCACGGCGAGCTGAGGGAGAGCCTGGGCGAGCTCCGGGCCGCCGGCGCCGAGGCCGAGGAGCTCACGTCCGACCTGACGCCGGAGCAGCTCTCGTGGCGACCCGAGCCGGAGGCCTGGTCCATCGCCGAGTGCCTGGATCACCTCGTCCGCACCGGAGAGGCGTATCTCGAGGTCCTGGACGAGGCCATCGAGGAGGGCCGCGGGCGGGGGCTCCGGGCCAGCGGGGTCAGGGGCGACTACCGTCCGAGCCTGGTGGGACGATGGCTGCCGGGCCTCCTGGAGCCGCCGCCGGGCCTGAAGATCCCGGCGCCCCGGCGCATCCGCCCCCGCCCCCCGGAGCCGGCCGGGTCAACGGACGAGGACGACGCTCACCCGAGCGCGGCTTTCCTCGACCTGAGGCAGCGGCTGGCCCGGCGCCTGGTCGCCGCGGACGATCTCGACATCGCGCGCATCCGAGTGCCCTCTCCCTTCGTTCCCCTGCTCCGGTTCGACCTCGGGGCCGCGTTCCGCGTCATCGCCGCGCACGAGCGCCGGCACCTCTATCAGGCGCGTCGCGTGCGGGAAGCGGAGGGATTTCCCGTCTGATCAGTGCTGCCGTCGCCGCGCGCCGTCCATCTCGTGGCGACGGTAGAACATCAGGTGCGCGTGGACGAACTCGGCGAAGGCCTTCTCGAACCGCACCGTGGGCGACCCGGCGAGGCTCACCTTCAGCTGATCCCTGAGCCGCTCGGGGAGCTCCTCCCACGCGTCCGGAACCCGCTCCTCGGGCCCGAGGTGCTCGTCCACCGATCGCAGCGCCCTGGCCATCTCCCGGCTGAATCTCATCTTCGTTCCTGCCTGACGTGAGGGAGTCGGCTTCCGCCCTTCCGGCGGGCGCCCCTCATGTTTCACGTACCGTACCGTACCCCCTCCTCCTTCTCCGTCCCTACGGTACCGAGGTCTTCAGCCCACCTCCCGCCGCGAACCCCTCCTGCGGACGATGCAGAATGCCACACTCCTTTCAGTGTGCAGGCCCGGACAGCCGGGCCGCGCCGACGCACGTCGATCGACGTAAGCATGCCGGGCGCGATCCCACCTGCCCGCGAGCGGCCGCCCGTCCTCACCGCGAGCGCGGCCAGGAGTCCCGTGGGGTCGGGATGTGACGGCGGACGGACCTGCCTCGTCTCCAGGGCGGAGAGAGTGGAGAGGGTGCAGCACGGTCGTCCGCGGCCTCGTTGCTGCATTCAGTACAGGGCGAACGAGCGAAGCTGGAGGAATGTCCGATGAAATCGACAGAGCCTGCATCGAACGCGTTCCCGGGAAGCCGACATCTGCCGTCGCGCTGGGCCGAGCTCGGCGCGAAGGCGTTCGGCTGGCTGTTCGGAGACAACCGTTCCAACGGCGACTCGGCGCACCGCCAGTCCCGGGAGGAGCGGAAGCGAGCTGCAGCGGCCAGCGCCACGGACAGCGACTCGGCCCGGAAGCTCCGGTTCTGGTTCAGCCAGAGGAACCGCAACACGCTGTAGCAGAGGCACGGGTGGCGCCGAGCGCACGACCCGTCTCCCCGGTAGACCCTCGGGACGGGGCTCGTGGCGACGTCCGCGGCATTCCTCCCCGACGAGTTCCGAACCGAGCCGGCCGTCGGCGTGCGGAGCACCGATGCCGGCCGTCCACGGCCCGAACAGAAGAGACGAGGTCGCCAACGTGACCGACGAGTACCGCATTCCCACGCACCGCATCCGAGCCGAGCTCCTGCTCACCGGCCAGGAGACGATGCCGGCCGACCTCTATCTCGGGGAGCAGTCCGAGCGAGACCTGGGCCCGGAGCGGCCCCTGGACATCCTGAACGGCAAGAAATCCTTCTTTCCCGCCAAGCTCCCGGAGGATGGCACCGTCCTCGTCCGTCGGACCTCGGTTCTCATGGCGTCCCTGCCGGCCGAGGAGGCCCGCGAGAACGACCCGAGGGCCGACGAGCTCCTCTCCGAGGCCCGGAGCGAGGAGTCGGACGCCCGGGAGGTCGACGTCGAGGTCGTCCTCGAGGATGGGACGCGGGTCACGGGAACGGTGGCCTACGTCCTCCCCCGCGGCGAGCGCCGTCTCCAGGACTTCCTCAACAACTCGGAGACCTTCTTCCGGGTCTGGGACGGTGAGTTCCTGCGACTGGTGAACGGCGGCCGGGCCGTGACGATCACCGCGCGCTCCGACTGACCGGGCGCCCGCCGAACAGAGATGGAACACCTCCGGACCCTCTCCGGAATGACTTTCCACGCCAGCAGAGAAGGAACACGGCCCCATGACCGACACCATCGACGATCTCGTCTCTCGCCTCCACGAGGAGGGCGGCGAACGACTCGTCCTCTACGCCGGGCGTCCGCCGCTGCTCGTCGGGTCCGAGAGGACCCGGCCCCTGGCCGAGGACTCACTCACGGAGGACGCGGTGGGCCGGATGGTCCAGGAGCTCGAGAGGCGAGCCGAGGGCCGGACCGCCCGCTCCAACGGCCGGTCCCGCTTTCGGGCCTCCACCCCGGGCGGCCGGGTCCGGGTGCAGGCCGAGCTGGGCGGAGACAGGACACGCGTCCTGATCCGTCCGGACCGGGATCCGGAGGGGGGCGAGGACGCACCGTCGTCCGACGCCGGGGACGAGGCCGGG
Organism: Candidatus Caribbeanibacter nitroreducens; assembly: GCA_947581645.1. Classification (GTDB taxonomy): domain Bacteria; phylum Gemmatimonadota; class Gemmatimonadetes; order Palauibacterales; family Palauibacteraceae; genus Caribbeanibacter; species Caribbeanibacter nitroreducens. The sequence continues at coordinate 8,559 of CANPVF010000114.1, read as the reverse complement.
GACGACCCGGAGGCCGGGGCCGAAGGGGAGTCGCCGGAGCCCGCCGTCGAGCGGAGCACGAGTCGGGACGCCGACGGGCCGGAGGGACGGCTGCGTGCTCTGCTGAGGGAGCTGGTGGATCGCGGGGGATCGGACCTGCACGTCTCCGCCGGCGAGCGGCCCTACTACCGGGTGGACGGCGAGATGGACGTCCTGGACGGCGAGCCCGTGGTGCCCCCGTCCGCGTCCCGGGAGATGGTCCTCTCCATCGCTCCCGAGCGGAACCTGAAGGAGTTCGAGGAGACCCACGACACCGACTTCGCCTACGAGATCGAGGGCGTCGCCCGTTTCCGCTGCAACGTGTTCATGGATCGGAACGGCGTGGGCGGAGTCTTCCGGCAGATCCCGAGCGAGGTGTGGACGGCCGAGAAGCTGGGCCTGTCGGACGCCATCCTGGACCTGTGCGAGCTGCCCAAGGGGCTGGTGGTGGTCACCGGGCCCACCGGATCCGGAAAGTCGACCACCCTGTCGGCGATGATCGACTACATCAACCGGAACCGGTCCGATCACATCATCACCATCGAGGATCCCATCGAGTTCACCCACGAGAACAAGCAGTGCCTGGTGAACCAGCGGGAGGTCGGCGTCCACACCGAGGGGTTCAAGGTGGCCCTGCGGGCGGCGCTCCGTGAGGACCCCGACATCGTGCTCATCGGCGAGATGCGGGACCTGGAGACCGTGGAGATCGCCCTGGAGACCGCCGAGACGGGACACCTGGTCTTCGGCACGCTCCACACCAACACGGCCCCGTCCACCGTGAGCCGGGTGATCGAGCAGTTCCCCGGCGAGCAGCAGAACCACATCCGGGCCATGCTCGCGGACTCGCTGAAGGGCGTCATCGCGCAGACGCTCTGCAAGCGGAAGGAGGGCGGCCGGATCGCGGCCATGGAGGTCCTGCTCATCAACAGCGCGGCCTCGAACCTGATCCGCGAGGGCAAGAGCTTCCAGCTGCCCTCGGTGATGCAGACCAGCGGTCAGGAGGGGATGCAGACGCTCAACGACGCCCTGGTGGAGCTGGTGGAAGAGGGGATCGTGACGCGCGAGGAGGCCCGGCGGAACGCCGTCGACGCCAAGGAATTCGACAACACCCTGGAGCGGTCGCAGAGAGTCGGGGGCGGAGGGTCGATCAGCTCGTAGCGGTAGGCCTCGGCCCGCCCCTCGACGGAGACCTCGAAGCGGCTCATCGCGTCCGGTGAGGGGACCTCGAGGCTGACCGTCCTCCGGCCCAGCCGCCCCTCGGGCCCGTAGAAGACGAAGCGGAGACGGACCACCGATCCCGGCTCGGCCCCGTTTCCCGCCACGCGACCGCGCACCACGCTCACGGCGCCGGACCGCTGCAGCTCGAGCCCCTCGAGGTAGACCGGCGCGGCGTCCACCCTCTCCACCAGGCGCCGGGCGGCGGCTTCGTCGCCCGCCTCCAGATGGGCCCGTGCGACGATCAGCCCGGCGTTCTCGCCCAGGGGATCCACATCGAGGAGCCTGTCTCCGACCGACGTGATCCGGGCCCATTCCTCCGCCGCGAAGAGGGCGTTGACGTAGTTGTACCAGGCGTCCCGTGAGCGCGGCTGTCTCCGGGTGAGCCTCCCGAAGGCCTCGACGGCGCGCCCGTAGTCCCCGGACCGGAAGAAGAGACTTCCCAGGCTGAAGAGCCGGCTGCTCCCCAGGTCCCTCTCGGCGAGGATCGACGCGTACAGCTCGTCGGCCTCCACGCCCCGCCCCAGCCGGTCCAGCACCAGCGCGAGATCGCTCCGGAGATCGAGGGACGTGGAGTCCTCCGCCAGACGACGGCGGAGGAGCGGCTCGGCTTCGGCGTACCGCCCTTCCCGGACCAGGAGACGGGCCAGCCGCCCCTCGATCCGGGCCCTCGCCTCCTCCCGTTCCCGCACCTCGCCCTGCTCGAGTACACGCGTGGCGGGACGCCGCCCGAGCCCCTCCAGCGCCTTCCGGTACGTCTCGATGGCCTCCCGGTGCCGGCCGCGACCGACGAGGACGTCCGCCAGGGTCCGGTGGGCCCGGGGGCGAAGGTCGTACAGGATCGTGGCGCTCCTCCAGGCGTCGATGGCACGGTCGACGTCTCCGGCCGCGTAGGCGTCCGTCCCCTCGTTGAAGGCCCTGGCCCAGGCCGCCCGCCGGGCCGGCTCGACCTCCAGCTCGTAGGCGGGATAGATCTCCTCGGCCCGCACGAACATGCTGTCCGCCGACCGGTACTCGCCCAGTCTCGCGTGGGCGAGCCCCGCCAGATAGTAGTGGATCGGATTGCCCGGGTCGCGGGAGACGCCCTCGCGCGCCAGCTCACGAGCCCGCCGGGGCCGTTCCCGCCGCAGGTACAGCACGGCCGTCTGCGAATAGCGGGTGTCCTCCGGCGGCGTGCCCCGCTCGTACACCTTCCCGGTGGGAGCCACGACCCTCCCGCCGGAGCCCGAGCCCGCGCTGGCGCAGCCGAGCGCCACGATCGCGGCCAGTCCGACCGCTCCGGCGCGCCCCCTCGTCCCTACCACGGGAAGAGGAGGTAGAAGAGCATCGACTTCGGGACCCGGTCCCCGCCCTCCCGGGCGGGCCGGAAGGCCACGACGTCGGCGAAGAGCGTGAGCGCGGCCTCGTCCAGCGCTTCCCTGCCGCTGGAGTCGCTCACCTCCGCCCACTCGACGGACCCGTCCTCGTCGACCCAGATGGCGACGCTGACCCAGGCCTCGGTCGTGGCCACCTCCGGATGTCGGCGAGCCATCGTCTCCTTGTAGCGCACCACTTCGCCCGGATTCCGGAGCAGGACCTCGCTGGACCCGAGGCCCACCACCACGTCGGGATCCAGGGACCGGAGCCGCTCGAGGTCGGGGGTTCCCTCCTCCGGGGCGTCCGTGACCTCCGCCGTGGCCGCGCGCCCACCGATGGTGAGGGAGCTGCCGTTCTCGCCGTCCCTCGGGACGGGGGACGACTCTGGTTCGGATTCCTCCGCCGGGGAAGGCCGCGGCTGCGGCGGCGCCCGGCGGGCGGACTCCCCGGCCGCGAGGGCGGGGCCGTCCACATCACCGAGACGCTGCCGGAGGGACCGTGAGGACGTGCCGTCCCCGTCCGCGCCCGTGCCGTCGGTGGCACCGTCCTCGCCCGACGGGGACGGGGCGTCGTCTCGCGTCGAATCCGACGGCTCCCCCACCGCCAGGGCGACGGCGGGGCTCCCGCCGGACGCCGACCCGAGGTCGGTGGCCACCAGCCACTCCGTCCCGGCCGTTCCTCGCTCCCCGATGGCCTCGAGTCTCGAAAAGTCCCAGCCAGGACGCAGCAGGAAGAGGGCGGCGTGCAGGAGGACGGCGACGATCACGGACCAGGCCAGTCGCCCGTCCCACCCGGCCTTCAGACGCTCGTTGGCCGAGAGGACGCTCCCCTGGCGGGGATGATCACGGCGCCGGCTCGTCTCACTCATGCAGAGCATCTCTCGTGAGGGTCCGGCCGCACCGGCTGCAGGCCGGACCCGATGGGTGGATTGCTGGCCACGCGCCCATCGTCACCCCCGGTGGTAATCTAGAGGCCGGGTGAAGGCCTGGCGAGACGTCGGTGCCCGTCCCGCTGCTGCTCGCCCTGTTCGCCGGCCCACGGCGGACGATCCGTCCCGCATCGACATCCCGACGCGTCACTTCCGATCGAGCGGGTACACCCGGACGGTCTCCGCCCCCACCTCGCTGCGGCGGATGCCCACCACCGCGTCCGCGGTGATCTCGGTGGGGCGGAGCCGCTCCGGCATTCGGACCGACGTCAGGCGACGCCCCTCGGGGGAGAAGACGATCCACTCCCCGCCCGGTCCCGCGCTGGCGCTGCTCCCGCCGAACCGAAGGGAGTGTCGATCGGGGTCGTAGGGCTGCACCCAGACGAACCCCTCCTCGTCCACGAGGAAGCTCCAGAAGGCCGACACCCGCTCCCGGACCGGATACGCGCGCAGCCGCTTCCGGAGCGCGGCCGTGTCCTCGGGATGGCGACGGGATACGACGGCCCGGATGGTCCGGCGGGCGGCCTCCTCCGGCGGGGGGCGGGACTCGGGCTGCCACGTGATGGTGCGGAGGGAGTCCCCGGACGGGCTCAGCACCCGGATCTCGGGCGTCAGCGTCTCCGCCACGAAGACCCGGCCACGGGCCACGTCGAAGACCGCCCGGGGCGAGAGCGGATCGGGGCCGCCGCCGAAGGACGTCCGGAACCGGGACATGCCCCGGGTGTGAGCGATGGTTTCGAGAAGCGAGCCGTCGGTGCCCACGTGCCGCACCGTCATCCGGTCCCGCTGGCCCATGCCCGCGCTGGCGACCTCCGCGACGACCCAGCCGTCGGGCAGAACGCCCGGTACGACCTGCCGGGGGCCGGAGCCGCCCTCGACGTCGACCACCTCCAGGCTGTCGCCGGGGAAGAAGCGCGTGAGTCGCCCCAGCCTCCAGTCCCAGGCCTCGATGGTGTCCCCACGGTGCCAGGACTCGTCCAGCCGCCGGAACTCACCCGGCCCCTGGCCCGGGCCCCCGAGGCTCCGCTCGAAGGAGCCGGCGGAGTCGAACACGCGAATCGACTTCGAGCCTCCGTCCGGCACCACCAGCCGCCCGTCGTCCAGAAGGAAGGGGCGCCTCACGTCGTGGAACTGCTCCGCGGCGTCCACGTCCAGCTCCAGCGATCCCGCGCCGACGTCGACGCTCGGCTCCGCGGCGACCCCCACCGGCGTGCCGTCCGGGAGGGCAGACGATCCGGCCCGGCGCTCCGCCGTGTCGCAGCCGGTCAGGGCCGCAGCCGCCGTCGCCAGCACGAGGAGCCCGAGGAGCCGGCATGCCGGAGCGAAGTCACGCTTCATGGCTCATCCTTCCCCTCAGATGACGTGTCCCCGTGATGACGGGACTGCCCACCTCCTGTAACGTACCTTGTGGTAGATATGGTCCCCCTCTCGCACCCGAGTCCGGTTCCGGCCGGCCCCGGAGCCCACCCCGTTCCGCGAGGTCACGGTTCCCATGCCCTCCGAGCCGATCCCGACGGACGTGTCGCTCCTGGACGCCACCGGCGCCGAATCGCTCCGGCGGAGCGTGAACGGCGTCCGGCTGCACGCGGTCGCCGCCGGCGAGGAAGCCTCGCCGCTCGTGGTCCTCCTCCACGGCTTCCCGGAGTTCTGGTACGGCTGGCACGCGTACGTCGAACCGCTCGTGGAGGCCGGATTCCGGGTGCTGGCGCCCGACCAGCGGGGATACAACCTGAGCGAGAAGCCCGATCGGGTCCGGGACTACCGTCTCGCCACTCTGACGGACGACATCCGTTCGCTGATCTCTTCCGAGGGACGCGACTCCGCGTTCGTCGTGGGACACGACTGGGGCGGGGTGGTGGCCTGGGACCTGGCCCTCCGGCACCCGGACGCGGTCGACGGCCTGGTCGCGCTGAACGCGCCCCATCCCGTCGTCTTCAGGAAGACGCTGACCTCCAGCCTCCGTCAGCTGCGCCGGAGCTGGTACATGTTCCTCTTCCAGCTCCCCCGGGTCCCCGAGTGGCTCGGGAGCCGGAACGACTTCGCGTGGCTGGGCGCGATGCTCCGGAGGAGCTCACGCGAAGGCGCCTTCAGCGAGGAGGACCTGGAGCGCTACCGTGCCGCGTGGCGCCGGGAGGGTGCGCCCACCGGCATGCTCAACTGGTACCGGGCCATGTTCCGGCACCCCGACGCTCCGCCGCGGAGGCCCGTCGAGGCTCCGACCCTCGTGCTCTGGGGGGACGACGACATGGCGCTGCTGCCGGAGCTCGCCACCCGGAGCGTGGATCGGTGCGAGGACGGTCGCCTGGTGCGGTTCCCCGACGCGACGCACTGGATCCAGCACGAGCGCCCCGACGAAGTCACCGACCTGATCCTGGAGCATCTCGGCTCCCGGTGAGGGGGCTCCCTACGGCTGGTCGCCGCCCGACGCGCACTGCTCCCGGTGCCGGCGGTACTCCTCCTCCATCCGCTCGCGGGGCGATCGGCCGACATAATCGTGCTCACCACACCGGGGACACCCCCAGCCCCAGATCGTCTCATCGCACGGAGTCACCCCCATCATGCGACCCTCCGTCAGCGTCCACCGCCCCGCGGCTCCTCGTCCTGCAGCGGGGTGACGTTCGGGCTCCACCGGTCGTCCCCCAGGAGATGGCGGGCGAAATACTCCGCCCGGAGCCAGAACCAGTAGTCCTCCGCGGCGTCGTAGCCGTGGCGCTCGCCCGGGAAGACGAAGAAGTCGAAGCGCTTGTTCGCCTCGATCAGCGCATCGGCCATCCGGTAGGTGTTGGCCGGGTGCACGTTGTTGTCGATCGTCCCCGTGGTGAGCAGCAGGCGGCCCTTCAGGTTGTCGGCCAGCTCCGAGTTCTTGTCGATCGCGAACTCGAAGGAGACCTCACCCGAGTCGTCGACGACCTCCTCGACCCCGTGGTGGGTCTCCGACCACCATCGGTTGTAGACGTCGTTCTGGTGGTTGCCGGAGGAGGAGACGGCCACGTCGAAGAAGTCCGGGTACTGGAGCAGCGCCGCGGTGGACATGAAGCCGCCGCCGGAGTGACCGTAGATGCCCACCCGGTCGGCGTCGACGAAGTCGTGGCGGGCGGCGAGCTGCTCGACCGTCACCTTCTTGTCCTCGAGTCCGTAGTCCCGCAGGTCGCCGTAGCCGTAGGTGTGGTACCACCGGGACCGGTCGGGGTGGCCGCCGCGGTTCCCCACGGTGACGACGACGAAGCCGAGCTGGGCGAGCCCGACCAGGTGTCCGCTGGCGCTGAACGACTTGGCCACCGCCTCCGTCTGGGGCCCCGGGTAGACGTAGAGCACCACCGGGTACTCCTTCTGCGGGTCGAAGTCGAAGGGGCGGTACATGACCCCGTACAGGTCGGTCACCCCGTCGCCGGCCTTCACACGGAAGGGCTCGGGCATCTTCCAGCCGGCCTCCCGGAGCGCCGTGAAGTCCGCCTCCTGCAGCTCGGCCACCACCTCGCCGCGGGCATTCCGGAGGACCGACCGCGGCACGGTGTTCACCCGCGAGTGGTTGTCCACGAAGTAGCGGGCCGACTCGGCCATCTCCACCTCGTGGTCGTAGTCGCCCGGGTTCAGCAGCCGCAGGCCCGAGCCGTCGAGACCCACCCGGTAGAGGTGGTCGTAGTAGGGATCCTCGCCCTCCTCCCGGCCGTTGGCCGTGAAGTAGACCAGGCCCTCCTCCTCGTCGACCGACTCGATCCCGTCCACGTGCCAGGAGCCCTCGGTCAGCTGCTCCACCGTCCCGTCGGGCCCGTAGCGATAGATGTGCGACCAGCCGTCCCGCTCGGAGATCCACAGCACGTCGCCGTTCTCGAGCAGCTCGGGCCGCTCGGTGTGGAAGTAGGTGTTGAAGCGCTCCTCGACGACGGTCCGCTCCACCTCGCCGGTCTCGGCGTCGGCCACCATGAGGTCCGCGCGGGTGCGGTCACGGCTCTGTCGCAGGAACCACAGCTCATCGGAGTCGTCGGACAACCACACCCGGCGGCGGGGCTCCTCGGAGCCCGGATAGCGGAACTGGCGGTCGTCCACCACCGTCATCGACTGGTCCGCCCACGCGTCGTCCTGCACCCGCACCTTCTCGCGGTCCTCCAGGTCGTAGATCCAGATCTCGTTGCGGGTGACGCTGTCCTCGCCGGGCATGTCGTACTTGTACTCCTCCAGCTCCGGCCGCTCGTTGTCGACCGAGTGCACGACCCACAGCTCGTCCACGTCGCGCTGATCGGCCCGCACCAGGGCGAAGTGTTCGGAGTCCTTCGACCAGGAGATGTCGACTTCCTTCCGGTGGTCCTTCTCCTCCTCCCACTCCGTCAGGGTCTTGCCGCGGCGGCTGTTGTTCGCCGCGTAGCTGTAATACTTCTCGCCGTCCTCGGTCAGCCGTGTCTCCTCGACGTCGACCTCGCGGGCCGCCGAGTCGGCCTCCTCGCCGTCCTTCCCCCGGCGGGCGTCGAGGATCCTCTCGTACGCCTCGCCCGACATCATCCACAGGTCGTGCTCCCGGGCGAAGACCACCGTCTCCCCGTCCGGTGACACGCTGGCCCAGTCCGGGTGGTCGTCGGGCTCCTCGTACTCCTCGAGCTGGCGGAGCGTCCGGGTCTCGAGGTCGTACTCGAAGTGGAAGACCTTCTGTTCGGTCTCCTCCTCGTCCGCTCCCCCCTCGACGTCCTGCTTCTCCCTCTGCTCCTCGATCTCGCCCTTCTCCTCCTCTTCCACTTCCTGCGAGGACTGCACGTCGAAGCGGAGCGTGGTGCCGTCCACGAACCGGAGGTTCTCGAGCGGGAGGTGCTTCGCGTCCCAGGGGTCCCGGGTGATGCGGGTGAGCTCGGAGGCCAGCCGCTCGCGGTCGAAGACCTCCCGCTGGGTGCCCTCTTCCGGATCCACGATCCAGTAGCGCTTGCCCTCGGCGGTCTCGAAGTCATACCAGAACCGCTCCGTCCCTTCGATCCACTGCGGGTCGACCCTCAGGTCGTGGACGAGCTCCTCGAGCTCGTAGGGGGCGAAGCGGGAGGCGAGCTCGTAGTTGGCCG
>CANPVF010000113.1 GCA_947581645.1 Candidatus Caribbeanibacter nitroreducens | reverse complement strand
TTGTCAAGCGCTATTGTGGGTTCACAGTACCTTTGAGACGACGGACAAACGTGCTCTCTGCCGAGAGCGCAGTAAACAGGCGAGCCGGCCGGATCACCGAAGAGAGGTGTCGCGTCGATCATCCCTCCCCCTCGGCCCTGCTCACCTTCCGTCCTCCCAAGCTTCGGGCCGCACTCCGGGGCCGACTTCGGCCATCGAGGACACAGCCATGAGCAAGGCGAATTCGGACGGAACAGGGAACGGCACGGGTGCACTGCAGCGACTCCTCTCCCTTCAGGCTCCCGAGGAATCCGACGCCGGCTTCGCCCGGCGCCTGGGGATCGCCCCCCAGGTCCTGAGCAACTACAAGAACCGGCACCACGGGCTCTCGCTGAAGAGCGCCCTCCGGGTCCACAGCCAGGCCGGCATCTCGCTGGACTGGCTCCTGGCCGGCCACGGGGCGCCCCGCCCGGACGGGGACTCCGGAGAGGAGATGCCGTTCGAGTCCGGGGGGCGCTACGTCTTCCACCGCCTCCTGCGGTCGGTCCTGTCCATGACGGAGGCCGTGGAGAAGGCGGGCATGATCTCCGCTGAAGACGGGCGGGCCATCCGGGCCCCCATCGAGGGTTACCTCTCCCGGGCCGGGGCTGCCGCGGGCGTCTGAGTCAGCCGTCCCGGCCCTCCCCGCCGGGGAGCTCCCAGTCCGTCCACCGGAGCAGCGGCAGGAGCTGGTGGCGGCCGTCGTGCCGCCAGTCGGCGGGAGGCCACGCCGCCGATCCGACGGGACACAGGCGGCTGACGCCCGTCACCGCGGCGGCGTCCGCCAGCTCCCGGAGCCCCTCCCGCCCGGCGTAGGCCAGGGCCTGGACCCGCCCCTCCAGCGTCGCGAGGAGCCGGCGCACCTCCCCGATCCCCGCGACGCCGTGGACACGGACCACCCGCGGAAGCGCCCGGCTGCGGAGGGACGGCTCACCGCCCGCCAGCACCGTCCACCGGAGCTCCCCCGGGTCGCTCACCAGCCGCGCCTCCCCCTCGCCCGCGAACTCGGCGCGACCCCGGAGCTGGCGCAGGTCCGCGGCCTCGTCCGGCGAGAGCGGGGCCGTCTCGTTCTCCTTTACCCACGTGCTTAGCGCTTTCTCGAGGGCCCGGGCGGCCGGGTCCCGGAGCGTTCGCGGCGTCAGCAGCACCCGCGGCGAGACGCAGCCCCGCTGCTCGTAGGCGCAGACGTCCTCGGCCAGCCGCCGGGCCGCCCTCCGGACCGACGCGTCGGGGAGCATCACCGCCACGCCCAGCCGGGGCCCGTAGGGCACGAGCTCCGTGTCCCCGGGCACCCGAGCCCGGATGCGCCGGACGGCGTCGTCGCCGCCGTAGACGACCACTTTACCTGCTCGCCTTGCGGCGGAGCGCCACGCCGGCTCTCCCTCGCTCGGCCACCAGCAGACCGCCACGCTCCGTCCCAGCTCCGGGGCGAGATCCGCGAGGCTCCGCGCGAAGAGAGCGGCGAGGCCCGGCTCCGACCGGGAGGGGCGAACCAGGAGACCGGAGCGGACCAGGAGCCCCCGGATCACTCCCGTGACGCCGACGCCGGGGACGTTTCCGGCCTGGACCTGCAGCAGGAGGGGAGGACCCGCCGCGCGCCGCATCCGGGGCGACCCGTCGCGGGCCGGCGCCGGCCCGTAGCCGTCCAGCAGGCCCGGGTCCCCGAGCTCGGCCTCCACCAGGTCGCCGAGGGTCCCGGCGGTCCAGCCGTCCGCCATCCGGCGCAGCGTCTCCCGGGCCGGGGCGGCGGGCCAGCCGAGCTCGGCGCGGAGCAGCGCTTCCGCGCTGCGTCCCCAGGGCGAGTCCGGGTCGGCCAGGCGGGTCGCCGCCCGGGACACCGCCTCGATCACGGCGTCGAGGTCCCGCTCCCGTCGCGCCGCCCGGGAGGCGTTCCGGACGGCGGCGGCCACGGACGCCATCCGCTCCCCGTCCAGGGCGGGGACCCGGAAGGAAGCGCCCCCCGCCGTCTCGGCCCGGTGCCACGGGCTACCCCGGCCCGCGTCCCCGCCCGCCGCCTCCGGCTCCGACGGCGTCTCGAGGCCGGGCAGGTGCCAGGGCCGGACCGGGAGGTCGTCGCCGTGCGTCTCGGGGTGGGGACCCGAAGCGTCTGAAGCGCCGGTCACTCGCCCGCCCCGTCCCGGGCGTCCAGGAGCTCCGCGGTGGCCAGGGAGCAGCCCCGGGGCGGCGAGCCGGCGGAGCGGCCCAGGTGCTGCACGCGGCCGTCGCGGACCCGGCCGCGGTCCTCGGTGAGCACCACGCTCACGCTGCCCGCGTTGGCCAGGTCGTGGTGGCACAGGAGGCCGACCTCCCCCTCCGGCACCTCCTCCAGCGTCACCGGATCCAGGGCCCGCGTCCTGAGCCAGGGTGGTCCCTCGAGCCAGCCCGCCCCGGGCCCGGCGGAGGGTGCGTAGCGCTGCGACAGCAGCTCGGTCATGCCGAACTCGTTGATCACCGAGCGCGGCGGGAGGCCGAGCCGCTCCTCGACGGCCTCCAGCACGTCCGACCGCCCGAGTCCCTCCCGCCCCTTCGCGCCTCCCGTGTCCATGAGGCGGGACCCCGAGGGGAGCTCCAGGCGGCGCCCCCCGGCGGCGAGGTGCTCGGTCCATTCCGCGACGGCCAGGGTGGTGGCCAGGACGACCAGGGGCTCGGACGCCCGCCGCGCCTCCTCGACCCGGGCCCGGGCCGCTTCCCAGTCCAGGGCGCCGCCGGGATCCGAGCCGGCCCGGGCCAGGGCGGCCCGTCCGCGGGCCACCGTCGCCGACCCATCGCTCCCGAACCGCTCCATCACGGCGTCGGCCATCCAGCACAGCGAGGAATCCGGCGCCTCCTCGACCGGAGGCAGGAGGGAGAGGATCCGGACCCGGTGCTCCTCCGGACCGTCCCCGGGACCACCGGGGTCCGGGAGGACGAAGTGTCGGAAGGGCGGCTCCAGCGAAGCGCGGTAGAGTCCGGAGTCCAGCACCGGGTGCCGCCCACGCTCCGAGGCCCCGCGGCTGGTGCCGCTGGTCCTGAACTCCACCTCGGCCGCCCCGGGGTCGTCGCCCACGAGCAGGGGGACGGAGCGGAAGGCGGCCGTGGGGACCGGGGGGACGTCCCGCCAGTCGCCCACGCTCTCCGGCGTTCCTCCGCGGCGATCGCAGTATCGGCGGTACGCCCCGATCCCGCGGTACTGGAGGCGAAAGCAGCGGAGGGCGCGGTCCCGGAACCGGCCCTCGTCCCGGGGCTCCCCCGGCCGCCACTGCGCGAAGGCGGAGCGCAGGTCGGCGGCCAGCGAACGGAAGGCGGCCAGGTGGTCCGTAGTCATGCCGGCCGTCGACCGCCGCCGGGCCGGGCGGCGGGAGGCACGCTCACGGGCTCAGTGCCGGAGGGTGTCGACCAGGGTCTGTCCCCGCCGCAGCCACCGGATCTCCACCGGCGAGTGCTCCATCAGGGCGTGTCGGAGCCCCTCCAGGCCGCTGACGCCGTGGCCGCCCGCCTCCACGATCACGTCCCCGGGCCGGAGGCCGAGCCGGTAGGCCGGCGTTCCGGAGAGCACCTGCAGGACCACCAGCCCACGCTCCGTACCGCCGAAGAACTCCGCCAGGCCCGGGTTGAGAGGCTGGAGCTCGGCACCGGCGATCCGGTTGCCCGGCATTCCCAGCTCCTCCGGCGAGGGAGGCCGCTCCGGCCGCTCGGCGGCGGACGCCCGCGGCGGAAGCGGCGGCGGCGCCCTCTCGAGGCTGCCCCGGGCGACCTCCGGATAGAGGCTGTCCATGGCCTCCGCCACACGGGCTCCCATGGAGGGATAGACGGAGCGGAGGGAATCCATCCGCTGCCGCGCCTCGACCAGGACGGAATCGTAGATCACCTGGAGCCGCGGCTGGAGCTCCTCGGACACCCAGCGCTTCCACTCCTCCTCGCCCGGGCGGTCCCGTCCGGACACGGCGGCCATCTCTTCGGCCACCTCGCCGGTCATCTCCCGCTGGAGCTGCCGGGTCTCGCGGAAGGCCCGGCGCTGGAGCTCCCGGGCCCGGGCCTGCATCTCGGCCATCCGCTTCCGCGCCCGGGCGGCGGGATCCACGCCGGACTCCGGTCCCAGGGGAATCTCCTTGACCCGTTCCGCGGGGACGACGCTCACCCTGGGCCGCAGGGAGAAGTCCGCCTCCCGGGCCGCCGTCCGGCGGAGGGAGTCGAGCACGGCCGGCTCGGGAATCGCCAGCAGGTAGCGCGCCCGGCCCTCCGGCAGGCCGCCCCCCCCGTGATAGCGGACGATGGCCAGGGAATCGGGCCGGGAGGTGGGCACGACGCTCATCTCCACGCGGCCGTCCGATCGTCCCACCAGCAGGGAGACCGTGTCGCCGGGCGCGATCCGCCGGAACGTCCCGTCCCCGAGGCCGTCCGCCAGCCTCGTCCCGTCCACGGCCACCAGGGTGTCCCCGGGCTCCAGGCCCGCACGGTGGGCCGGTCCCCCGTGGACCAGGCCTCCGACGACCAGGGTGTGGCGGCACTCGTCCTCGGGGGCCCCCGGGCCCTCGAGACACTCGGAGAAGGAGATCAGTCCCACGCCGAGCCAGCCCCCGCCGTCCCGGGCCGCCTGCGGAGCGGGCGCCGGCGCCGCCGACTCCTGCGCCTCCGCCGGTGCCGGTGCCACGGTGGCGGCTGCCAGCAGCGCGGCGGTCGCCGCGAGCGTCAGCGCGCCCCCGGCATCCCGGGCCACGCGCACCGTCGTTCCGAGCGTTCCGCTCACGATCGCTCGCCCCGGCGCCCGCTCACCGGTAGTCCATGGAGGCCAGGCGGGCCGCCGCCCCCAGCCGGGAGCGCAGGGACTCCTGCCGCTCGTTCACGCGGAAGAGGAAGTTGTTCAGCGCGGGATCCGCCGGCTGCTCCCGCAGCGCCTCCCGCGCCGCCTCGGCCAGGGCCTCGAGGCGGGCCATCTCCTCGGCCGCGGCCACCGGATCGTCGATGGGTTCGACGTCGACCTCCTGCCCGCCGGAAACCATGCTCTCCAGCCTCTGCGCGGCGCTCAGGTAGTCGCTGGACCTCTGCAGGGAAGCGGGCCCGCCGTCGTCGGCCACGGTGAACCCGGCGGCCGACCCGATGCCGCGGCGGCCCGTCTCCGCACCGACGCCCGCCGTGGCACCGCTCGATCCGGTCTCGCCCGACGCCACCGCGCGATCCGGGTTCTCTCCGGACGGGGAGCCATCGTCCCGGAGCTGCAGCCCGGCGCCCAGGCCCACGGCGAACACCAGCGTGGCAGCCGCCACGCGGCCCACCCATCCCGAGCGGAAGAGGGGGAGGACGTCGTCCTCCTCGCCCCGTCCCTCGAGCTCCTGGCGGTCCGGGAGGTGGGGCTCGATCTGTTCCCACTCGTCCTCCGGCGGCGTGACGCCGCCCAGGGCCGAGAGGGCCATGCGCATCCTGCGCATCCGCTCCTGCTCCCGCTCGCACCGCTCGCACTCCTTCAGGTGCTCGGTGGCCCGCGGGTCGTCGCCCGGCTCGTCGAGCAGAGCGGAGATCCGCTCCAGGCTCAGGTGGTCCGAGCTTCGGCTATCCTGCTCCATTTCCCTTCGTCTCTTCCTGTTGCTGCTCTCGGGACGGGGTCCCGAGGAGTTCTCGCATCCGTGCTCGCGCCTTGTGGAGCTGCGACTTCGAGGTTCCGACCGCCACGTCCAGCGACTCGGCGATCTCCTTGTGCGTCATCCCCTCCACGTCGTGGAGCACCAGGACCTCCCGATATCCGGGAGGGAGCTGCTCCAGTGCCTCCTCCAGCATCTGACGGTTGATGACCGCGTCCTCCGGCGGCGGCGACGAATCACCGGGTGATGCCTCCCCCTCCACGTCCGGCCGCCGCTTGCGGCGCCGCAGGTGGGAGAGGGCCATGTTCCTGGCGATCCGGTGGATCCAGGTTCCGAACCCGGAATCACCGCGAAACTGGTCCAGCTTGTTGAACGCCCGGATCCACACGTCCTGCGAGAGATCCTCGGCCAGCTGCTCGTCGCCGGCCAGCCGCCGCACGACCGCGAACACGTGCGAGGCGTGCTCCTGATAGAGCCGCTGCATGGCCCGTCGGTCGCCCGTCCGGGCCCGTTCCACCAGCTCACCCTGATCCAAGCAGGCTCCCCTCTGGATCCTGCAGGCCGCTCACGGCCTGCCGCCTTGCCGGCCGTTCCGGGGGCCGGGCCCATCGCGGTCGGGCCGGCCCGGACGACCTCCGTTCTGCTCTTTCGATACCCGAGGCCGCGGTCAGGTTGCCTCGTCCGACGGAGGAGAGCCCCTCTCCGCGGCGAGGGGCGGACTTCGATCCGCTCTCGGACTACCACGACGGGCGAGGCTGGAGAAGCGTTGCCCGGGCGGGACGCGCCCGCTCCTCTCAGTCCCGGCTCCGTCCCCGATCGCCGGGGGAGATCCGGCCCGTCAGGGCGGGAGCCAGCTTCCAGGCCGCCAGGGCCACGAACACGCCGGCCAGCGCGTCCACGGCATAGTGGAATCGGCCGTAGACCGTGCCCAGGGTCAGCAGGAGCACGAAGGGGGCGGCGGTCCAGTACCAGCGCCGCGCGACCCGCCGGCAGGCGAGCCACGCCGCCACCGTGGCCGCCACGTGCGAGCTCGGGAACGCGGTGCCCTTGGACGAGCCTCCCTCGGCCACGGCGTGGACGGCGTCGAACAGGAAGGCCCGGGCCGGCGTGCCCTGCAGCTGGTCGTAGAGGTAGCGGGGCCCCGTCACCGGAAAGACGACGAACGCCACGTAGCAGAGGAAGAAGGCGAGCCCGGTGACCATGGTGAACCGGTGGAGCTCGCCCTGGCCGCCCCGGCGGTACACGACGACGGCCGAGACGGGAATCAGCAGGTAGTACGAGAAGTAGCCCAGGTGCATGAGCTCGGAGAGCCAGCGCCAGGGCTGCCGCTCCGCCCAGACCACGCTGAGCTGGGCCCCGAACAGCGCCTCTTCCCACCCCTGCACCGTGGCGTCCAGGTAGCCCTGGACGTAGAACTGGTTCAGCAGCTCCAGCTCCGTGTACAGCAGGGGGGTGAGGAGGACGGGATACGCCACCCGGACGAAGCGGGCGAGGTGGATCGGGGGCGGGGCCGGTCGGGCCGCCTCCGGGGAGACGGAGCCCCCGGCCAGCGCGTCCCGGACGGGAGCCCCCGGACCGAGCCCGGCCACCGGCCCCAGGAGGAGCCAGATCCCGGCGGCGTGGGCGGCGGCCAGGGCCGCCCCCACGGGTGTCAGGCTCCCCAGGGCCAGGGCCCCGGTGACCGCCAGATAGCCGGCCAGGAGGACGTCCACGGGCAGGGGAGACCGCTCCCGCCCCCGGGCGTCCGCCGCCTCTTCCGTGTCCCGACCGGCCGACTTCGCCGTCCCCGCCCTCGCCTCGCTCCGCCCCGTCACAGCCAGCCGTGCTCCCGGTACCAGCGCATGGTCCGGGCCGCCCCTTCCGGCAGCGACACCTGGGGCCTCCAGCCCAGGGCGTCTTCCGTGGGGCCGGGATCGGCCGTCCAGCGGTGGTACGCCAGGTCCCGGGCTCGACGGCGGTCGAACGCCGGCGCGCGCCCCAGGAGCCGCGCGCTCCACTCGGCCACCGACGCGGTGGCCGTGTACACCCGCGGCGAGAGGCGGAAGACGCGGAGGCTCCTCCCCGCGGCTTCCTCCAGGGCCCCGGCCACCCCGTCCCAGTCGTACCGGTTCTCCTCCACCACCGGGAACGGGCCGAAGCCGCCGCCGCGCTCTCCCGCCAGGACGGTGACGCGGGCCACGTCGCCCACGTAGACGGGCTGCAGGAGCGTCTCGGAGCCCGGGAGCAGCAGGAAGCCGCGCTCCGCCATCTGGAAGAGGGGCAGGAGGTCCTCGTCCCGCGGCCCGTACACGCCGCCGGGCCGGAGAATCGTGACGTCCAGCTGGTCGGTGAAGCCCCGCAGCCGCTCCTCCGCCGCCAGCTTGCTCATCCCGTACACGCTCTCCGGCGCGTCGGGGGTCTCGGCCCCGGGCTCCGCCCCCTCACGGTCGGGGCCCCGGGCCGCCAGGCTGCTGATGAACACGAACCGCTCGACGCCGGCCTCGGCCGAGGCCTTCGCCAGGTTCAGCGTACCCTCGGTGTTCACCTCGTAGAAGACGTCCTCCGACGGGGCCGCGGTGACCCCGGCTCCGTGCACCACCAGGTCCACGCCCTCCAGCGCGGGCTCCAGCGCACCGGGGTCCGTCACGTCGGCCTGCACCAGCTCGGCCCGGCCGTCCTCCACCCATCGGGTGTCGCTGGACGCGCGTACGGTGCACCGGAGCTCGCAGTCGGTGGCGGCGAACGCCGCCGCGATTCGGCTCCCGACGAAGCCCGTGGCCCCGGTGATGAGTACGCGATTCATGGCGTGGGCGGCTACGGCTCAGAGGGACGCGTCGTAGAGGCGGTACCGCTTGTAGACTCCGGCGCCCATGCGCTCCATGGGCCGACGGATCTCCTCGTTCTCCTCCAGCATCCAGGAGAACTCGCCCGCGTCGATGCCCTGGGCCCGGCCGCCGCGAAACAGCTCCAGGTACAGGAGGGCGTCGACCCCCCGCCGGCGCCACTCCGGGTGGATGCCCAGGGTCAGGACCCGCATCTGCGAGATCTTCCGGGCGTGCCACAGGATGCGGAGCAGGCCGAAGGGAAAGAGGCGGCCGTCGGCGTGGGCGATGGCCCGGTTGAAGTCGGGGACGGCCACCGTGAAGCCCACCAGCTCCCCGTCCGGGCCCTCGGCCATCTTCACCAGGTCGGGCTCCACCACGGGCTTCAGCTCCTCGGCCAGGAAGTCGAACTCGGCGTCCGTCATGGGGACGAAGCCCCAGTTCTTCTCCCACGCCACGTTGTACAGTCGGCGCACCCGCTCGATCTCCCGGTCGAACTCCTCCATCCGGAGGTTCCGGACCTCCACGCCGTACCGCTCCTTCACGATCCGGCTCGCCCGCACGAGCCTCTCCGGCGGCTCCGGGTCGTCCAGCCAGTAGGCCACCAGCGTCTGCGCCTCCCGGAACCCGTACTCCTCCAGCAGGTCCAGGTAGTACGGCGGGTTGTAGGGCATCATGATCATCGGCGGGCGGTCGAAGCCCTCGGCCAGGAGCCCCCACTCCTCGTTGGAGGAGAAGTTGGCGGGCCCGCGCATGGTCTCCATCCCGCGCTCGCGGAGCCACTCTCCGGCGGCGTCGAAGAGGGCCGCGGAGACGGCCGGGTCCTCGACGCTCTCGAAGTAGCCGAAGAACCCCACCGGCTCCCCGTGGAACTCCACGTGCCGGCGATTGTGGACGCCGCAGATGCGGCCGGCGGGCCGGCCGTCGCGGAGCGCCAGGAACGGCTGCACGTCGGAGTGCTGGTGAAAGGGATGCCGGTCCGGGTCGAAGGCCTTCCGGACGTCGCTGAGCAGGGGCGGGACCCAGTTCGGGTCGCCGCGATAGATGGACCAGGGCAGCCGGACGAAGGCCCGCATCCCGTCACCGGAGCGGACGGGCCGGACCTCGAGGTCGGACCCCGCGGCCGACCCGGCCCCGGCCGCGGACTGTCGGCGGGTCCTCACACCACGTCCAGCTCGTTCCCGATCGCGGCCATCCGCTCCAGCACCGTGTCGAGCTGCTCGTCGGTGTGGGTGGCCATGAAGCTCGTCCGGAGCCGGCAGCTCCCCTCCGGCACGGCCGGCGGGACCACGGGATTCGTGAAGACGCCGGCGTCGTAGAGGGCCTTCCAGAACTTGAAGGTCTTGTCCATCGGCCCCACGTGCACGGGGACGATCGGGGTCTCGGTGGGCCCGATGTCGAACCCGATCTCCTCGAAGCCCTTCTGCATCTTCTCGGCGTTCCGCCACAGGCGCTCGCGCCGCTCCGGCTCGTTCCGGATGATCTCCAGGGCCTTGAGCACCGTGGCCACGGCGGAGGGGGGCATGCTGGCGCTGAAGATCAGGCTGCGGGCGTTGTTCTGCAGGTACTCCATCACGTACTCGTCGCCGGCCACGAACCCGCCGATGGACGCCAGCGACTTGCTGAACGTGCCGGTGATCAGGTCCACCTCGTCGGTGAGCCCGAAGTGGGCCGCCGTCCCCTCGCCGTTCGGTCCCATGACCCCGAGGGCGTGGGCGTCGTCCACCATGAGCGCGGCGTCGTACTCCTCCCGGTACTCCGTGAGCTTCGGGAGGTCCGCCAGGTCGCCCTCCATGCTGTACACGCCGTCCACGGCGATCAGCTTGCCCCGGTCCTCTGGCTCCGACTCCAGCATCCGGACCAGGTTGTCGTGGTCGCCGTGGTTGAAGCGCTGCACCTTGCCGAAGCCCAGCCGGGCGCCGTCCTGGATGCAGGCGTGATCGAGCTTGTCCACGAAGACGGTGTCCGTGCGGCCGATGAGGGCGGCCAGGGTGCCCAGGTTCGTCTGGTAGCCGGTGCTGAACACCAGGGCGGACTCCTTGCCCACGAAGTCCGCCAGCTCCTCCTCGAGCTGGTCGTGGAGGTCCAGGTTCCCGTTCAGGAACCGGCTCCCGGTGTTGCCGCTCCCGTACCGCTTCAGGGCCTCCTCGCCGGCCTCGAGCACGCGCGGGTCGTGCGTGAGCCCCATGTAGTTGTTGGAGCCCACCATGATCTTCTCTTCACCGTCGATGATGACCGAGGTGTCGCGAGACTCCTCGATCGCCTTGAAGTAGGGGTACAGACCCGCTCGCTTGAGGGCGCGAGAGGTCGAAAAGTTCTCGCACTTTGCGAAGACGTGCATCCTCGGAAGCTCCCTCGACGCTCCGCCAGGGTGAGTGGAAAAGAGTTCGGCGGGCGGGACCCGCGAATCGCGAGCTCCGGGGCGCCGGAGCGGCGCCGGACCCGCTCCGCGCGAAGCTACCGGCGCCGTGAACCTCCGGCAAGCAGGGTCTGTTGAGCCACAGGACGGGTCGGTGCGACGGCCGGGCGGAGCGTCTTCTCGGCCGGCCGGGACGCGGACGACCCACGGCGGTGACGGCGCTCGTGGCCCATTGCGGACCGTCCGTCCCCCGACCGTGCAATTCTCGTGAGAGCCGGCGTGTTCCGGCCGGTGCCGGGTCGGTCCCGCGGCCGGGACGGACCGCCCCGGCCGCCCACTTCAGCCCGTGGAGACGATGAAGACCAGCGACGCACCCTACGACCTGCTCGTGATCGGCGGCGGCACCGCCGGACTCGTCTGCGCGGCCGGCGCGGCCTCCCTGGGCGCACGGACGGCGCTCGTGGAGAGGGATCGGCTCGGGGGCGAATGCCTGTGGACCGGCTGCGTGCCCAGCAAGGCGCTGGTGAGCTCGGCGCGCCTGGCGGCCGAGATGCGGCGAGCCGCCGACTTCGGGCTTCCGGAGGCCGGGGAGCCCACCGCCGACCCGGAGCGGGACGGGCCGCGGGTCCTGGAGAGCGTGCGGTCCGCCCGGGCGGAGATCCAGCCCCACGACGACCCGGAGCGGTTCCGGGAGATGGGCGTCGACGTGCTGGAGGGCCACGAGGCCCGCTTCGTCTCGGAGCACGAGGTGGAGGCCGGCGACCGCCGGCTCCGGGGACGGAAGATCGTGGTGGCCACCGGCAGCCGCCCCCGGGTCCCGCCCGTCCGCGGCCTCGAGGAGACCGGGTACTTCACCCACGAGACGGCCTTCGACCGCGACTCGATCCCCGGATCGGTGGTGATCCTGGGAGCCGGGGCCATCGGCGTGGAGTTCGCCCAGGCCTACCGCCGTCTGGGCGTCGACGTGACGCTGGTGGAGATGGCCCCCCGCGTCCTCCCGGTGGAGGACGCCGAGGTCTCGGCCCTCGTGGAGGAGATCCTGGAGGACGAGGGGGTCCGGGTCCTCACTTCCGCCCGCGCCGTGGAGGCCCGGCCCGCCGCGGGGAACGGCGAAACGGGTCGCGAGGTGGTGCTGGAGCGCGCCGGCGGTTCGGGCGACGGCGGGCGAGAGGCGGTGGGCGCCGACGAGCTCTTCGTCGCCACCGGGCGGCTCCCGAACGTGGAGGGCCTGGAGCTGGAGCGCGCCGGCGTGGAGACGGCGGAGGAGGGAGTCGTCGTCGACGACCGGCTGCGGACCACGCGGTCTCACATCTACGCCGCCGGGGACGTGATCGGAGGCTATCAGTTCACCCACGTGGCGGACCACGAGGCCCGCACCGTGGTCCGGAACGCCCTCTTCCCGTTCTCCTCGAAGGTGGACTACTCGGCCGTCCCCTGGGCGGTGTTCTCGGACCCGGAGGTGGCCCGCGTGGGACTCACCGAGGTCGAGGCCCGGGAGGAGCACGGGGACGACGTGGGCGTATACCGGTACGACGTCTCGGAGCTGGACCGCGCCATCACCGAGCGGAGCGCGCGCGGGCTCGTCAAGCTGATCGGCGACGGCGGCGGCCGCCTGCTCGGCGGCCACGTCGTGGCGCCCTCGGCCGGGACCATGATCGTAGAGCTGGCCCTGGCCATGCGGCAGGGCACCACCATCGGAGAGCTGGCGGATCTCGTGCATCCCTATCCCACGATGAGCGAAGGCATTCGGAGAGCGGCGAACGAGTACAGCCGGAGCCGCCTGACGCCCACCGTCCGGAGCTGGCTCGACCGCTGGTTCCGGCTGGCCCGGAAGCTCGGCCTGTGATCCGCCTCGCGCGCCGGCACGTCCTCCTGGCGCTCCTGGCGCTCCTGCTGGGGGCCTGTGGAGGCCTCCGGGCGCCGCCCCGGGTCGGACCCGGCGTCACGCCCCCGGACGCCGCGGTGGAGATGCGGGAGGACGACCTGTTCCCCGCCTTCGCGCCCCTGGACCGCTTCGACCCCCCGTCCCCGCCCCGCCCGTGGCTCGGTGCCAGCGTGGACGTGGTCCCGGCGGTGCCCCGGGAGGGCCGTGCCGCGGCCATCCGGGTGGTCACGCCCCGGGTGGGACGGGCGCCTCTCTCCGTGGAGGGCCGGCTCGGCGAGGACACGCCGGTCCGCTTCGGTCGCCTGTCGGACGGCGAGTGGCTGGGGCTCGCGCCGCTGGCCGTGGGAGCGTCCGGCACCCGGGAGCTGGTCATCCGGATGCCGGTGGCCGCCGGCGACACCGCCACCGTCCGACGCACGATCCGCGTGGAGGACCACCGCTTCCCCTCGACGCAGCTGAGCGTGGCGCCGCGCTACTCGAGCCCGCCCGAGGAAGTCATGGAGCGGATCGAGCGCGAGCGGAAGCTGATCGCGGAGGCCCTCTCCGTGGTCACCGACGACTGGCTCTGGGACGGCCGCTTCACGTGGCCGCGCCCCCACCGGGTCACCTCGCCCTTCGGGCAGCGGAGGGTCTTCAACCGGGAGCTCCGGAGCCGCCACTGGGGACTGGACCTCGGCGGCCGGACGGGAGCGCCGGTCCGGGCGGCGGCCCGGGGACGGGTGGTCCTCTCCCACCACCTCTACTACGCCGGCAACACGGTCTTCCTGGACCACGGGCACGGCGTCATCACCGGCTACTCCCACCTCTCGGAGATCGACGTGCAGGTGGGCGACACCGTCGAGAGCGGACAGGTGATCGGCGAGGTGGGCGCCACCGGTCGGGTCACCGGCCCGCACCTCCACTGGACGCTGCGGGTCGCCGGCGTCCGGCTCGACGCCAGCAGCCTGATGGAGATCGACGTCTTCTAGAAAGGCGATCAGAAACCCCGTGCGGTGGCGCGGCGGCACCAGGGCCGGCTGTTGCCCGTCCCGCCGCCCGCGTCCAGTTTGCCCATCGCTCCGACGACCCCGAGCGACCTGCGTTCCGTCGACCTGCGCTCTTTCGGGACCCTCCAACTTCGTCAAATGACCCGACTTGCCCTGATACTGAACGGCGGCGCCTCCCTCGGCAGCTACGTGGGTGGTGCCGTCAGCGAGATCCTCTATGCCCTCGAGCGGAGGGAGTCCGACGAGCCCGTGTCCGTCGACGTGATCACGGGCAGCTCCTCCGGGGCGCTGAACGCCGCGCTGACGGCACGGACCCTGTGCGTGAACCAGAACCTGCGGCCGTGGATCGAGCGCACGTGGGTGGAGGCCATGGACGCCGGCGTACTGCTGAACCCGGGACGCGACGACCGCCGCGGCCTCCTGGACGCCGGCGCCCTGGACGACCTGACCCGGTCGCTGGTGGACGCGGACCCCGCCACCGACGACAGCCGCTCCCGGCACGCCGGTCGGCCCCTCCGCGTGGGGCTCTCGCTCACGAACCTGGACGGCCTGCCCTACGACTTCCGGTACGGCTTCCTGAACGCGCCGGACCGGTTCTACGGCGCCCGCGTCCACCGGGACTGGGCCGAGTTCGAGGTGGGAGAGCGGCAGCACGCCGGATCCGACGTGTGGGGCGCCATGGCGGAGACCGCGGCGGCCTCGTCGAGCCTGCCCCCGTTCTTCCCGCCGAAACGGCTGGCCCGGGAGCTGGTGGACCTCCCCGGGGCCCGGATCGACGCCCGTGGCGACCGCGCCGAGATGTGGTACGGCGACGGCGGGCTCTCGGACACGCGGCCCATCTCGCTGGCCCGGCGGCTGGCACGACGGGGCGAGCGGAGCCGGGGCGACGACTGGCGCTACGTGGTCGTGAACCCGGACCTCCGCGAGCGGGGCATCGAGTCGACGGCCACCGGCGGCCCGCTGCCCTCGGCCGGCGCGGCGGCCGTGCGCGCCGTGAACGCGGTGCTGGGAGAGAGCGCCGCCCGCGACTGGCGGGAGGCGCACCGGGCGAACGTCCGGGTCGAGATCCTCGAGGCCCTGGCGGAGCGCCTGCCCGCCCTCCACGGCCAGATGGACGACCCCGACGCCATCGGCCTCGGGCGCCAGATCGGCGAGCTCGCCGAGCGCGTGGCCGAGATGAAGGTGGCGGTGCGGCGGGACGGGGACGACGGGAGCGGCGATCCCGCCCTGGACTACCTGGAGGAGAACCTGGCGCGGATCGAGTCCGAGCCGCGCTGGGCGCCGGCCCTGGATCCGGTCTCCTCCCGCGCCGGCCGGACCAGGATCAAGAAGCTGATCTTCATCCTGGAGACCGCGGCGGGACTCCGCGATCGCCCCGGCCTGCCGCTCTACCTGGTGGCGCCGGACCGGGGCGAGGAGCTCGCCGGCGACTTCCTGGCCGGGGCCGGCGGCTTCCTGCAGCCGAGCTGGAGGGCCCACGACTTCCGCGCCGGCCGACGCGACGCCCGCGCCCTGCTGACACGTGAGCTGTCGGACGTGATGGAGTACGAGCCCGGCGCCGAGGACGCCTACTCGGTCCCGGAGAGCTTCACGGCCTCCGTGGAGGAGCTGCCGTCGGGCGCCCGCGAGAAGCTCCGGCGCGCGGTGGCGGCGGAAGTGGAGACGGCGGTGGACGAGCTCCGCCCCGGCGGGCTGGCGGCCTTCTTCTCGTGGGCGTGGAAGCCCGCCCTGAAGCGGTGGGCCACGGATCGGACCCTGGAGGCGCTCGAAGAAGCCGGCTGATCACGGGAGACACGCGAGGAGGGAGGAGAGCCATGAACCGCCAGAAGCGAACGGGCGACACGACCCCCACCGGGCCCTCCCGGGCCGCCACCCTCCTCCTGGTCGGGGCCGTCCTCGGCGCCGCCGTCGTGATCTTCGCGTGGATGAACACCGACGCCGTGCCGGTGGAGGTGTTCCTCTGGGAGCCCGAGATCTCGAAGGCCCTCCTCATGTTCGTGCCCCTGGCCGTGGGCTTCGTCCTCGGGTGGGGGCTCCGCGCGTCCCGGGCCCGGAAGAAGACGGACGAGAAGAGAGGGAAAGGGAAGGGGCGCCCGGGGCCGGGCGCGGGCGGAGGGAAGCCGGGCCCCGGCGGCTGAGAACCGGCTGAGGACGTCCGCCTCCCTCAGCTCTCCCCGCCGTTCGGGCTCCAGCCCGTGACCCGCCCCTCCAGCGCCGAGGCCATCACGGTGTAGGGGCTCGCCAGGTACACCTTCCCGGGGCCGCTCCGGCCGGGGAAGTTCCGGTTGATGGAGCTGATGGTGACCTGGTCCTCCGAGGTGCTCACGCCCGGCCCGGCGTTGATGCAGGCGCCGCATCCCGGGGCCAGCACCTCGAGCCCCGCCTCCCGGAACACCTCGTCGTGGCCCTCCTCGCGGGCGTAGGCCTCCACGTCGACGGAGCCGTACTGGAGGTAGGCCTCGATCCCGTCCGGGATGCGTCGTCCCTGCTCCAGGCCGTCCCGGAGGACGCGGGCGTACATGTCCATGTCGTCCCGCTTGCTCCCGGTGCACGAGCCGGCGTAGACGATGTCCAGGGGGACGTCCTCCTCCAGCTCCTCCACGGGGATCCCGTTCCCCGGGTCCCCGGGCAGGGCCACCATGGGCCCGAGCTCCGAGGCGTCGAGCTCCAGCGTCCACTCGTACTCGGCCCCGTCGTCGCTCTCGATCCCCCGGACCAGCTCCCGGGCCTCCTCGCGGCTCAGGTCGCGCCGATCGGCCAGCCACCGGGCCGTGGTCTCGTCCGGCGCCACGAAGCCGGTGAACGCCCCCACCTCGGCGGCCATGTTGGTCAGCGTCGTCCGCTCGTCCACGTCCAGCGCCTCCACGGCCTCGCCGGTGTACTCCACGATCTTCCCGATGGCCCTGCCCTCCTTCACGTAGGGGTGCTGGAGGACGTGGAGGATCATGTCCTTGGCGGTGACGCTCTCCCCCTTCCGGCCGTCGATGCGGATCTGCACCGAGGGCGGCACCTCCACCCGCACGTCCCGGGTGGCCCAGGAGTTGACGATGGCCGAGGTCCCCACGCCGAAGGCCACGCACCCCAGCGAG
This sequence comes from Candidatus Caribbeanibacter nitroreducens, assembly GCA_947581645.1. Taxonomy (GTDB): domain Bacteria; phylum Gemmatimonadota; class Gemmatimonadetes; order Palauibacterales; family Palauibacteraceae; genus Caribbeanibacter; species Caribbeanibacter nitroreducens. The sequence continues at coordinate 4,621 of CANPVF010000113.1, read as the reverse complement.
CCGACGTGGGGCGTGTGGGAGTCGCTCCCCACCACGACCTGCCCGGGCTCGGCGTAGCGGTCCTGGACCATGACGTGGCAGATGGCCTCGCTGCCCTTCCGGTCCGGGAGCTCGCCGTGGAGCGTGACGCCCTGCTGGTCGGCGAACTCGCGCTGGCGGTCGTGGAGCTTCGCCGCCGCCTCGTGGAGTCCCTTCTCCTTCTTCTCCTCGGTGAGCACCTCGTCGAGGAAGGCCAGGTGGTCGCGGAAGAAGTAGACGTTGTCCCGGTCGGCGATGGGGGCGTCCTCGCCGGCGAACTCCTCCCAGAACGTGGAGGCCATGGGCGTCACGTACTCGTGACTGAACCGGATGTCCGCCCGGACGAAGCCCGTGTCGCCGGGCTTCACCGCCGGCACGCCGACCTCGTCGCGGGAGGCGTCCCGCACCCAGTGGCGGGCCAGGATCTTCTCGGCCGCGGTCATGGGCCGCTCCGGGTCGGTGTCGATGTCCGGCACCCGGACGCCGCCACGCAGCCGCGCCACGGCATAGTCCAGCAGGCCGCCGTGCTCCACCACGTCCCGCTGGATGGGACCCGCGTCCCGGGTGAAGGTCTCCAGGGGGATCTCCTCGCCGCGCCGGATCTTCTCGATGACCGAGAAGTCGGTGGTGGCCAGCATACCCAGGTTCTCGCAGTTCTCCCGGTAGATCCGCTCGATGTTCTCGGCCACCACCATTCGGATGCCGGCGGCACGCTCGGCGTAGGGGGAGTGCTCGCGGCTCGATCCCTTGCCCCGGCGCTTGCCGGAGACACAGGCCACGAAGCCGCCCTCCTTCACGTCGTTCCTGCCGATGGGGTGCTCGCCGCCGGTCTCCAGCCCCACGTAGGGGTACTCGCCCAGCGTCTCGTCGAAGTGATAGCAGACCCAGGCCGGCGTGATCTCGTCGGTGCTGATGTCGTCCCGCAGGGGAATGGAGGGGTCCCAGTCCAGATCCTCGCCCCGCAGCTGGCGGCGGATCAGCTCCGGATCCTCTGTGAGGAAGAGCACCCGCCCCTGCAGGTTCACGGTGGAGGGGCGGCGGCTCACGTCCCGGTCCTGCAGATCACTCAGCATGGTCTCGCCCTTCCCTCGTCGTGGCTTCGGATCCGGTGGTCCCGGCGGCGCGGGCCGGACACCGACGGGCTCCGGCGGTCACTCTCCTCGCATGCACATACACGCGCGCCGTCCATTCTATGGCAGCGCGCTATCCCAGCACGCCGAGCGCCTGCTCGACGTCCCCCTCCGGCGCGATCACCTGTACCCCGGCGGCCATCTCCCGCACCTCGGCTGTGATCTCCCGGGCCACGGCCCGCCCCTCGGCCCGGGCGTGGCTCTCGCCCCGCTCGTCCGCCTGCCGCATCCGGTCCACGATCCGCTCCGGCACCCGGATTCCGGGCACCTCGTTGTTCAGGAACTCCGCGTTCCGGAGCCCCGTCAGCGGCCAGACGGAGGCCACCACGGGGAGGCGCGTCCCTCGCCTCTCCGTCTCCGACAGGAACTCGGCCAGCGACTCCACGTCGAAGACCGGCTGGGTGACGGCGTACTCCGCGCCGGCGTCGACCTTCCAGTACCAGCGACGCATCTCCCGCTCGCGGTCCTCGGCGTCGGGGTTCACGCCCACGCCGATGACGAACTCCGTCCGGCTCCCCAGCGAGGTGCCGCCGACGTCCTGGCCGTGGTTGAGCCGCCGGACCAGGTTCGTGAGGCCGATGGAGTCCACGTCGAAGACCGCGGTGGCGTCGGGGTAGGGGCCGGTCTTGGGCGGATCGCCGGTGACAAGGAGCAGGTTCCGCAGGCCCAGGGCCTGGGCTCCGAGCAGGTCGCCGGTCATCCCGAGCAGGTTCCGGTCGCGGCAGGTGTAGTGGGCCAGCGCCTCGATCCCCACCTCCCGCTGCACCAGGGCCGCGGCCGCGATGACGCCCATCCGGACGCTGGCGCGGGCGCCGTCGGGCACGTTCACGGCGTCCACCCCGGCCTCCTCCAGCCGGCGGCAGGCCTCCAGCAGGGGGGTCGGGTCGCTGCCGCGGGGGGGCTGGACCTCCACGCAGGTGACGGGCTCCCCCTCGTCGAGCTTCCGCCCCCAGTCGGAGCGCTCCGCCAGGGGCGTGGGCTCCTCCGGCTCCGTCTCCTCGGCCGCCGGGCGGACCTCCACGGACGGCGCGGTCCGCGGCCGCGGCCGGGGGCCCTCCTCCAGCTGCCGGGCCATCTCGCGCACGTGGTCCGGGCCGGTGCCGCAGCAGCCGCCCACCATCCGGGCCCCCGCCTCCACGAGCCGCCGGGCGTAGGTGGCCATGTACTCGGGGGACGCCATGTACATCTTCCGCCCCTCGACCTCCTGCGGCATCCCGGCGTTGGGGATGGCCGAGATGGGGAGCCGGGTGCTCTCCGCCATCCGCTCCACGGCCTCCAGCATCCCCGCCGGCCCCACGCTGCAGTTGAGCCCCACGGCGTCCGCGCCGGCGTCCTCCATGGCCGCCGCGATCTGCTCCGGCTCCACGCCGTAGGAGGTGCGGCCGTCGGGCTGGATCGTCATCTGCGCCAGCACGGGCAGATCCGTGGCCCGGCAGGCCTCCACCGCCTGCCGCAGCTCGCTCAGGTCGCTGAAGGTCTCCAGGACCAGAAGGTCCACGCCCCCCTCCGCCAGCAGGTCCGCCTGCTGGCGGAAGATGTCCCGGGCCTCGGCCTCCGAGGTGGGACCGTACGGCTCCAGGCGGACGCCCAGGGGGCCCATGCTGCCGCCGACGAAGAGCTCCTCCCCGGCCTCCTCCCGGGCCAGCCGGGCGGCCGCCCGGTTGATCTCCTCGACGCGTCCTTCCTCGCCATAGCTCTGCAGTCGCATCCGGTTCCCGCCGAAGGTGTTGGTCTCCAGCACCTCGGCGCCGGCCCGCCGGTAGTCGCGGTGGATCTCCCGCACGAGCTCCGGCTCGTCCAGGGAGAGGGCGTCGTAGCAGCGGTTCACGAACACGCCGCGCCGGTACAGCTCGGTCCCCATGGCCCCGTCGAAGAGCACCACGCGGTCGCTGTCCAGCGCCTCTCGGAAGTCCGGCATCGTCTCTCCGTGTCGTCGATCCGTCTCGCATCGGCCCGCGGCGGATCTTCATATTATGGGCATCGCTCCCCGCCGTGGCCCGCCAGGCGAAGGACGGGGGGCATCGCCCCGGGTCCGCGCAGCCCCGTCCGAGTCCTCGTTCCGGTGACAGCTCCACCATGACCGCCCCATCCGATACGTCCGCCGCCGCGCCGCCGCCGGAGCGGCTCTTCCTCACCGGGGCCACGGGCCTGGTGGGCAGCCACGTGGCGGAGCTGTGGGTGGAGCGCGGGTGGACGGTGCGCTGCCTGGTCCGTCCGGGGAGCGACACGAGACACCTGGAGGAGCTGGGCTGCGAGCTGGTCATCGGAGACCTCACCCGTCCCGAGACCTTCCGCGGCGCCGCCGACGGGTGCTCCGTCGCCGTGCACTCGGCCGCGGTCCTGGGCTCCGATCCGCCGTGGGAGACCCACCGCGCCGTGAACGTGGACGGCACCCAGCACGTGGTGGCCGAGTGTCTCCGCGCCGGCGTGCGGCGGCTGATCCACCTGTCCTCGGTGGCGGTCTACGGCCATCCGGCGGACCACGACAGCCTCCCCATCGACGAGTCCTCCCCCACCGACCTCCCGGTGCCGGAGTCGGCCCGATACGAGCGTTCGAAGCGGCGCTCGGAGCAGGTCGTCCGGCGCTCGGCGGGCTCCGAGATGGAGTGGACGATCCTGCGGCCGGAGATGGTCATGGGCGAGCGCGACCGGGAGCTCACGCCCCGGGTCGTGCGCCACGTCCGGCGGCCGGTGGTGGCCCGGGTGGGCGACGGCAGGAACGGCCTTCCCGTGGTGTACGCCGGGAACGTGGCGCTCGCGGCCTGGACGGCGGCCGGGAGCCCGGACGCGGCGGGGCGGGCCTACAACGTCACGGACGACGGGACCCTCACGCAGCGCGAGCTGCTGGAGACGGCCCGGCGGATCACCGAGGCCTCCGGTCCCGTGATCCCGGTCCCGGAGGCGGTTCTCCGGGCCGGCAGCCGGGCCCTCGGAGCGGCGATCGAGATCCTCCCCCGGGAGCTGGCGGACGTGGCCCGTGGCCGGCACCTGTGGTTCTTCGCGCACGACGATCCCTTCGACGGCTCCCGGATCCGGAGGGAGCTCGGCTGGGAGCCGACCACCCGGGCCGCCGAGGGCTGGGAGCGCTCGCTGGAGTGGCGGCGGCGCGTGGAGCGGGCGCAGGGCACCTGACCGGAGGAGGCCGCCCGTCGGCGCCGATCCGGCGAATTTGCGTGTACGAGACGCCGCGGGCTATACATTATGCGCCGCAGACAGCGGCCCGCGGGAGTCGCGTGCCGCCCTCGATCATCCGTCGATCCACCGGCCGTCGATGGGACGGCCGCCGGCACGATCGAAGCAGCCGGCGCGGAGGACGCGCCGCTCAGACCGACCAAGGAGGACGTGTGAGCACCATGCACAGGAAACTCGCCACCGTAGCGGCTCTCGGCCTGGCCTTCGGACTGTCCGCCTGCGCGGGCCACGTGAGCCAGGAGGAGCTCAACCCGCAGCTGGACTCGCTGCGCACGCAGATC
>CANPVF010000112.1 GCA_947581645.1 Candidatus Caribbeanibacter nitroreducens | reverse complement strand
CCTCTCCCGGCTCCGGCGTCCGCGGCTGTCGGCTCTCCGGCGCGTCCCCACGTTGTCGGGTCCCGGGGCCGATGTCGAAGGGAGGCCTGTGTTCGCGTCCGGCCGGTTCCGCACGCCTCCCCCTCCAGACGAGCCGGCGACCGCTGGCCCGGGAGCCGTGTAGGTAAGGATCGATTCGATCGACGGACCCCACCACTTCCAGTCGAGGTACATCAGATGGCCGAAGCAGAGCAGGGCGACACCGTCACCGTTCACTACACCGGCACGCTCGAGGACGGCACGGTGTTCGACACCTCCGAGGAGCGCGACCCGATCTCCTTCGAGATCGGCGCCGACGAGGTCATCCCGGGATTCGAGGACGCCGTGCTGGGCCTCGAGCCGGGCGACACGGCTTCCACCACGCTCCCCCCGGAAGAGGCGTACGGTCCCCGGAGCGACGAGCGCATCCTCCCCGTCCCGCGCAGCGAGCTCCCGGAGGACATGGATCCCGACGTGGGCGACGAGCTCGAGGTTCAGCTCGAGAACGGCCAGCGGGCGCCGGCCCGGGTCGCCGAGACCGACGAGTCCACGGTGACGCTGGACCTGAACCACCCGCTGGCCGGCCGCGAGCTCACCTTCGAGGTGGAGCTGGTCGACGTCGAGTAGGCCCGGCGCGGCCGTCTGACCGGGCGAGGGAGCAGCAAGCGGAGATCCGCCGACGCTCCCGGCCCCGGACGTCGTACATACAGGTAGACAGTGCGGAAGGCCGGCGGTAGTGTGCCGGTGTCGCCGTCGCGGGCGTGCTCGCGCCGCGGCGCCATCGCTCACCACGCCGACGCCTCCGAGGAGGTCCGGGATGCGGTCTCTCGCCCTCGTGCTGTCGTCCGCCCTCTTCTGCGTCCTCGCTGCTCCGGCGGTCGCGACGCCGGCCGCCGCGACCGGCGCGGCGCCGGACAGCGTTCTCACGGTGGAGCACTACCTGGACTGGGAGGGGGTGTCGGATCCGCGCATCTCCCCCGACGGTTCCCGGATCGTCTACTCCCGGTCCCGGGTCGACGCCCGTGAGGACAGCTGGACGTCCGAGCTGTGGATCATGCGCTCGGACGGTTCCAGGAAGCGCAGGCTGGTGGAGGGCTCCAGTCCCCGCTGGTCGCCGTCCGGCGACCGGATCGCATACGTGGCCGAGGGCGAGGCGGGACGGCCGCAGATCTTCGTGCTCTGGCTCGGGGAAGAGGGCGGTCCCACGCAGGTGACTCACCTGGAGGAGCGTCCCCGCAACGTCCAGTGGAGCCCGCAGGGAGACCGGCTCTCCTTCGTGAAGCACGTCCCCGACGTGAAGGGGTGGTCGGTGGACCTCCCGGCGCCTCCCGAGGGGGCCGACTGGACCGCGCCGCCCGAGGTCGTGAACCGCATCCACTACCGGGCGGACGGACTCGGTTGGATGGACGAGGGGTGGACCCACCTGTTCACGGTGCCGGCCACGGGCGGCACGGCCCGCCAGCTCACGTCGGGTGACTGGCACGTGGGCGCCCGCTTCGACTTCCTGCCCTCCGGGGGCGGCTACGACTGGACGCCCGACGGGTCCCACCTGGTCTTCGACGGCTTCGGATGGAAGGAAGGCGATCCGGACCGGAACTACCGCCAGTCGCACATCTACGCCGTCGAGGTGGAGTCGAAGGAGATCCGGCGGCTGACGGACGATCCGGGGACCTGGTCGGGCCCGGAGGTGGGCCCCCGGGGCGAGCGGGTCGCCTTCACGGGCCACGCCGAGACCGACCTCACGTACATGGCGCCCGAGCTCTGGACGCTGCCGCTCGACGGGGACGGCGAGCGGAGCCGGCTGTCCGCCGACCTGGACCGCGGAATCCAGGACCTGCACTGGCGGCCGGATGGCGGCGGACTGTACTTCACCGTCCCGAACGAGGGGGCTCGCAACGTGTGGTTCGCGCCCGGGAACGGGAGCGGGCCTCGCCAGCTCACGGAGGGCGAGCACATGGTGAGCCTGGCGTCGCTCTCCTCCGACGGGACGGCCGCCGGAGCCCTGAGCGCGCCGATGGAGCCGGAGGACGTGGTGCGGTACCGGCCCGGCGACTTCGACCGCTTCCACCGGCTGACCTCCGTGAACGAGGACGTGCTGAGGGACGTCGGCCTCGGGCAGGTGGAGGAGATGTGGTACCGGTCCACCGATGGCGCCCGGGTGCAGAGCTGGATCGTGAAGCCGCCGTCCTTCGATCCGGGCGAGGAGTACCCGATGGTGCTCTTCATCCACGGCGGTCCCCACGCGATGTACGACGTGGGCTTCAGCTGGATCTTCCAGAACCTCGCGGCCAACGGATTCGTCGTGCTGTACGCCAACCCGCGGGGCAGCACCGGCTACGGAACGGACTTCGGGGCGGCCATCAGCCAGGACTACCCCAGCGTGGACCACGAGGACCTGATGACCGGCGTCGACAGCCTCGTGGATCGCGGCTACGTGGACACCGACCGCCAGTACGTGACGGGATGCAGCGGCGGCGGTGTGCTCTCCAGCTGGGCCATCGGCCACACCGACCGCTTCGAGGCGGCCGCGGTCCTGTGCCCGGTCATCGACTGGATCAGCATGGCCGGCACCACCGACATCCCCTACTTCACGCACAGCTTCTTCGAGGAGCCCTTCTGGGAGAACCCGGATCCCTGGCTGGAGCACTCCTCGCTCATGTACGCGGACCAGGTGAACACGCCCACGCTCCTCGCCACCGGCGTGAAGGACCTGCGGACGCCGATCGCGCAGACCGAGGAGTTCTACCAGGCGCTCAAGCGCCAGGGCGTCAACACGGTCATGCTCCGGTTCAACGAGGAGTACCACGGCATCTGGTCCCAGCCGTCCAACTTCATGCGTGCCCAGCGGTACATCATCGAGTGGTTCGAGAACGACGGGCAGATCGAGGGCCTGACCACCGGTGGAGGGGAGGGGACGTCGGGGGCGGGGCGCTGATCCGGGCTCTTCCGGCGGAGACGTCGGGAACTTCCGTCCCGTCCGATCCCTTTCACCGACGACGGTGTACATGCACCACGGAGCCGACCGCGGGCGGCAGAGAGGAGGCCCCGTGCGGCAGATCGGCGAACGAGGGAGGGAGTGAACGGCGATGGAACGGCGACGATTTCTGAAGGCCCTGGGTCTGGCGGGCGCCACGGCGGCGTTTCCCGCGGCCTGGGACAGCGGCCCGGGAGGAGCGGCCATGGCCAGGAAGACGGGAGCGACGGGGCAGCAGGTGCCGAAGATCGACCGGAGCGAGGAGGAGTGGCGGGAGATCCTCCCGGAGGACCGCTTCCGCATCCTCTTCGAGGAGGAGACGGAGCCCCGCGGTACGAGCCCGCTCCTGGAGGAGGAGCGCGACGGGACCTACATCTGCGCGGCCTGCTTCTTCCCGCTCTTCCCGTCGGACACGAAGTTCGAGAGCGGAACGGGGTGGCCCAGCTTCTACCGGCCCATCGAGGGGCACGTGGAGACGAAGCGCGACTTCAAGCTCATCTTCCCGCGCACCGAGTACCACTGCGCCCGGTGCGGAGGGCATCAGGGCCACGTCTTCGACGACGGCCCGCCGCCCACCGGGAAGCGGTACTGCAACAACGGGCTCGCCCTCCAGTTCGTCCCCGAGGGGGAGGAGCTCCCGGAGCTCCGGACCTGACGGGAAAGCGGACACGAACGGGAGAGATCGAAGATGCAGGAGCGTGCCGGAACGCTGGTCGCCGCGGCCGTCGGCGTCGTCGCCCTGGCGGCGATGGCGCTCACGGCGCCGACCGGAGCCCCCGATGCCGACCGGGGGGTCTCCGCTGAAGCGGCGGGCGTGCCGGCGGACACCGTGGATCTGGTTCCCACCACCGACGTGACAACAGAGACGGATGGCATCGTGACCACCGAGAGCTCCGAGCGGGCCCGCGCCACCTTCGCCGGCGGCTGCTTCTGGTGCATGGAGCCGCCCTACGACGAGCTCGAGGGGGTCGTATCCACCACCTCGGGCTACGCGGGGGGGCACGTGGAGAACCCGAGCTACGAGGAGGTCTCCTCCGGCGACACGGGCCACCGGGAGGCGATGCAGGTGGTGTACGATCCGTCGGTGGTGAGCTACACGAAGCTGCTGGAGGTCTTCTGGCACAACGTCGACCCCACCGACGACGGCGGACAGTTCTGCGACCGCGGCTACCAGTACACCACTGCGATCTTCTACCACAACGAGGAGCAGCGGGAGCTGGCGGAGGCGTCGAAGGAGCGGCTCGTGGACTCCGGCGCCCTGCCCGGCGAGATCGTGACGCCCGTCGAGCCGCTGGACGCCTTCTACGCGGCCGAGGACTACCACCAGGACTATTACCAGGAGCACTCCCTCCGCTACAAGTTCTACCGGTGGAACTGCGGCCGGGACGAGCGTCTCCGGGAGCTGTGGGGCGAGTCGGCCGGCCACTGATCCCGCGCGGCCCCGACCGGGCCGCATCCACCACCTCCCGGGCGTGATCGAATCTCCCTGGCTGACCGCCCTCGCGTCCCTGGCGGCCCTGTACTGGACGGTCACCGTGCTCCGCGTGGGCCGGGGCATGGCCGGGATCGAGTTTCTGCGCGACCAGCCCCCGGTGGTCGACCGGGAGGCGCCGGAGGTCTCGATCTGCGTGGCGGCCCGGAACGAGGAGGGCAAGGTCGCCGACGGCGTGCGCTCCATGGTCGAGATGGAGTATCCGGCGCTCGAGGTCGTGGCGGTGGACGATCGCTCGGAGGACGCCACCGGCGAGATCCTCGACCGTCTGGCGGCGGACAGCGAGCGGCTCCGGGTGCTGCACGTGGAGGAGCTCCCGTCCGGCTGGCTCGGGAAGAACCACGCCCTCCAGCGGGCGGCGGACGAGGCCCGGGGCGAGATCCTCCTCTTCACGGACGCCGATGCGGTCTTCGCGCCGGACGCCCTCCGCCGGGCCGTCGGCCGACTGCGGCGGGAGAATCTGGACCACCTGACGGCGGCTCCCGACCTGGACATGCCGGGCCCGCTCCTCGGCGCCTTCGCCGGCACCTTCCAGGTCTACTTCACCCAGTTCGCGGAGCCGTGGAAGGCCCGGGATCCGGAGAGCGACCGGCACGTGGGGGTGGGCGCCTTCAACCTGGTCCGGGAGCCCGCGTACCGCGACGCCGGGGGACACGCGGCGATCCGGACCCGTCCCGACGACGACATGCGCCTGGCCCGGCTGCTCAAGACGAACGGGGCGCGGGCCGACGTGGTCTACGGCACGGGCCAGATCCGCGTCCCGTGGTACGATTCCCTCGGCGAAGCGGTGCGGGGGCTCAGCCGTTCCCTGTGGGCCGGCCTGGACTACTCTCTGGCGGCCGCGGCCGGGAGTCTGCTGGTCACCCTGGGGCTCAACGTGTGGCCGTGGATCGGCGTCGTCGTGAGCCCGGGCCCGGCGCGCTGGCTGAACCTGGTTGCGGTGGTCGCCTCGGCCGGCCTGTTTGCCGGCACGACCCGCTACTCGTCGGTGCGGCCGTGGCTCGCGGTCCTGTGGCCGGTGACGGGTCTCGTGTTCGCCTGGATCACCGTCCGCTCCACGGCCGGGGCGCTGATCCGCGGCGGAATCGAGTGGCGCGGGACCTTCTATCCGCTGGAGGAGCTCCGGGACGGACGTGCCCCGGGCTCGTGATCTCGTGATTGCACGCCCCGGACGAAGCGGCTAGCCTGCCGGACGTCGCCTGTCGGTCGCGGGCGCCGGACGGCCCCGACCGGATGCAGGTCAGTAGAGCACTGGGATCTCGCCACGAAGGGGGTCGGCATGCGGGGCGGAGCGGACGACGGATCTCGGGGCGGGCGGGGCGCGGAGCCGGGGCGCGGAGGGAGAGATCCCGGCGGCTGGCACCTGCTGGCCCGGCAGCCGGCGTGGAGGGGCGCCTCCATCGGGGCGGTGCTCTCGGTGGCGGCCGCGGGGCTCCTGGCAGGCTGGTTCTGGCAGTCCGGGTACGGTCGTATCGTGGACCTCGGGGCGGGAGCCGCGGCGGGCCTCCTCCTCGCGATCCTGGGATCGGCGGCGGCGGGACTCCTGCTGACCCTCGTTCGGACCGGGCCCGTACCCCGGCCCTTCGCCGCCGCCTTCGCGGGCTCCGTGGTGGGTCTCTTCGTTCTGAACGACCTGCCCTACATCGGACTCGGTTTCCCGGAGGAGATCCTCCGGTGGTGGGGCGTGGCGTACGTGGCCACCGAGGCGCTGGCCGTGGGGAGCCTGTGGCACCTGTTCGGCGGCCGATTCGGCGGGGAGAGTTCGCCGGGTTACCTGGCGGGCGGGAGCCTCCTCACGGTGGCGGTGGCCCTGAACGTGGCCGGGGTCTGGTGGCTTTTGAGCCCGGGCCCCGGACCCGTGGAGGAGCTCTCGCCGGCCCCGGTGACGGAGCGGGCGCCGGCACAGGTCGACGTCGGGAGCCCGGCCGCCACGGGCGCGTACGACGTCGGTGCGCTCACCTACGGCAGCGGGGAGAACCCGCGACGTCCGGAGTTCGGTGAGGACGCCGACCTGGTGACGCCGCGGGTGGACGGGCGCGAGGTGATCCCGGCCTGGGAGGGCTTCACGGCCGACGTGCGGGAGAGGCTGTGGGGGTTCGGCCCGGAGCGGTTTCCGCTGAACGGCCGGGTGTGGTACCCGGACGCCGACGGGCGCTTTCCCCTGGTGCTCATGGTCCACGGCAATCACTCCATGCTCGACTACTCCGACGGGGGATACGAGTACCTGGGTCGCCTGCTGGCCAGCCGCGGATACGTGGCGGCCTCCATCGACGAGAACTTCATCAACGGCAGCTGGTCCGGCGGCTTCGACACGGGCGAGATGTCGGCCCGGGCGTGGCTGCTGCTGGAGCACCTTCAGCAGTGGCACCGGTGGGCCCGGGAGGACGACAACCCCTTCCACGGCCTGGTGGACACGACACGGATCGGGCTGGTCGGGCACTCGCGGGGCGGGGAGGCGGTAGCCATGGCGTCGGCCTTCAACCGCCTCCCGTACTACCCGGACGACGCCGACGTGCCCTTCGAGTACGGCTTCGACATCGAGTCCGTGGTGGCCATCGCCCCCACCGACCGCCGCTACGAGCGGAGACTGGCACCGGAGGAGGCGAGCTACCTGGTCCTGCACGGCTCCTACGACAGCGACGAGGCCAGCTTCGAGGGGGTCCGCGTCTACCAGCGCGCCGGGCTCGGCGAGGACGACTTCAAGGCGGCGATCTTCATCCACGGCGCCAACCACGGGCAGTTCAACACCGGCTGGGGACGACGCGACTACGGGCTGCCCGGCGGGTGGCTCCTGAACACCGCCCCCATCATGCCGGGGGAGGATCAGCGGCAGGCGGCGAAGGTGTTCGTCGGCGGCTTTCTCGACGCCACGCTCCGGGGCCGTGACCGGTACCGGGCGCTCTTCCGGGATCACCGGGCCGCCCGGGAGTGGCTGCCGGAGACGCTGTACGTGACCCGGTATCGGGACACGAACGTGCGTCACCTGGCCACCTATCAGGAGGACCTGGACCTGACCACCGGTACGGTCGACGGGGTGACCGCCGACGGACGATCGCTCCGCGAGTGGCGGGAGGAGGAGCTGGAGTTCCGCGACGGCGACCCGCAGTCCAACGACGCCGTGGTCCTCGCCTGGGGACGCGCCGACACGGCCGCCGCCGATTCTGCCGGGGGCGCGAACGAGGGCTCGTCCCGGTCGGCCAGCAGCCCGGCCGCCTACGAGCTCCGCCTGGAGCCGGATTCGCTCCCGGGGGGAGCCCCGGACTCGGCCGGGACGCTTCTGTTCTCCGCGGCCTCCATGCAACCCGATCTGCCGGGGGCGGACACCTCCGGCGGATCGGCCCCGGACTCGGCGTCCAACCCGGACATGTCGGGTGATCGGATCGACCTCACCGTGGAGCTGGTGGACGGCGACGGGACGCGGGCCCGCATCCCCCTGTCCGAGTACCGCCCGGTGCCGCCGCGGGTCGAGATCCGGCTTCTCAAGACGATGGAGCTCACCCGCCAGCGGATGCCCCGCCGGTCGGAGCCCCTGCTCCAGAGCTACCGCCTGCCGCTGGCCGACTTCGCGGACGAGAACCCGGGCTTCGACCCGACGTCGCTGTCCCGGATCCGGTTCGTCTTCGACCGGACCCCGTCGGGGAGCGTGGCGCTGGACGACGTCGGTCTCGCCGCCGGCGGGTCCTCGCCGCTCGAATCGGAGGGAACCGTGGTGCGCTCCGGGTGGCGCTGAGGCGGAGGCGGCGCAAGGTTACGGCAGGCAAGGCGTTACCTGAACGATCGATCGGAGACGAGAGGGAACCCGCATGCATCGACCGTTTCGAACCGTCGCCCGCTCCATACCCGTCCCGCGTGGCCCGGCGGTGGGTCTGCTGATCCTCGCCCTGGCCTCCATCGCCTGCGGGCCGGGAGGCCAGGAGCCGGCGGACCTGGTGCTCCGCGGCGGCAAGATCGTCACGGTGGACTCGACCCGTCCCACGGCCGAGGCCCTGGCCGCATCCGGGGACACCATCGTCGCCGTCGGCACGGACGCCGAGATGGAGGCCCACGTCGGCTCCGACACCCGGGTGATCGAGCTGGACGGCCGGGTGGCCATGCCCGGCTTCGTCGAGGCCCACGGGCATTTCATGGGCATGGGCAGCGCACAGATGCAGCTCGACCTGCTCGGCACGTCCAGCTGGGACCGGATCGTCCAGATGGTGGACTCGGCGGCGGCCGAAGCGGAGCCCGACGAGTGGATCCTGGGCCGGGGATGGCACCAGGAGAAGTGGGACGAGGAACCCGCCCGGACCGTGCAGGGGTTTCCCGTGCACGATCGCCTGAGCCAGGTGGCACCGGAGAATCCGGTCCTGCTGAGCCACGCCAGCGGCCACGCGGCCATCGCCAACGCCCGGGCCATGGAGCTGGCCGGGCTGGACGTCGACACGGAGGCGCCGGCGGGGGGCGAGATCGTCCGGGACGGACGGGGGCGGCCTACCGGTGTCCTCATCGACGAGGCGGAGTCTCTGGTGGGCGAGGCCCTCGACGCTTCCCGGGAGGGAATGACGGAACAGGAGCGCCGCCAGCGTCGCCGCGAGATGGCCGATCTCGCCGTGCAGAACGCGCTGGAGCACGGCGTGACCAGCTTCCACGACCAGGGCGCCTCCTTCGGTACCATCGACCTCTACCGGCGCATGGCCGACGACGGGGGCATGCGGATCCGGATGTACGCCATGGTCTCCCAGCGCGAGGTCACGCCCGGGCAGGCTGACTCCCTGGCGGCGATCCGGACCGTGGGCTACGGAAGCGGTCATCTGACCGTCCGCTCGGTGGGGGAGGTCACCGCGGACGGCGCGCTCGGGTCCCGCAGCGCGTGGATGATCGAGCCGTACGCGGACCGCGCCGGCTACACGGGCGTGAACGTCACGGACATGGAGCGGATCCGGGAGATCGCGCGAATCTCCATGGAGAACGGCTACCAGGTGGCGGTCCACGCCATCGGCGACCGGGCCAACCGGGAGACGCTGGACCTGTTCGCGGCCCTGTTCGACAGCGCGGGCGTGGACGGCGACACCATGCGCTGGCGCGTCGAGCACGCCCAGCACCTGCGCCCGGAGGACATCCCGCGCTTCGGCGAGATGGGGGTCATCGCGTCCATGCAGGCCATGCACGCCTGCTCCGACGCCCCGTACGTGGTGCAGCGGCTGGGCCGGGAGCGCGCGCGGGAGGGAGCCTACGTGTGGAAGGCCCTCATGGAGTCCGGCGCGGTGGTGAACAACGGCACGGACGTGCCGGTGGAGAACATCGACCCGCTGGACAGCTTTCACTGCTCGGTGACGCGGGAGATCGCCACCATGGAGGACTCCACGTTCTACCCGGAGCAGTCCATGACCCGCCGGCAGGCCCTCCGCTCGTACACCATCAACGGGGCGTACTCGGCCTTCGCCGAGGAGCGGCGCGGCTCGCTGGAGCCCGGCAAGCTGGCCGACATCACCGTGCTCTCCCGTGACATCATGACGATCCCCGCCGATTCCATTCCCGAGACGCGTGTCGACTACACGGTGGTGGGGGGCGACGTGGAGTACGCCCGCGAGGGCGACGGCGGAAACTGAGGAACGCACCGGGAGGCCGAGCATGAGCGGCCGGACGGAGTGGCTGGAGCGGATCCGGAGCTCGATCATCGGCCGAGACCAGGTGGTCCGCGGGCCCTTCGGGGCACGGAGGGTCACCTACGCCGACTACACGGCGTCGGGCCGCTCGCTGGACTTCATCGAGGACTTCATCCGGGACGCGGTCCTCCCCCTCTACGCCAACACCCACACCGAGAGCTCGGGGACGGGCCTGCAGACCACCCGCTTCCGCGAGGAGGCGCGGGCGATCATCCGGGAGGCCGTGGGGGCCGGGGAGGAGCACGCGGTGGTCTTCGCGGGCTCCGGCTCCACGGGCGCCATCGATCGCATGATCGGCGTCCTGAACCTCCGGATCCCCAACGACCTGGACGACCGATACCGCCTGTCGGAGCGGATCCCGGAGGAGGAGCGCCCCGTGGTGTTCCTGGGTCCCTACGAGCACCACTCCAACGAGCTTCCGTGGCGGGAGTCGGTGGCCGAGGTGGTCCGCATCCACGAGGACCTGGACGGCGGCATCGACCTCGAGGAGCTCGGCCGGGAGCTGGAGCGGTACCGGGATCGGCCGCTGAAGATCGGGAGCTTCTCGGCGGCCTCCAACGTCACCGGCATCGTGACGCCCACCGACGAGATCGCCGATCTCCTGCACGAGCACGGCGCCCTGTCGTTCTGGGACTTCGCCGCGGCGGCCCCCTACACGCCCATCGACATGGGCTCGAAGGAGGGCGACGGCTCCTACAAGGACGCGGTCTTCATCTCCCCTCACAAGCTCATCGGCGGGCCCGGGACGCCGGGGCTCCTGGTGGCCCGGCGCGAGCTGTTCGACAACCGGGTGCCCGACGTCCCCGGCGGCGGCACCGTGTGGTACGTGAACCCGGAGGAGCAACGGTATCTGGACGACCCGGAGCACCGCGAGGAGGGCGGCACGCCGGACATCGTGGGCTCCATCCGCGCCGGCCTCGTCTTTCGGCTCAAGCAGGAGGTGGGGCCCGACTTCATCCGGCGCAGGGAGGAGGACTTCATCCGCCGGGCCATCGACCGGTGGAGCGACCACCCCCGGCTGGAGATCCTGGGCAGCGAGGAGGCCGACCGCCTCTCGATCGTCTCCTTCGTGGTCCGGCATCCGGGCGGGCGGTACCTGCACCACAACTACGTGGTGGCCCTCCTGAACGACCTGTTCGGCATCCAGTCCCGGGGGGGATGCTCCTGCGCGGGCCCGTACGGCCACCGGCTGCTCGGCATCGACCTCACCACCTCCCGTGAATTCGAGCGCGAGATCGGTCGGGGCTGCGAGGGCGTCAAGCCGGGCTGGGTCCGGGTGAACTTCAACTACTTCATCTCGGAGCGGACCTTCCGGTACATCCTGGAGGCTGTGGAGCTGGTGGCCAGCGAAGGGTGGCGGCTGCTGAACGAGTACCGCTTCGATCCCATGACCGGGCTCTGGACCCACGCCGTGGAGCCGGCGGAGCCGCCGCTCAGCCTGCGGGACGTGGACTTCGACCCCCGGAGCGGCGGCCTCCGCTACCGGACCGAGTGGGAGACGGCGCCGGAGGCCCGCCTGGAGGAGTACCTGGACGAGGCGCGTCGGCTGCTGCGCGACGCCGCCGGGGAGCCGCTGGCCGGCGGGGCGC
Source organism: Candidatus Caribbeanibacter nitroreducens (assembly GCA_947581645.1). Lineage (GTDB taxonomy): Bacteria > Gemmatimonadota > Gemmatimonadetes > Palauibacterales > Palauibacteraceae > Caribbeanibacter > Caribbeanibacter nitroreducens. Next base: position 10,017 of record CANPVF010000112.1, on the reverse strand, counting down.
CGGATCTGTCGGCGGACTTCGAGCACCTCCGCTGGTTCCCGCTCCCGGGGGAGGTCGACCCGGACGGGACGGCGCCGGCGGGGACCGGGCCGACGGACCGCGACGCCAGCCTCGCTCCCGGAGGGTGAGCCACAGGGAGGGCCGCCGGGGCGACGGCCCCGACGCACGGCGGCTGCTGTACTTCGACCTCGAGACCACCGGCACCGATCCCGAGTCCGACCGGATCGTGGAGCTGGCCGCCGTGCGACCGGACGACGACGAGCTCACGGTACGGCGGTACCACCCCGGTCGGCCCATCCCGCCCGGCGCCACCGCCGTCCACGGCATCGCCGACGAGGACGTGGCCGACGCGCCGCGGTTCCGGGAGGAGGCGGGCCGGATACAGCAGCTCGTCGAGGGGCGGATCCTCTGCGGGTACAACATCCGGAGCTTCGACACGGTGATGCTGGACCTGGAGCTGCAGCGGGCCGGCCAGCCGGGGCTGGACCTGGAGCGGGTGCGCGAGGTGGACCTGATGCGCGTGTGGGAGGAGATGGAGGGCGGCGTCCGGACCGGCGAGGCCGCGGACGGCCCGCCGGCGGGCGGAGAAGGGGGCGAGTCGCCGCCGGACAGCGCGCCGGACGTGAAGGGGCCGGGCTGGACGCTCTCGCACGCCGTGCGCCGCTTCCTGGAGCGGGAGCTCGAGGACGCACACTCCGCCGCGGCCGACACCCGCGTGCTGCCCCGTCTGCTGGCAGCCCTGCGCGAGACGCACGGCCTGAGCCTGGAGGAGATGCTCGTCCTCTCCCGCAGGCCGGACGAGGTGGACCGCGCCGGTAAGCTCCGCCGCCGCCGGGGCCACGTGGTCTTCGCCTTCGGCAAGCACCGGGGCGAGCCGGTGACGGAGCACCCGGACTACGCGCGGTGGATCCTGGACGCGGATTTCCCGAGCGACACCAAGCGCTTCATCCGGCGGCTGCTGGAGAGCACGTGAGCTGGCTCGAGGAGGTCCTCGGGACGACGACGCCGGTCATCGGCGTCGTGCACGTCCCGCCGCTGCCCGGGAGCCCCCGGGGCGAGGCGGACGGTCTTCCGGGAATCCTCGACCGGGTCCGGCGGGACGCGGCGGCCCTCGCCCGGGGAGGCGCCGACGCGGTGCTGGTCGAGAACTACGGTGACGCCCCCTACCATCCGACGGACGTGCCGAAGCACGTCGTGGCCTTCATGACACGGATCTCGGCCGCGGCCCGGGAGGCCGGTGGGCTCCCCGTGGGCGTGAACGTGCTGCGGAGCGACGGCGCGGCCGCGCTCGCCGTGGCCTCCGCCGCCGGAGGTCGCTTCGTCCGGGTGAACGTCTACGTCGGCGCGCGCGTCACGGACCAGGGGGTGGTGGAGGGGCGAGCCCACGAGCTCCAGCGGCTCCGCCGCCGGGTGGCGCCGGACGTGCACCTCCTCTCCGACGTGCGGGTCAAGCATTCCTCTCCCCTGGGCGAGGAGCGTCCGCTTGGCCTGGAGGTGGAAGACGTCGTCGGGAGGGGAAGGGCCGACGGCGTGATCGTCACGGGCGACTCCACGGGACGCCCCCCGAAACCGGACCAGCTGCGGGACGCCAGACGGGCGGCCGCCGGGGTGCCGGTCCTCGCCGGGAGCGGGGTCACCCGCGAGTCGGCAGCGGAGATCCTGGAGGAGGCCGACGGCGTGATCGTCGGCACCGCCGTGAAGGAAGGGGGGCGCACGGAGGCACCCGTCAGCGAGAGCCGCGTGCGGTCGTTCGTGGAGGCCGCCCGGGGCGGGGACGGCTGAGGGCAGGCCCGGGCCCGCCTCAGACCACCGCCCGGCCGGGGCCCTCGCCCAGGTCCGGACTCTCCGGACGGGCGTAATCGTCCCGGGTGCCGCCGTAGGAGAGGAGCACGGCGCCGAACCCGGACGTGACCGCCACCCAGCTCACCACGGAGGCGGCGGTCCACAGCATCGCCTCGAACAGGTCGCCCAGGACGCCCAGGATCCCGAAGGGCCCGATCATGGCGTAGAGGACCAGCAGGAGGGCCAGCCCCACCAGAAGGGTCTTGTACGGGCCTCCGCGGAGGTTCTCCGCCCACTCGGCGTCCTGCTCCGCCGCCAGACCGCCCGCCGCGTAGGCCGCGGCCAGGTATCCTCCCAGGAGCGCCAGGCCCGCCGCCGCGACGTAGAGCGGAATGAGCGGGATCGTCAGGAGGGCCAGGGCCAGGACCACGAGCCCGGGGAGCAGCAGGAACTCCGCCGCGAGTCCGAGCAGGAAGGCCCGGGGAAAGCTGTGCCGGAGCGTGTCGGCCGCCGTCTCGAGCTGGGGCCGGACCATGAAGACCGGGATCAGCCCGACGACGGCCAGGATGATGAACAGGCTGAGCGTGGAGAAGAACATGGTGTGACCTCGCGTCCCTCGATCTATGTGGTTCCCGTATCCGTTTCTCTCGCTGTCGGCCCTCCCTACGGGGTGCGGCGGGGTGGAGTTTCAGCGCCTCCGCCGCCACGTTTTTCGTCGCGCTGGCTGGCTGAACGTCTGGAACGAGGGGGAGAGTCGTGTACCTGTTCGATCCGAGCCCGCTGCAGATCGTGATGGCCATCGTGGCGGCCCTGGCCGCGGCGTACCTGGCGGCCTGGCTGGTGGCCGGCGCCGCGGGATCAGGCGGCGGAGGGGAGGAGACGTCGGACCGGTCCGCCGGCGCGCCGGAGGAGGCGGAGGAGCTGGAGACCCGACAGACGGTGATCGTCTGGACCGCCGCCGGGGCCGCGCTCCTCTTCCTGCTCTGGTGGGCCACGCTGTCGACGGGCTCCGGCGGTCAGCCGACGCTCTGATCACGCGCTACGGGAGGGTTCGAACCGTGGAAACGAGGAGACTGGGAGAGCAGGGGCTCGAGGTCTCGGCCGTGGGGCTCGGCTGCATGGGAATGAGCGAGTTCTACGGGTCGCCGTCCGGGGAGCGGGGCATCGAGGTGATCCACCGTGCCCTGGACCTGGGTGTCGACTTCCTGGACACGGCCGACATGTACGGCCCGTTCACGAACGAGAGGCTCGTGGGCGAGGCGATCCGGGACCGCCGCGACCGGGTGGTCCTGGCCACCAAGTTCGGGAACGTCCGTTCGGAGGACGGCGGCTACCTGGGCGTCGACGGCCGGCCGTCCTACGTGCGGGAGGCCTGCCACGCCTCGCTCCAGCGCCTGGGCGTGGACCACGTCGATCTCTACTACCAGCACAGGGTGGATCCCGATGTGCCGGTGGAGGAGACGGTGGGGGCCATGGCCACGCTGAAGGAGGAGGGCAAGGTCCGACACCTGGGTCTCTCGGAGGCGGCCCCGGCCACCATCCGCCGGGCCCACGCCGAGCATCCGATCACGGCGCTCCAGACCGAGTACTCCCTGTGGAGCCGCTTCCCGGAGGGCGAGATCCTCGACACGGTCCGGGAGCTGGGGATCGGTTACGTGGCCTACAGCCCCCTGGGGCGGGGCTTCCTCACCGGTCGCTTCGAGAGGTTCGAGGATTTGCCCGAGAACGACTGGCGGCGGCAGTCGCCGCGCTTCCGGGGTGAGAATTTCGCGAAGAACCTGGAGCTGGTGGAGAGGGTGGAGGAGATCGCCGGCGAGAAGGACGTGACGCCGGCGCAGCTGGCGCTGGCCTGGGTCCTGGAGCAGGGAGAGGACATCGTACCGATTCCCGGCACCACAAGCGTCCGGCACCTGGAGGAGAACGTCCGGTCCGTGGAGGTGGAGCTGAGCGGGGAGGACCTGCGCCGGATCGACGAGGCCGCTCCGAAGGGGGCCGCCGCCGGCGACCGGTATCCGGACATGAGCTCGGTCAACGGGTAGCGACCCGGCGCCGGCCCCGGGTTAGAACCCCGCCCGCCGATGCGCTCGGCAGCCGGCGCCGTGACCTACAGGTCCAGGAAGTGGCTCAGCTTCACGATGAACCGGTTCTCCGACTCGGCTCCGAAGAGGGAGTCGACGTCGCGGCCGAAGTCGAAGTCCCCCACCGACTCCCGGTCCTGGCGGTCGTGCTGCCAGACGAGGAAGAGGATCGAGCCCGGCATGTACTCCCACCGCAGGACCGCGTTGCCACGCATCGATCGGAAGTTGAAGTCCTGCTCGTCGAAGGAGTAGTCGGGCTCCCCGTCGCCGTCGTAGTCCAGGTAGCGCTCGCCCTGGTAGAGGCAGGTGCGGGGGGCGGCCCCCGTCTCCGACGTGCAGCTCAGCTCTCCCCGGCTCACCACGGGCGTCCCCTCCTGGAAGCGGTCGAACCGGTAGCTCGCCGGCTCCGCGAGCTGCTTGATCCCGTTGAAGCTCACGGCCGAGATCAGGGGCTGGGCGAAGAGCTGCAGGCTCAGCTCCGGTGAGAAGGCCACGTTCAGGCGCGTCTGCATGGAGAGCTGGGTCCGCTCGAGGTCGGCGAAGAGGTACCGGTCCCCGTAAGTCGACCCGAAGCCGCTGTTCTCGTCCGTCGTGACGTACTGCGCCGCGTTCGTCTCGTCCCGGAACTCCGGCTCGAGCTGGATCTCCCAGTTGGACGAGGGTCGAACCGAGAGCTCGGTGCTCAGCTGCCAGCTCCGCCCCGCGTCCAGGCCCAGAGACGTGTAGCTGATGTTCGGCTCCAGACTCACCCGCTCCCGTCGGTCGGTCCCGAAGCGGAGTCCGATCTGTCGCTCCGAGGGCGTCGTCATCAGCGGGCCGCCGCGGGTCTCGGTATCGCTCATGGCCTGCGGCGAGTAGCCCAGCTCGGGGCTCACCCACCAGTTGTTGTGGAGCTCGCCGCGGAAGTCGACGTTGAACGTCCCCGACTCGTAGGAGTTGGCCCACTGGTCTCCCGAGAACGGGGCGTCCAGGAGCGTGTGCCGCGCGTTGTGGTACATGAAGGCCGAGACCCCCCAGTTCCGGAACACGGGTCCCGGCGTGATGTCCTGATATCGCACCCGGGCCCCGCCGTCCAGGCGCGCGCCGTCGCTGTTGAAGCCGATGTCGTTGGCGGCGAAGTCGGGCGTGATCTCGGCCACCCACACGCCCCAGGTCCAGTGCTCCGCGCTCTGGCGGTTGAACTCGAGCCGCCAGTTGGAGCCGGTCATCTGCGTCCGCGCGGAGTCGACCTCGACCTTCTCGGCGTCCGGGCGCTGGAAGTAGTGCTGGGGATTCGTCTGGATGTCGAGGATGGCCTCCCGGGATCCCTGCACGTGCGTCGCGGCGTAGTAGCCCTCCAGGGACCAGCGGCGATCGTTGCTTCCGCCCCACTGGTGGTTGAAGTCCATCCCGCCGCTGAAGGCCCGGTCGGTCAGCTCGTCGAGCCGGCCGTCCGAGGGGAGGTGACGGTTCACGCCCGTGACGATGGCCCCCACGGTGGTGGCCCCGCCCCGGAAATCCTGCTGCACGCGGCCGACGCCGTACTCCGTGGTGGGCTCCACCAGAAACTTCCGCGTGGTGCCGGTATCGGAGTAGTAGGCGCGGCCGTGCTCCTGGCCGGTCAGCGCCGCCAGGCCGCCCACGGACAGTCCGCCCTGGGTTCGACCGGTGAATTTGGAGGCCCCCAGGATCGTGGTTCGGTCCGGGACGGACGCGTAGGCCGCGTCCTCCGGCGAGTCGCCGTGGGGCTCCCTCCCGATGCGACGGCTGAAGAAGAGCCGGCTCCGCCGGCCGGACATGTCGAAGCTGAACACCTGCGCGTCCTGCACGAAGAAGGGACGCTTCTCGGGGAAGAAGGTCTCGAAGGCGGAGAGATTGATGACCGCCGGGTCGACCTCGACCTGCCCGAAGTCCGGGTTGACCGTGGCGTCCAGCGTGAAGGCGGAGCCGACGCCGTAGCTCAGGTCACCGCCGACCCGCGGTGAGAACTCGGTGGACTCGGCCAGCGGGTTGCCCGCGTCCACGGGCCGGGAGGAGAGCTGGGAGACCACGTACGGCTGGATCTCGAAACGACGGGCCGCCTCCCGGAACCGGAGATCCGTCAGCCGTCCCCACTGGTTCACGGAGCCCTGGACGGTCCGGGACTCCAGGGACCAGAAGCTCGTGGAGCTGCTGGCCAGCCTCCGCCGGGTGAAGTTGATGCCCCACTGCTGCTCGCCGGGCCGCGACTCGAAGCGGATCTGGGAGAGGGGGATCCGCATCTCCACGGTCCATCCGGAAGCGTCCACGTGGGTCGCCGACTCCCACACGGCGTTCCAGTTGACGCCCTGGCCGCCTCGACCCGATCCGCCGCCGGTGACGTAGGCGTCGCGTTCCACGCCGGAGACGCCGACCCGGAAGACGTAGCCGGTCTGCTGGTCCAGGTTGGGGTCCAGGGACAGCTCGAAGTAGTCGTACTGGCCGCGCTCGTCCCGGCGCACCAGCTGATCCGCGATCTCGGACGGGTCCTCCTCGTGCATGCGCGCCGCGACGTAGATCGCCTCGGCGTCGTAGAGGACACGTACTTCCGTCGGTCGGGCCGGCGGAGCGCCCTCGGTCGGATCCCCCTGCACGAAGTCGGTGGCGACCGGTGCCCGGTTCCAGGCCTCCTCGACGGGGCGGCCGTCGATCTCGAGCTCCCCCTGCAGGCGGGCCGCGGGAAGGGTGGGGCCAACGGTCCCGGCTTCCTGCTGCGCGGCGGCAGAAGGAGCCAGGCACAGCGTGGAGGCCAGGAGCGCCAGCAGATACGACACCGTACCGGTTCGGGGCGAACCGGCGCGTCCGAGAGTGCTTCGATGCGCAGATGACGCGCGGGATAAGATGTCGTCCACAGTACCTGTCGCGATCCTGATGTACGAGGAGAGCAGCGAGCGGGGCGCTGCGGCCGGATCGGGCCGCAGCATGTCGGCAGTGCCACCTGTCATCGCTCTACCAACAGTGAGACCAGGGAGAGTGTTTACCGGGGCCCGGAGCAGGAGGTCCCGGGCCGCCCGGGACCTCTTCCGTCCCAGGGCTGTAGATCACGACCTGTGCCGCGGCGCCGCGGCGCTCGCTTCCGCGTGGGTCCAGCACACATGATTGTTGCACCCGTCATGCACCACCGAACGAAGGTTGGACTGCCATGAACCGCACCACGCCGCCCCGGCTGTCCGTGAGCGCACGCTGGTCCGCCGCCGCTGCAGCCTTGGCGGTGACGGCCCTGCTCCTGCCCGCCCCGGCCGCCGGCCAGGAGAGCGCCGAGGAGATCTTCCGGACGGCGATAGAACGCAACGAGGCCCGGCTGGAGGGCGTGGACTCCGTGACGGTCGTCCAGGAGATCACGCTGCCCATGGGCATGACCAGACAGCAGGAGCTGCGCCTGGAGAAGACCACCCGGGACGGCCGCACGCTGCTGGTTCCTGCGGGTGAGGACGACGGCTCGCAGCTCATGCCGGCAGCGAGCATGATGGCGACCATGGACAGCGCGATGGCCGCGTCGGCGCTTCGGGGGCGGTCCGAGGTCGACGGTCACGAGGTGTACGTGGTGGCGGTCCCCGAGCTCCCGGCCATCGACTTCGGGCAGGGCGCCCTCTCGGGGAGGTCGGCGCAGTCGTTCAGGGGAGACAGCGCGACCTTCTACGTGGACGCGGATCAGTACGTGCTGCGGCGCGCCCGGGTCCACGGTCAGATGACGATGGGGGGGAGTGAACGGGCGGTCCAGGTCGGCGTCCACCTGTCGGACTACCGGGAGACCGGGGGATATCTCCACCCCTTTCGGAGCGAGGTCCAGCTCGACATCGAGGGCATGGAGAAGCAGATGCAGGCCATGATGCAGAGGATGCAGCAGGGGGGCAGCGACAGCGCCCAGCGGGCCATGATGGAGCAGGCCATGGCCGCGATGATGGGGGGAGGCATGACGGTGGTCTCCACCGTGAAAGAGGTACGCGTGAATGGATCCCGGTCGTCCGGCGGCTGAGGCGGAGACGTGTCACCGGGACGACCTCTGCACGATCCTGCGCACGGAACAGCGGGCGACGGACCGGCACTGCACGGGGACGACTCCGGTGTAACAGCGGGCGAGGGCGCCGACAGACTGAGAGGCTCGGAAACGGGTGAGTGCCCGGGCCGCGACGGGACCGAAGCCGGCGCGGGAACCCGAGTCCGTACCGTTCACGTTCTGAACAGGTAGATTCCCATCAGAGGGACACGCATCACTCACAGGGCCGAGGCCAAGGAGACCGCCATGGCGGAACATCGGAACAGCAGTCGTCCGAGCGCTCTGGTGCAGGGCCTGCTCCTGGTGCTCGTGACCGCGGGAGGGCTCGCGCTCCAGGCCGACGAGGCCCGCGCCCAGTACTTCGGGCGGAACCAGGTCCAGTACGAGACGTTCGACTTCCAGGTGCTGGAGTCGGAGAACTTCGACGTCTACTACTACGAGGAGGAGGCCGAGGCGGCGACTCAGGCCGCACGGATGGCCGAGCGGTGGTACGCCCGCCTCTCCCGGCTCCTGGACCACAGCTTCCAGGGCCAGCAGCCCTTCATCCTGTACGCCAACCATCCCCACTTCACCCAGACCACGACCCTGATGTCGTCGCCGGGGACGGGAACGGGCGGCGTCACCGAGCCGCTGAAGCGTCGGATCGTCCTGCCCATGGCCGGCCCCCTGGAGGACACGGATCACGTCATCGGCCACGAGCTGGTGCACGGCTTCCAGTTCGACATGACCGGCATCAGCCCGCGGTCACCGCTCACGGGGGCTCCGGCGATCTCGGCGCTGCCCCTGTGGATGGTGGAGGGAATGGCCGAGTACCTGTCGGTGGGCCAGGGGAGCGCGCTCACTGCCATGTGGATGCGCGATGCCATGCTCCGGGAGGACCAGGACCTCCCGACGGCCCGCCAGCTGGCCAACTCCCGCAAGTACTTCCCCTATCGCTACGGTCACGCCCTCTGGGCCTACATCGGCGGCCGCTGGGGCGACGAGCAGGTACGCGAGATCTTCCTGCAGACGGCCCGCACCGGGAGTCCGGCGCAGGCCATCGGCTCGGTGCTCCAGATTTCGCTCGACACGCTGAGCGCCGACTGGCACCGGGCGATCCGGGACGCCTACGAGCCGGTGACCGGGGCGACGATGCCCCCCGACAGCTTCGGCTCCCCCATGCTCACCGAGGAGACGGTGGGCGGGCAGACCAACCTGGGTGCGGCGCTCAGCCCCGACGGGGAGAAGGTGGCGTTCCTGAACGAGCGGAGCCGCTTCGCCATCGACCTGTACGTGGCGGACACCGAGACCGGAGAGATCCTGGAGCAGCTCACGCAGACCGCGGTGGATCCCCACTTCCAGAGCCTGCAGTTCATCAACTCGGGCGGGGCCTGGGCCCCGGACAACCGGCGCCTGGCGGTGACGGCCGTCCGAAAGGGCGAGCCGGTGATCACGGTCTTCGACACCGAGAGCGGCGACCGGAGCCGGGAGTTCCAGCTCCAGGGTCTGGGCGAGGCGTTCAATCCGACCTGGTCGCCGTCCGGGGATCGGATCGCCTTCGTGGCGAACGAGGGCGGCTACATGGACCTCTACGTGCTGGACGTGGAGACCGGAAACGTGCAGGCGCTCACCGACGACCCCTGGACCGAGCTGCATCCGACCTGGTCCCCCCGGGGCGAGCGGATCGCGTTCGTCACCGACCGATTCGGCGGCGACTTCGACGTGCTGGAATATGGGAACTACGACCTGGCCACCATCTCGCCGGACGGGTCGGATCTGCAGCGGGTGGAGACCTTCGACGACGGTCGAAACACCAATCCCCAGTGGTCGCCGGACGGCGAGAGCCTCTACTTCATCTCGACGCGGACGGGCATCCCCAACGTCTATCGCCACGAGCTCGGGACGGGGTCCACCCGACAGATCACGGACGTCCGGACCGGGGTGAGCGGGATCACCGCGCTCAGCCCGGCGCTGAGTGTGGCCAGCCAGTCGGGCAGGCTGGCGTTCAGCGTGTTCCAGGAGGGCGCCTACAACGTCTACTCCACCACGGACGAGGAGCGCCTGGCCGGCACGGAGCTCCGGTCCCTGCCCGTCGGGACGGAGGTCACGGCCCTGCCGCCGCAGACCGATCGGGAGGACGAGCGCCTGGCCACGCTGATCGACGAGACGCGCCTGGGGCTCCCG
>CANPVF010000111.1 GCA_947581645.1 Candidatus Caribbeanibacter nitroreducens | reverse complement strand
GCTGGCCCGTGCGGTGCAGGTGACGCTCAGGAACGGGCTCCGGCTCCTGGGACTGACGGCGCCGGAGCAGATGATCCGCGAGGACGAGGGCGAGGAGGCGGCATGAGCCACACGCTGGTCGTGGGAAGCGTGGCGCTGGACACCATCGAGACTCCGTTCGGGCGCGTGGAGGAGGTCCCCGGCGGCTCGGCCGTGCACTTCAGCGCCGCCGCGTCGGTCTTCGGCCCCGTGCGCGTGGTGGGCGTGGTCGGGCCCGACTACCCGGACGACGCCCTGGGCTTCCTCCGCGAGCGGGACGTGGACCTGGAGGGCCTCCGTCAGCGGGACGGCCGGAGCTTCCGGTGGTCCGGGGTCTACGACTACGACCTGAACGCCCGGGAGACGCTGAGCACGGAGCTGGGCGTCTTCTCCGACTTCCGGGCCGAGATCCCCGACAGCTACCGCGACTCGGAGTGGATCTTCCTGGGGAACATCGACCCGCGGCTGCAGCTCGAGGTGCTGGAGCAGATCGACGACCCCCGGCTCGTGGCCGCCGACACCATGAACTACTGGATCGAGAACGAGCGCGAGGCGCTGCTCCGGGTCGTGGAGAGAGTCGACCTCCTCACGGTGAACGACGCCGAGGTCCGCGAGCTCTCCGGCGACCACAACCTGGCCCGGGCGGCCCGGTGGATCCTGGATCGGGGCCCGGAGCAGGTGGTCGTGAAGAAGGGCGAGCACGGCGCCATCCTCTTCGGGTCCGAATCGGTCTTCTTCGCGCCGGGCTTTCCGCTGGAGGAGGTCTTCGACCCCACGGGGGCCGGCGACGCCTTCGCCGGCGGCCTCCTGGGACGGCTGGCCCGGGGCGGGGAGATGGACGCAGGGGCGTTCAGGCGCGCCGTGGTGCACGGCTGCGCCATGGGCTCCTTCGCCTGCGAGGAGTTCGGCGTCGACGGCCTGGCCCGGGTCCAGTGGGAGGACGTGGCCCGGCGGGTGCTGGACTTCCAGTCCATGACCTCCTTCGACCACGAGATCCAGCCGCCGGACGAGACGACGGATCCTCTCCGGTCGGAGCGCGGACGGGAGGCGGAGGCGAGCCCGTGACCGGGGACACGGGCGGAGAGGACGGGCGCGGCGACGGCGGCGCGTACACCTACGAGGACGCCGGCGTCGACCTGGATGCCGCGGAGGCCCTGAAGGAGCGGCTGGGGTCACTGGTGGCGAGCACCCGCACCGAGGCGGTGCGGGCGGAGTTCGGCTCCTTCGGCGGCCGCTTCCGGACCAGCGAGCCCGGGGCCGAGCTGGTGGCCAGCGCCGACGGCGTGGGAACCAAGCTCAAGGTGGCCTTCCGCGCCGGTCGACACGACACCGTGGGCCAGGACCTGGTCAACCACTGCGTGAACGACCTCCTGGCCGAGGGGGCCGTGCCCCTGGTGTTCCTGGACTACGTGGCCACCGGCGAGCTCGAGGACGAGACGGTGCACGACGTGGTGGCGGGCATCGCCCGCGCGTGCCGCGAGAACGGATGCGCGCTCCTGGGCGGGGAGACGGCGGAGATGCCGGGCTTCTACCCCGGCGGCGAGTACGACCTGGTGGGCTTCGTGGTGGGCGAGGTGGCCTTCCCCGAGATCGGCACCCGGGACCTCCGGGCCGGCGACCGCCTGGTGGCGCTGCCCTCGAGCGGGCTCCACACCAACGGCTACAGCTTCGCCCGCGGCCTGCTCTTCGAACGCGCCGGCCTGTCCGTGGACGATCCCTTCCCGGGGGAGGCCGCCGGCACGGTGGGCGAGGTCCTCCTCCGCGTCCACCGCTCCTATCTGGACGACCTGGCGCCGTCCTGCCGGGCGGGCCGGATCCGGGCCCTGGCCCACGTCACCGGCGGCGGGATCCCCGGGAACCTGGGGCGGGTGCTTCCGGACTCGCTGGACGCCGTGGTCGACGTGGACTCGTGGGAGCCCCCGGCGGAGTTCCGGTGGCTGTGGGACGAGAGCGGCGCTCCGAGGGACGAGATCTACCGGACCCTGAACATGGGCGTCGGGATGATCGCCGTGGTCCGGGAGGACGAGGCTCCGGCCGTCGTCGACGCCCTGGAGGAGCGGGGAGCCGGGGCCTTCGTCTGCGGACGCCTGGCCGAGGGCGACGGCTCGGTGCGTCTCGCCGGGCGGGACTGAGGTCCCGCCGAGGACGTTCCGTCCGTGACGTCGGGATCGGGAACGCCCGGAGAGGCTCCCGGCGGTGGGGGCGAGCCCGCGGGACCCTCCTCCGGCCGGGACGACCGGGACCGGGAGTGGATGGACCGGGCCCTGGAGCTGGCCGAACAGGGCTGGGGACGGGTGGAGCCGAACCCCATGGTGGGCGCCGTCGTGGTGCGCGGGGATCGCCCCGTGGGCCGGGCCCACCACCGGGAATTCGGCGACGACCACGCCGAGGTCCTGGCGCTGCGGGAGGCCGGGGAGGCGGCCCGCGGCGCCACGCTGTACGTGACGCTGGAGCCCTGCACGCACCACGGAAAGACACCGCCGTGCACCGACGCCATCGTCCGGGCCGGCGTGAGCCGCGTGGTGATCGCGTGCCGTGATCCCCATCGCGAGGCCGGAGGAGGGGCCCGGGAGCTGAAGCGCCGGGGGCTCCAGGTGCGGACCGGCGTGCGCGGGGAGCGGGCCCGGGGGCAGATGGCCCGCTTCCTGTGGCGCGAGGTCACGGGCGGGACCTGGGTCTCCCTCAAGTACGGGCTCAGCCTGGACGCCCGCCTCTCGCGACGGGAGGGCGAGCAGACCCGGGTGACCGGCCCGGAAGCCCACCGGGAGGTCCACCGGCTCCGTGCCGGCCACGACGCGGTCCTGGTGGGACGCCGGACGGCGACGGTGGACGATCCGCTCCTCACCGCCCGGGGAACGCCGGAGCCGCGGGTGCCGGCGATCCGGATCGTCGTGGACCCGGGGCTGCGGCTGCCCGCCGACAGCCAGCTCGCCGCGACCGCCGGCGACTCGCCGGTGTGGGCGCTGGCCGGCCGCGGCGCCCCGACGGAGCGCCGCTCCGAGCTCGAGGATCGGGGCGTCCGGGTCGTGGAGCTCCCGGTGACGGAGCCCGGGCGGGTCGACCTGGATGCGGTGACGGCCTTCCTCTCCGGCGAGGGCGTCGGGAGCCTCCTGGTGGAGGGCGGCGGGAGGATCGGCTCCTCCTTCCTGGCCGGCGGCCACGTCCACCGGATGCACCTGTTCTACGCGCCCCGGTTCTTCGGCGACGAGGGTGTGCCGGCCTTCACCGGCGCCGACGTCGCCGGCGAGGCCGGGGAGACGCCGGAATGGATGGTCGCGCGCCGGGCGGGGTACGGGGACGATACGCTGGTGGTGCTCGACCGACGGGACGTGCGCGAGCGACTCAGGGAGGCCTGCTGAGGTGTTCACGGGACTGGTGCAGCACGTCGGAGAAGTGGTGGACCGCGAGCCGCTGGGTCGCGGCCTGGCCTTCACCGTCCGGGCGCCGGAGATGGCCGGGGATCTGGCCGACGGCGAGAGCGTGGCCGTGGACGGCGTGTGCCAGACGGTGACGGGCTCCGACGCGGAGACCTTCAGCTTCGAATCCGTCCGGGAGACGCTGGAGAAGACCACCCTGGGCGAGCTGGAGGCCGGACGCAGGGTCAACCTGGAGCGCTCCCTGGCCGTGGGCGACCGGATGGGAGGCCACTTCGTGCAGGGGCACGTGGACGGGACGGGAGAGGTCGTCCGGGTGGAACGGGCGGAGGAGAGCGTGTATCTCGACGTGGACCTCCCGCCCCAGGCCGCACGGTCCACGGTGGACGGCGGATCCGTGGCCCTGGACGGCGTGAGCCTCACCGTGCAGGGACTCCGGGATTCGGTCGCGGAAGTGGCCATCGTCCCGTATACATGGGCCCACACGGGCCTCGACCGCCTGCAGGAAGGGGATCGGATGAACGTGGAGGCCGATCTCATCGGAAAGTACGTGGAGCGGCTCGTCCGCCCCTACGTGGAATCGACGACACCCGACGGATCCCGATAAATCGATGACTTCGCACGAACGAGTGCAGCGAGCGCTGGAGGAGCTCCGGCGCGGCGAGATGGTCATCGTCGCCGACGACGAGGACCGGGAGAACGAGGGGGACCTCGTCTGCGCCGCCGAGAAGGTGACGCCGGACCTGATCAACTTCATGGCGAAGCACGGCCGGGGTCTGATCTGCCTGACCCTGGACCCGGAGATCGCCGACCAGCTGGATCTGCCCCTGATGTCCGACGGGCGGGCCACGGACCCCAACAACACCGCGTTCACCGTCTCCGTGGACGCCCGCCCCGAGCACGGGGTGTCCACGGGCATCAGCGCCGCCGACCGGGCCCGGACGATCCAGGTCGCCGTGGACCCCGAGGCGCGGCCCTCGGACCTGGTCCGCCCCGGACACATCTTTCCGCTCCGCGCCGAGCCCGGAGGCGTGCTCCAGCGGGTGGGCCAGACCGAGGCGTCGGTGGAGCTGGCCCGGATGGCGGGGCTGCGGCCGGCCGGCGTGATCTGCGAGATCCTCAACCCGGACGGGACCATGGCCCGCCGCCCGGAGCTGGAGGAGTTCGCCGACGAGCACGACCTGCTGATGCTCACGGTGGCGGACATCGTCTCGCACCGGCTCAAGAACGAGCGGCTGGTCCACCGCGTGGCCGAGGCCGAGCTGCCGACGCCCTACGGCGACTTCCGGATCGTGGGCTACAGCAACGACGTCGACGATCGGGAGCACGTGGCCCTGGTCCGGGGCGACGTGGAGGGACAGGAGAACGTCCTGGTTCGGGTCCACTCGAAGTGCCTCACCGGCGACGTCTTCCACTCCCGCCGCTGCGACTGCGGGCCCCAGCTGGACGCTGCCATGCGCCAGGTCACCGAGGAGGGCGCAGGGGTGATCGTCTACCTGGACCAGGAGGGACGGGGCATCGGCCTCCTCAACAAGCTCCGGGCCTACGAGCTGCAGGACCGCGGCCACGACACGGTGGAGGCCAACGAGGCGCTGGGGTTTCCGCCGGACCTCCGCAACTACGGGATCGGCGCACAGATCCTGGTCGACCTCGGCCTCCACTCCATCCGAATCCTGACGAACAACCCGAAGAAGCTGGCGGGGCTGGAGGGCTTCGACCTGGAGATCACCGAGCGCGTGCCGCTGAAGACACAGCCCACCGACGAGAACGAGTCGTACCTGGACGTCAAGCGGTCGAAGCTCGGCCACATGCTCGGCTCCGCGGGGTCCTGACGGATGCGCGGAGGACGATCCGAGGGGCTCGACCCGGACGCGGACCGGAGCGGGGTGCGGGTCTGCCTCGCCGTGAGCCGATTCAACAGCCTGGTGACCGGGCGGCTGGAGAAGGGGGCCCGCCGGGCCCTGGTCGAGGCCGGCGTCCCCGACGAGCAGGTGGACTCGGTGACGGTGTCCGGGGCCTGGGAGCTCCCCTACGCGGTGCGGCGCGTCCAGGGTCAGTACGACGCCGTCGTGGCCCTGGGTTGCGTGGTGCGGGGCGAGACACCCCACTTCGACTACATCTGCGACGCGGCGTCGCGCGGTCTCATGGACTGCCAGTCGGAGGGGGAGACCCCGGTGGGGTTCGGCCTGTTGACCACGGAGACGCTGCAGCAGGGGCTGCAGCGGGCCGGCGGCAAGCACGGCAACAAGGGGGCGGAGGCGGCGGAGGCCGCGCTGGAGCTCGTGGACATGTTCCCGTCAGCGGCGGACGAATGAGATCGGGCGGGACGGCGAGGAGCGGAGGACGGCGATGAGCGGCGGCAAGACGCACGTCCGGAGCCGGGCGCGCTCCTGGACCCTGCAGCTCCTGTACGCCTGGGACGTGGCGGGCGAGGGCGAGCTCGGGGAGCACGCCGAGGAGACGATCCGCCATCGCCGGGTCTCGGACCGCTACATGCCGTACATCCGACGGCTGGTGGACGCCCTCGACGAGCACATGGACGAGGTCGACGCCGCCCTCCAGGACACGATTCCGAACTGGCGCCTGGAGCGCCTGGCGGTCATCGACCGGAACGTGCTGCGCATCGGGGCCGTCGAGCTTCTGGAGTTCGACGACGTCCCCGGGAAGGTGGCGATACATGAGGCGATTCAGCTCGCCGAGAAGTACGGGAGCGAGGACAGCCCCGGGTTCGTCAACGGCGTCCTCGACGGGCTGTTCAAGAAGCAGCGGGAACGGGAAAACGCACCCGCCGGCTGACGGCCCTCCGCCCGCCGGGGACCGGGACGGGGACGGCCCTCTCCGGCTGCTGGTGGTGAACTGGCAGGATCGGGAGAACCCCGAGGCCGGGGGCGCCGAGATCCAGCTCCACGAGACGTTCGGCCGGCTGGCCGAGCGTGGACATCGGGTCACCCTCCTGGTGTCGGGGTGGGAGGGCGCGCCGGAGCGGACCGAGCTCGACGGCATGCGCGTCGTCCGGACGGGTCGTCGCTATACCTTTCCGCCCCACGCCTGGCGGACGTTCGCCCGTGAGCTGCGCGGCGAGCCCTTCGACCTCATCGTCGAGGACGTGAACAAGTTCCCCCTCCTCACGCCGATGTGGTCCGAGGTGCCCGTCGTGCTCCAGGTGCCCCATCTCTTCGGACGCGTGGCCTTCCGGGAGGCTCCGCTCCCCGTGGCGACGGCCGTGTGGCTGGGCGAGCGCGTGATGCCCCGGGCCTACGGCTCCTGTCGCGTCCACGCCGCCTCCGAGAGCACGGCCGACGACCTGGTGGACCGGGGCTTCGATCGCGGGCGGATCCGGGTCATCCACAACGGCGTGGACCACGACTTCTTCCACCCCGACCCCGGGGTCGGTCGATTCGAAGAGCCGACGCTGGTGTATCTGGGGAGGCTGAAGCGATACAAGGAGCTGGACCGCGTCCTGGAGGGCATGGAGCGCCTCCGGGACCGCCGGGTGGAGGCGAGGCTGCTGGTGGCCGGCAAGGGCGACGACCGGCCCCGCCTCGAGGACCGGGCCCGGGAGATGGGGCTCGGCGACCGCGTGCGGTTCCTGGGCTTCGTCTCGGAGGAGCGGAAGCGAGAGCTCCTCCGCCGGGCCTGGTGTACCGTCTATCCGTCGCCGAAGGAGGGGTGGGGCATCACGAACATCGAGGCGGCGGCCTGCGGCACGCCCGTCGTGGCCAGCGACTCGCCGGGTCTGCGCGAGTCGGTGGTGGACGGCGAGAGCGGTCTGCTCGTCCCCCACGACGACCCGGAGGCCTGGGCGGACGCCATGGCCCGGGTCCTGGAGGACGGGGAGCTCCGTCGGCGCCTCGCGGCCGGCGCGCTGGACCACGCCGGGCGCTTCTCCTGGGAGCGCGCGGCGAACGAGACCGAGGACGACCTCATTCGAATCGCACGGAGGAAGGGAGAGGCCGATGCAGATCATCGTCGCGGCGCGGCACTTTGACCTGAGCGACAACCTGAAGCAGCACGTGCGGGACAAGTTCGGCGACATCGACAAGTACGACGACCGGATCCGGAAGGTGGAGGTGACCCTGACGGAGGAGAAGAACCGGCGGGACGTGGACGTCCTGGCCAGCGTGGACCGGGCGGGACGGATCCACGCCGAGGCGGAGGACGGCGACTTCCGCACCGCCATCGACACGGCCCGCGACCGTCTGGCCCGACAGATCAAGCGCCAGCGGGCCCAGCAGCGCGAGCACCAGGGGCCCGGCGACGCCCCGCCTCCCGGGACGGGGGCGACCCCGTGACGGATCCCGTCAGCGGCGGGCTGCCGGTGCGGGAGCTCCTCCAGCGCAAGGAGGAGACCCTGCAGCTGGACGTGGCCGGCGGCGAGGAGGCCCTGGACGAGACCATCTCGGGGCCGGACATCTCGGGGGCGGGACTCGTCCTGGCCGGATTCACGGAGCGGTTTCCCGCCGGGCGCCCGCAGGTGCTGGGCGAGACGGAGATCACCTACCTGGAGTCCCTGGACGCCGGGGAGAGGGAGCGGCGCGCGGCGGAGTTCATGGCGCTCGACATCCCGTGCGTCTTCCTGACGAAGGGGATGGAGCCGCCGCCGGAGCTGCGGGACGCGGCGGAGCGGGAGGAGATCCCGATCCTCCGGTCGCAGCTCGGGACCGGGGAGTTCTTCCGCCGCATCAAGCCGTACCTGGAGGAGGTCTTCGCGCCGCGCACGTCGATGCACGGCTCGCTGGCCGACGTCTACGGCGTCGGCCTCCTCTTCGTCGGGCCGAGCGGGATCGGCAAGAGCGAGTGCGTGCTCGACCTGGTGGAGCGCGGCCACCGGCTGGTGGCCGACGACGTGGTGCTGTGTACCCGGCGGGGAAACGACGTCCTCATCGGACGCGGACACGAGCTCCAGAAGCATCACATGGAGATCCGGGGCATCGGAATCATCAACGTCCGGGCCCTGTTCGGCATCCGTGCCACGAGACAGCAGAAGCGCGTCGAGGTCGTGGTGCAGCTGGAGGAGTGGAGCGAGGACGCCGACTACGACCGCACGGGGCTCGACGCCGCCGAGACCGAGATCCTGGGCGTCACGATGCCCAAGGTGGTCATCCCGCTGAACCCCGGGAAGAACATCACGGTCATCGCCGAGGTGGTGGCCATGAACCACCTGCTGAAGTACTCCGGCGTGGACCCGGCCGAGCAGTTCAACGCCAATCTCCAGAAGAAGATGAAGGGCGTCCGGGAGTACCTCGAGGAAGACATCGAATGAGCGGCGGACGGGAGACGGTGGGCGTCATCGTGGCCCACGCCGACGTGGCGGGGGCGCTGGTGCGCGCCGTGGAGGAGATCTCCGGCATCCGCGGCGCGCTGGTGCCCCTCAGCAACCGCGAGTGCACGCCCCGCGAGCTGGAACGGCGGGTGGAGGACTCGATCCGGCCGGGCCCGGCCGTGGTGTTCGTGGACCTGGGCAGCGGGAGCTGTGCCCACGTGGGGCGGCGGGTGGGCCGTCGCGGCGGCGACGTGGCGGTGATCACCGGCGTGAACCTCCCCATGCTCCTGGACTTCGTCTTCCACCGGGAGATGCCGCTCCCCGAGCTGGCCGAGCGCCTGGAGCAGAAGGCCCGAGCCGAGACGAAGGTCGACCTCTTCGTGGGCGAGGAGGCCGTGGAGTGACCCTGGAGCTGTACCGCGTGGACGAGCGGCTGCTCCACGGCCAGGTGGTCGTGGGGTGGGGCGAGCGGCTGGAGGTGGACTACTACGTGGTCGTGGACGCCGAGCTGGCCGCCAGCGAGTGGGAGCAGGACCTCTACCTGAGCTCGGTCCCGGCCGGCGTGGACGTGATCTTCCTGGACCCGGACGCCCCGGAGGAGGAGCTGCGCGGGGCCCGGGAGCGCGAGGGCGTCGGGTGCCTCCTCACCCGGGGGACGGCGGCCATGCGTCGCCTGGCCGAGCGGGGCTTCCTGGAGGGGGAGACCGTGAACGTGGGTTGCCTGCGTGCCGGCCGCGATCGGGACCTCAGGGTGACGGACTACGTGCATCTGTCCGCCGGCGAGCGGGCGGACCTGCGGGCCGTGGCGGAGCGGGCCGGCCGGGTGGAGTGCCGGGACCTGCCCGACTCGCGACCGGTGCCCGTGGAGCCGCGGCTGGAGGAGGCCGGGCCGGCGGCCGGAGGGGGCGAGACATGACCGAGCTGGGGCTCACGTCCGGGCAGTGGCTCCTCCTCTGTCTCGCCGGGGCCGTGACGGGCGCGGACGACACCTCGTGGCCCCTGGCCATGGTTTCACGTCCCCTGGTGGCCGCCACGGCGGCGGGGGCCGTCGTCGGGGACGCCGGGGCGGGGCTCCTGGCCGGTGCGATCCTGGAGCTGATGACCCTGCCGTACCCCCGGATGGGGGCCACGAGCACCCCCGATCCGGGACCGGCCGGCGTCGTCGGTGGTGCCGCCTTCGCCATGACCGGCGGCGGCGCTCCCGCGCTGGCGGCGGCGGTCCTGGGGGGATGGGGCGCCGGCTGGACGGGCCACGCCGGCGTGCGCGCCCTGCGCGCGCTCAACGGATGGATGACGGAGCCGCGCGGAGAGCTGGCCGGCGATCCCTCCCGGCTCGAGTCGCGACACCGGTGGTGCCTCCGGCTCGACTTCCTCCGGGGAGCGGTGGTGACCGGCGCGCTGGTCGTCCCGGCCGGTGTCCTGGCCTCGCTGCTCGGCGCGGCACCCCCTGCCGGGGGATGGGCCGTCCTCGCCGCCGGCGTGGCCGCGGCCGGGGTCGGCTCCGCCGCCGGGTCGGCGGGACGAGTCCTGAGCACGGGCCGCTGGCGGGCCGCCTGGCTCGTCGGCGGATTGCTGGCCGGCGTCGGAGCCGCGGCGCTGGCGGGCGTGTAGCCGGCGGCGAGCCGGAGAGGGACGCGGCCCGTGTCCGTTCGTCGCCCGGACCTGTGGAGTGCGTGGTTCCGGAGCTTCGCGGTGCAGGGAAGCTGGAACTATCGGACCCTGCTGGGGTCCGGAATCGCCTACGCGCTCCTGCCGGTGCTGCGTCGCGTGTACGCCGGCGACCCGGTGGGGATGCGCCGGGCCCTGGAGGACCACCTCCGGGGCTTCAACGCCCATCCGTACCTGGCGTCCCTGGCCGTGGGGGCGCTGGCCCGTGCCGAGAGCGAGGGCGAGGACCGGGAGAGGATCCGGCGCTTTCGGAGGGCGCTTTCCGGCCCGCTGGGCTCCCTGGGCGATCGGGTCGTGTGGACACGCTGGCGGCCGTTCTGCGTCCTGCTGGCTCTGGCGGCGTGGCTGGCGGCCGGCGTCTCGCCGCTGGCGGCGACCCTCCTCTTCCTCGTGCTGTACAACGCGGGTCACCTCCTCCTGAGGGCGTGGGCGTTCCGCGCCGGCTGGAACGAGGGGCTCCGGGTGGCGAGGGTGCTGCGTAGATGGCCGCCGGACCGGTGGTCGAGGGCCCTGACCCCGCTGAACGCGCTGCTGCTGGGAGGCGTCGGCTACGGCGCCGCGCGGCGGGTCCTGACGGACGGCACCGGCCCGCTGGCCGCCGCCGGAGGCTGGGGCACGGCGATGGGAGCGGCCGCCGGGGCCGCGCTGGCGTTCTGGTGGCCCGGTGTCGGACGACGGGCCGCCCCCTTTCTCCTGGCGGCCGGCGCCCTGGCGGGCTGGCTCCTGGGTGGATGACGGCGGGGCGGGCGGCGAGGGGGACCCGATGACGGGGACGGAGACGAGGATGACGACGCGCACACGAATTTCGACGGAAGCGATGTGACGATGGCAGGCCAGATCGAGCGAGAGGTGACGGTGAGCAACCGGCAGGGACTCCACGCGCGTCCCGCGGCGGAGTTCGTGAAGGTGGCGTCGACATTCGAGTCCGAGATCTTCGTCGAGAAGGACGAGCTGGAGGTGAATGGAAAGAGCATCATGGGGGTCATGATGCTGGCCGCGGAGCCCGGCACGACCCTGGCCATCCGGGCCGACGGCGAGGACAGCGACGAGGCCGTCGAGGCCCTGGTGGCCCTGGTGGAGGACGGCTTCGGCGAGGACGACGGCGCGGACGACGGGGACGACGGCGAGGACGCCGCGGCCGCCGCCGAGCTCGACGCCGATCCCGCGGTGGCCGGCGACGACGGGGCGGGGGACGACTCGTGACCCGGCACCTGCAGGGGGTCGGGGCCTCGCCGGGACGAACGTACGGAGAGGTACGGCGTTTCGAGTGGGACGTGCCCCGGGTCGATCACCGGACCATCGAGCCCGACGAGGTGGAGGACGAGGTCCAGCGCTTCCAGGACGCCCGGGAGGCCGCCCGCGAGGACATCCGTGAGCTCCGGGAGCAGACGGCCGAGCGGCTGGGGAAGATCGAGGCGCAGATCTTCGACCCCCAGATCCTCATGCTGGACGACCCGGACCTGGTCGACGGGACGCTCGCCTACATCCGCGACAACTACCTCTCGGCGGAGCGCGCCTTCGACTGGCGCGTGCTGGAGACGCGGTCCCAGATCCTGGATGCGGGACACGCCATGGTCATGGACCGCCTGGCCGACCTGGAGGACGTCCGGGTCCGCGTCCTCGCCCACCTCCTGGACCGGAACGTGGACCCCCAGTTCTGGGAGGACGGGGAGAACCGGGTCCTGACCGCCAGCGAGCTGACGCCGGGCTGCGCCGTCCAGCTGGACCCGGAGCGGGTGGACGGCATCCTCACCGCCGCCGGCTCCCGCTCGTCCCACAGCGCCGTGCTGGCCCGCTCCCTGGGCATTCCCGCCGTCGTGGGCGTGGGGCCCGAGCTGGAGGAGATCGAGGACGGCACCCCGGTCATCGTCGACGGCCACGTGGGACGGGTCGTGGTGGATCCGAGCGAGGACGACCTGGAGACCTTCCGACGGGCCGTGGAGAGCACGGGCCGGAGGGAGGAGCGGCTCCAGGAGATCGTCGACGCGCCCAGCGAGACGGCCGACGGAGTCGATGTGGCGCTCCAGGCCAACCTGGACCAGCCCCACGACACCGAGGAGGCGGTCCGCGTGGGCGCCCGGGGTGTCGGGCTCTTCCGCTCCGAGTTCCTGGTCATCGGACACAGGACGGTTCCCACCGAGGAAGAGCAGTACGAGGCCTACCGCGAGGTGGTGAGCGCCTTCCCGGACCAGCCGGTGAACCTGCGCACCTTCGACATCGGCGGCGACAAGTTTCCCATGTTCCTCCAGGCGCCGCCGGAGGAGAACCCCTTCCTGGGGTGGCGTGCCATCCGCGTCTGCCTGGACCGTCCGGACCTGTTCCGCCGACAGCTCCGGGCCGCCCTCCGTGCCGGCGCGCACGGCCGCATGCGCCTCATGCTCCCCTTCGTGGTCTCCGTCTCGGAGATCCGGCGCACCAAGGAGCACCTGCGCGAGGTGATCGACGAGCTGGAGGTGGACGGCGAGGTCCGGGACGTGCCGCTGGGGGTGATGGTGGAGACGCCGGCGGCGGTGGAGACCATCGACCTGATGACGCCGCACGTGGACTTCCTGAGCCTGGGCACCAACGACCTGACGCAGTACACGCTGGCCGCGGACCGGGGCAACGCGAAGCTGTCGGGGATCTTCGACCCGCTCCATCCGGCCCTCGTCCGCAGCTACTCGCGGCTCCGCCGACAGGCCGAGCGGGACGACTGCGAGCTCAGTGTCTGCGGTGAGCTGGCGTCGGACCCGGTGGGCGTGGCCGTGCTCCTGGGGCTCGGCTACCGCCAGTTCAGCGTACCTCCCTCCACGCTCCCGGAGCTGAAGGAGGTGATCCGCTCGGTGGAGGTGAGCGAGCTGGAGGAGATGACCTCGCCGCTGGCGGAGCGGGAGACGGCCGGCGAGATCCGGGCTCCCTTCGAGCGGTATCTGGAGAGTGTGTCCAGCCTCCCGCAGGCCCCGACGGCACGTTTGTCGCAGGGGTAGGTCGGGGGTAGCTTCCGCCGCCGTTCGGCTCTCGTCCGCCGCGTCCGGCGGGCTCCCGAGCCAGCCCGACACCCTGCTGACCACCGGTACAGGGAAGGCAGATCCCTTGCAATCCGAAAACCGTCATCTCTTCTCCTCGGAGTCCGTCACGGAGGGGCACCCGGACAAGATCGCCGACCAGGTGTCCGACGCCGTCCTCGACGCGATCCTGGACCGCGATCCCGACGGCCGCGTGGCGTGCGAGACGCTGGTGAGCACCGGCCTGGTCTTCATGGCCGGCGAGATCACCACCGACGCCCACGTGGACTTCACGGAGGTGGCCCGTCGCACCATCGAGGACATCGGCTACGAGGACGGCGGCTACGGCCTGGATCACGAGACCTGCTCGGTGCTCACGGCCATCGGCAAGCAGTCTCCGGACATCGCCATGGGCGTGGACAGCGGTGGAGCCGGCGACCAGGGCATGATGTTCGGCTACGCCACCCGGGAGACCGAGTCGCTGATGCCGGTGCCCATCTCGCTGGCGCACCGGCTGACGAAGCGGCTGTCGGACGCCCGCCGACAGGGGGACGTGGAGTGGCTCCGGCCGGACGGGAAGTCCCAGGTCACCGTGGAGTACCGCGGGGGACGGCCGCAGCGGGTGACCACCGTGGTCGTCTCGGCGCAGCACGCTCCCGGAATGGACCAGGAGGAGGTGCGGCAGACCCTGATCGACGACGTGGTGACCCCGGTCCTCCCCGAGGAGCTGTACGACCCGGGCGAGGTCACCTATCACATCAATCCCACGGGCCGCTTCGAGATCGGCGGCCCGCAGGGGGACGCCGGCGTCACCGGGCGCAAGGTGATCGTCGACACCTACGGCGGCGTCGGCAGCCACGGCGGCGGGGCCTTCAGCGGCAAGGATCCCTCGAAGGTGGATCGATCGGCCAGCTACGCCGCCCGCTGGGTGGCGAAGAACCTGGTGGCCGCGGGACTCGCCGACCACGCCGAAATCCAGCTGGCGTACGCCATCGGCGTCCCGGATCCGGTCTCCGTGATGGTGGACACGGGCGGGACCGGCGCCGTGCCGGACGAGGAGCTGGTGGAGGTGGTCGAGCGGGTCTTCGACCTGCGGCCCGAGGCCCTCATCGAGGACCTGGACCTGCTCCGGCCCATCTACCGCCGGACCGCGGCCTTCGGCCACTTCGGCCGGGAGCCCGACGAGGACGGCGGCTTCAGCTGGGAGCGGACGGACCGGGTCGACGCCCTGAAGGCGGCGGTGTGAGCCGGACGCGGTGACGCGCGAGACAGTCGAACCGACGACATACATCGAGAAAGAAGAGGAACGATGACGAAGAAGGTGGCGGAGAGCGTGCCGGATCACGACGTGGCGGATCTCTCCCTGGCGGACGAGGGACGGGACCGGGTCCAGTGGGCGGACCGCTTCATGCCCGTCCTGGCCCAGGTCCGGGAGCGGTTCGCCGAGGAGAAGCCGCTGGAGGGCGTGCGCGTCTCGGCGTGCCTCCACGTGACGACGGAGACGGCGAACCTGATGCGCACGCTCCGGGCCGGAGGCGCCGACGTGGTCCTCTGCGCCTCCAACCCGCTCTCCACCCAGGACGACGTGGCGGCGTACCTGGTGGAGGAGGCCGGCGTCCACGTCCACGCCGTCCGCGGCGAGGACAACGAGCGGTACTACGAGCACATTCGGGCGGCCCTGGCCCACCGGCCGCAGGTCACCATGGACGACGGGGCCGACCTGGTGGGCTCGCTCCACATGCTGGCCATGGAGCGCTTCGACGACCTCTCGCCCGGCGTGCGCGAGTGGGCCACCGGGCTCTCGGACGACGAGCGGCGCGAGATCGTCGACGGCGTCGTGGGCTCCACGGAGGAGACCACCACGGGGCTCGTGCGGCTCCGGGCCATGGACGCCGACGGCGTCCTCCGCTTCCCGGTGATCGCGGTGAACGACAGCCACACCAAGCATCTCTTCGACAACCGCTACGGCACCGGGCAGTCCACGCTGGACGGCGTGCTCCGGGCCACGAACATGCTCCTGGCCGGATCCACGGTGGTCGTGGCCGGATACGGCTGGTGCGGCCGGGGGATCGCCCAGCGGGCCGAGGGCGCCGGCGCCAAGGTGATCGTCACCGAGGTGGACCCGCTCCGGGCCCTGGAGGCCACCATGGACGGCTACCGGGTGCTGCCCATGGCCGACGCCGCGCCGGAGGGCGACCTGTTCGTCACCTCCACCGGCGACATCGGCGTGATTCGCGAGGAGCACTTCCGGGCGATGAAGGACGGGGCCATCGTGGCCAACGCCGGACACTTCGACGTGGAGCTGGACCTCGAGCGGCTGCGGGAGATCGCCGACGAGGGGCCCCGCCGCGCACGCGAGAACGTCCAGGAGTACGTGGTCGACGGGAAGCGGATCGCCGTCCTGGGCGAGGGGCGGCTGGTGAACCTGGCGGCCGCCGAGGGACACCCCGCCAGCGTCATGGACATGTCCTTCGCGAACCAGGCGCTGGCCGCGGAGTACCTGTTGGACGAGGGAGACGGCCTCGGCCGCAGCGTCCACCGCATCCCCGAGTCCATCGATCAGGAGATCGCCCGGCTGAAGCTGGACTCCATGGGCGTGGAGATCGACACGCTCACCGAGCGTCAGGAGGAGTATCTCGCCTCCTGGGAGATGGGGACCTGACGGCCTCCGAATCACGCTTCCAGCACCGCCAGACCAGCAAGGCGACAACCATGGTCGAAGGCTCGATGAAGGAAGTCGAGGTCAGCAGCCTCGGTCTGGACAAGTCGTCCAACACCCCCGTGGTCATCCTGCAGGAGTCCGACGGGGAGCGGATGCTCCCCATCTGGATCGGGCCCTCGGAGGCCAGCGCCATCGCCATGGAGCTGGCGGGGATCAAGTTCTCCCGCCCCCTGACCCACGACCTCTTCACCACGGTGGTGTCGGGCCTGGGCAGCGAGCTGGTCCGGGTCCTCATCACCAAGGTCGAGGACAACACCTACTACGCCTCGCTGGTGCTGGAGAAGGAGGGCGAGATGATCTCCGTGGACGCCCGTCCCTCCGACAGCATCGCCCTGGCGCTCCGGGCCGAGGCGCCGGTCTTCGCCGACGAGTCCCTGCTGGAGCTCACCAGCCTGGAGGTGGAGGAGGCCGACCTGGACGAGCCGGAGCCCTGGCAGGAGAGCGCGGACGCGGGCCCCGACCTGGGCGGATCCCCGGGCGGCGAGCCGTCGGTGCCGGGGGCCGAGGCCGAGGAGGAAGAAGAGGACGAGCCCTCGGAGCCGCTCAAGGACTACCTGAAGCGGATGAACCCCGAGGACTTCGGCCGCTTCGAGCCGTAGAGTTCCACGGGCCAGGCCCTCGCTGACGGAGGAGAGGGGGACCCGGGCCGGACGGGACACCGGCGGCGGAGCGGGATCCCGACCGGCGACGGGAGTCATCGCGGCCCTCTGCCTGCTGATCGGTGCGGGCGGGCCGGTCCCGGCCGGCGGCGTCGGCGCGGAGGTACCCTCCGCCCCCGAGCGCCCCCCACGCCCCGACCAGGAGCCACCGAGCCTCGAGGGGCGCGTGGTCCTGGGGCCCGACTCCACCGCCGTTCCCGGCATCGAGGTCGCCCTCCATCGCATCTCCGGCGAGAGCGGCGGGGTGGTGGACCGGGACACCACCGGCGACGAGGGCCGCTTCCGGCTGGTGGGCGTGGCCACGGCCGACACCGCCTCCGATCTCTACCTGGCGGCCACGCGCTATCGGGGCGTGCTGTACTTCGGGCAGGCCTTCGGCGGAGGGGACCCTCCGCCGGCGCCGTACCGGATCCGGGTCTTCGAAACCGCCGGTCCGCCGCCCCCCGACTCGCTCCCCGTCAGCACCCGCCACCTGATCCTCCGTCCGGGCGGCGAGGGACGGTGGAGCGTCACGGATCTGATCGAGGTCCGGAACGACGGCGACCGGACCCTGGTGTCGCCGGCCGGGGACGGCGACGTGTGGTCCGTGGCGCTGCCCGATCGGGCCACCGGGGCGGCCGTGGCCCGATCCGGCGTGACGTCCGGCGAGGTGCGGGTGGTCTCGGGACGGATCTCGGCCGCCGCGTCTCTACCGCCGGGCCCGCAGCGCGTCTCCGCGCGATACACGCTCCCACGCGACGAGACGGTGCGTCTGTCCACCCGACACCCGGTGCAGCGGCTGGAGCTCCTGGTGCAGGGGGAGGGCGCCGTGGTGACGTCGGGCGCCCTCGCCTCCGCCGGTCCGGTGCGGTTCCGGGACAGCGTCTATCAGCGCTACACGGCGGCCGACCTCGGGCCGGGCTCGCGGGTGGAGTTCACCGCTGGCGAGGGGGGCGGCGGCACCGGGCTCCTGCCGTGGCTCTTCGCCGGAGCCGGGGTGGTGCTCCTGGCGGCGGCGGTCACCACCTGGCGGCTCCGGGAGACGTCGGGCGACGGGGGCACCGCGTCCGGGTCGGCCGCGGCCCTCCTGGCCGTCGCGGCCGCGGCGGCCGCCGCCGGCCCCGCCGCGGCGAAGG
>CANPVF010000110.1 GCA_947581645.1 Candidatus Caribbeanibacter nitroreducens | reverse complement strand
GCCAGATCGTACGGCGTGATCGGCGGGCCGCCCGGGAACTGGCGGCGGTCGGGATAGAGCTGCGGCTCCATCATGTCCATGAGATGGGCGCGGTAGGGCTGACCGGCGTAGGCGATCCAGCTGCCGGCGCCGTACTCCGTCCCGCCGGCCCGAAAGGCCGACCCGGCCCGGTGGACCTCCACGCCTCCCTGCCGGAGCACCGTCACGAGCTCGGCGGCGGCACCGGCGTCCCACTGCTCCGCCGGGAGCACGTAGGCGTAGGGTTCGCCTTCCTCGCCCGCCTCCACGGCACTGCTGGCCATGCGGTAGGTGTCGTACAGCCACTTGTCCTTGAGCCGCGCCCCGATGTCGGCCACGGCCATGGACGCCGTGAGCATGTAGTCCACGGCGTCTCCGATCCGCCACCAGCCGCCCTCCCAGGGATTGGCGTAGAAGACGGAGGGGCGCTCCGTGGAACGGCCGGTACCGAAGGTGCTCGGCATCCGGTCGGGCTCGTAGTAGTGGGGCGTGGCGTAGCGGTAGAGGTTGGTCTCCGTGAGGATGCCGATCTGGTTGTGGAAGTAGGGCGCCGTCCGCATCCCGCCGTTCCACCACTGCGTGTAGCTCTCCCGCGAGACCACCCCCGGCTTGTCCTCCTGGGCGAATCGGTACGCCATGGCCGACCCCACCAGGTTGATCCCCCGGGTGACCAGCGCCGGGATGTTCGGGTTCATCGGGTCCTTGAAGGGGGGCACGAAGATGCGCGAGGGGAACGGGCCCGTCTGGTGGTGGTTGTACACGATCTGCGGGTACCACCGGTGCCAGAGCTGGGCCGTGACGGCCCGGGTCTCCGGCATCAGGTTCATGAACCAGTCCCGGTTGTTGTCGTGGCCCACGTACTTGTGGTAGAGCACGGGCAGCGGAGCCGTCTCGAACTCCGTTCCCAGGTTCTGCTCGTACCAGTCCACCACGATGTCCAGGCCGTCCGGGTTCATGAACGGCATGAGCAGGACGATGGCGTCCTCCAGGATTCGTCGCGTCTCGATGTCCTCACCCGTGGCCAGCCGGTAGAGCAGCTTCGGGCTGTGCTGAGCCGTGGCCACCTCGGTGGCGTGCAGCCCGGCGTCGATCCACACCACGGCCTTCCCCTCCGAGGCGAGCTGACGTGCCTCCTCGTCCGTCAGGTCCTCCGCCATGGCCAGCCGGCGTGCGATCTCCCGGTATCGCTCCTGGTTCGCCAGGTTCTCGGGCGTGGAGATCTTGGCCATCCACATGGCGCGACCCTCGGCCGAGGTGCCGATCCGCTCCAGCTCCACCCGGTCCGAGGCGTCCGCCACCTGCCGGAAGTACTCCCGGAGCTGGTCGTAGTCGGCCAGGCGGTAATCGGCGCCGGGCTCCCAGCCGATCACCGACTCGGGTGTCGGCACCTGGGCCTGCGCCCGCGGCGTGAGCCCCGGCGTCAGGAGGAGGGCCGCGGCGGTCAGCGCGGCGAGGAGTACCCGCACGGGGACGGGCGGAAGGGTGCGGCGGTTCGTCATGGGATGTCCTCTCGCTGGTGTGGCGGAGCTCGGACGGCTCCGTCGGCTCTCGCTCCGTCACCGCCGTCGCGACCGTCCGCCGCGGTCGGGAGCGTGCACGTCGGCAGGGAACGAGTCTAACACACCGGGAGGACGAGGGCGACGTGTCCGGAATCGCATACACGAGCGACGGCGGGCCCCGCTCTCCGCGGCGGCCCGCCGTTCCTCACCCGAACCAGCGGCGTGTCGACCCGGAGCCCGCGGCGGCTCGTACGGCCCGCGGGCGCCGGTAGCGTTCCGAGCTCAGCCCGAGAGCGTCGGCACGTTGTCGTTCGTCTCCCGCTCGGAGTTCGGGACCGAAATGCAGTAGTCCGGCTCCGACTGCAGGTAGGTGTCGGGGTTCGAGGGATCCTCCAGGGACTGCATCTGACCCGGCACGCCCTCCTCGGACCACCGGTAGAAATCCCACAGCCTGCGCGCCTCGAGCCACAGCTCGATGCCCCGCTCGAAGCGGAAGGCGGTCCACGCCTCCTCCTCGCTCGACACGCTCCAGTCGTCGACGCCGACGGTGGCCCGGAGCTCGTCGTTCACCAGGTCGATGGCGTCCTGCCAGTCGCCGGCCCGGAGCTGCGCCTCGGCGCGGATGAGGATCATCTCGCGTCCGTCCGCCAGGTCGATGCCCGCGGCGTTGGAGGTGTACTTCTCCTGGCGCAGGAAGGGCACCTGCATGTCGAAGCGCGCCAGGTCGCCGAACTCGAAGTCCGGATCCTCGGACCACGGGGTGCGCGGATCGGTGTAGTCCGTGTAGTACTGCTCGTAGGGGGTGTTCCACACGCTTCCCGTCCGGTAGGGCTCCGCCGCCCGCATCCAGTAGAACTGGTTGTACTGGTCCTGGGAGACCCCGGCGAACTCCGCCTCGAACTCGAAGTCGACGGGCACCGACTGCGCGTCGTCCACGGCGCCGCTCCAGTCGCCCTGCCAGGCCCGGACGCTGGCGCGCCCGGCTCGCGCCGCGTTCACCAGGTCCGTGCGCCCGGCGGCGCTGGCTACGCCAATCGCGCTGGTGAAATGACCTTCCGCCCGCTCGAAGAACACCGAGCGCGGCTGCAGGCCGCTGCCGTCGACGACGGCCTCGCAGAAGTTCTCGCCCAGGAGCCGGTTCGCGAACCCGGCCCACACCATGGCCTCCGCCACGAAGGGGGAGCTCTCGAAGGCGCTCGCCTCGATGGTCGTGTCGAAGCGGGTGATGGCGTCCTCGGCCACCCACCGGGCGTTCTGGGCGTCGTCCCACTCGAAGTCCTGCTCCTCGACCTCGACGCTCAGGTCCCCGACCCCCTCTCGCGTGTCGATGCCACACGTGCCCGGATTCCCCGACGGGAAGAGCTCACGCGTCACCGATGCCACGGTGGAGCCGAGGATCGAGCCGCATCCGGCCGCCAGCGCGTTGGAGAAGGACCGCTTGATCCCGGTGACCACGCCGGCCCGCGCCGCCGCGTCGTTCAGGAACTGGTCCTGCACGGGACCCGGGTTCGTCACCTCGCACCCCGCGGTCGCCACCGCCATGGCCAGGAGCGCCAGGAGCCCGCGGGCAGCCCGCCCCCCTCCGGCCCGCTCCGACCTGCGATCTTCGTTCTTCATCGTCGCTCCCTCGTGTGTCGTGGTGCCTGTACGACCCGTGCCTCGCCGTCCGCTCGCGCCGCTCACTGGAAGCTCACCCGGAAGGTGGCCGTGAAGGTCGCCGGCGGCGGGATGTGCTCGGAAAGAGACCGGCCCAGGTTGTTGTCACCCTCGTCGTCGACGTTGACCGACCCTTCGCTCGCGCTGCCGTAGTTGCCCGCCATCTCCGGGTCGAACACCGGCATGTCCTTGATCCACCGCAGGGCGTTCCGGGCCGAGAGGGTCAGTGAGGCCGACCCGATGCCGGAGTAGACGTTGCGCAGGAGCCCGTCCAGGGGCAGCCGCGCGCTCAGGTTGCGGAGCTTGAAGAAGGACGCGTCGTGGATGAAGAAGCCGGCGCGGGTGCTGGACTCGATGCACCGGGCTCGCTCCAGGGCCGTGAGCTGATCCCCGTTCCCCGCGTCGATGGCAGCGTTCACGTCGATGCACGTGGGCCACCGCACGGAGCGGACGATCCCGTTCTCGGTGGATCCGTCGTGGATGTAGTAGTCCAGCTGGAACTCGCCCAGCGCCTGCAGCACGATCCCGCCCGGCACCCGGAGGCGCGTCCGCGGCTGGATGACCCACTGGGGCTGGTTGGCGCCCAGCGTGTCGCGGGCGAAGATCGGCTCGCCGACCTCGTCCGGGTTCGTCACCCGCCAGCCCAGGACCACCGGCACCGGGTGACCCTCGATGATGTACTCGTTGGCGTCGTTGACGGCGAAGGACGTGGCCTCGCCGAGATCGGTGACCTCGGCGAAGTTGGTGCTCAGTGAGCCGCCCAGGTCCCACTGCCAGTCGCGGTTCCGGACGACCTGTCCGTTCAGGCTCAGCTCGACGCCCCTGTTCAGCAGCTCGCCCACGTTCTGGATCTGATTCTGCCAGCCGCCCAGCGACGGGACGGAGCTGACCGGCAGGAGGGCGTCGTAGGTGCGGGCCCGGTACCAGGTGAACTCGGCGGAGAGCCGGTCGTTGAGCAGACCCATGTCCGCGCCCAGCTCGATCTCCTGGGTCTTCTCGGGCCGCAGGTTCGGGTTGCCGAGATTCTGGGGGATGAAGCCCGGCTGCTGCCCGAGCCGTCCGCCCAGCGGATCCCACGTCCGGACCTTGTCGAAGGCTCCCGGCGCCCGACCGGCCATGCCCCAGGCGCCGCGCAGCTTCACGGAGCCCAGCTCGTCCGGCCAGAAGTCCTCGTCCGAGATCACGTACGAGAGGCTCGCCTTGGGATAGACCTCCAGCGCGTCCCAGGTGATCCCCTCGCCGAAGGAGCTGTTGCCGTCGAAGCGGACACCGCCGGTGAGGAAGACTCGGTCCCGGAACCCCAGCCGGTTCTGGAAGAAGAAGCCGGCGTTGTCCTCGCGGATCCGGTCCTCGTAGGAGAGGGTCAGCCCGCCGCTCTCGAGTGTCGGGAGCCCCGGCCCCCCGAAGTCCTGCGAGTAGCCGGTGACGGTCCGCTGGTTGTCGATGATGTACTGGCCGCCGGTGGAGAGCGTCGTGCGGAAGGCGTCCGAGAGGTCGAACGCGAAGCTGCCGGCATAATCCAGCGTCAGGGTCTCGTTCGTGAACACCGTGTTCGACATGATGCCCTGTGGCGCCAGGATGAAGCCGAAGGGCCGCACCTGTCGTCCCTCCGTGGACGCGCGGTCGTAGCCCACCGTGAAGCGGTGGCTGATGTCGGTGGTGGGCTGGTACTGCGTCGTCAGCCCGGTCACCAGGTGGTCGATGGTGTTGTCGATGTCGTAGTCCAGGATCGAGTCGATGACCGCCTTCTCCTGGGAGCCGACGTAGTTCCGATCACCGCGGTAGACCTGCAGCGTGAGGCCGTGGGCGTTGTTGCCGGAGGGCGTCTGCTGGATGCTGCGCTTGTTGTAGGACGTGTTCCACTGGACGTGTAGATTGGAGGCCGCGTCCCACCCGAAGTTGCCCCGGACCCCGCCGGCGTCCGTCTCGTCGTTCGGCATCGGGGACTGGTCGACCTCGGCCGTCCCGGAGAAGAAGTAGCTCAGGTCCTGCAGACCGCCCCGCACCGAGAGCGTCCCCTTCGTCCCCAGCGAGTTCCGGAGCCAGGGGTCCATGCCGAAGTGGGACTTCGCCTCCACCTCGTCCCGGAACTCCGCCGGGAAGTCCGAGGGATCCGGGCCGAAGGCCAGCACGTGGTCCATGGACTGGTCCAACTGCAGGGTGTAGCTCGGTGCCGCTGACGTGCCTCTCTGCGTGAAGATCTGGATCACGCCGGCCGACGCCTCCGTGCCGTACAGCGTCGTGGCCGCGGCCCCCTTGATGATCTCGATCCGGTCGATGTCGGCCGGGTTGATGTCGTTGAGGGGGCTCGCCGTGACGTTGGCGCTGCGCCCGGAGTAGCCCACCGGCGGGACGTTCTTCGGGTAGGCCTCGCTCCGGATGCGGACGCCGTCGACGTAGATCAGGGGCTGGTTGCCCTGCGTGACGCTGGTGTTGCCCCGCAGCCGGATCGTCGATCCGGACCCCGCGCTGCCTGCCGTCTCCGAGATCACGAGCCCCGGCGCCTGGGACTGCATGAGGCTCTCGACGTTCACCGGCGACTGGTCGATCTGGCTCACGTCGACCTGCGAGATCGCGTTGCCCACCTCCTTTCGGCGGGCCGCGCCGGCCTCCCCGGTGACGACGATTTCCTCCATGGCCAGGGCCTCCTCGGACAGCTCGAAATCGGCGGTGGCCGTCTGGCCCACCTGGACTGTCACGGGGGCCGTGCCCTGGCCGAATCCGATGAGGCGCGCGACCACCGTGTAGTCCCCGGACGGAACGCCGCGGATGCTGTAGCGGCCATCGGCGTTGGAGAGGGCGCCCATCTGGGTGCCCTGGAGCACGATCTGGGCTCCCTCGAGAGGGCGCATCGTGGCGGCGTCGACCACGGTGCCGGCCACCTGCCCCGTCTGCTGCGCCGTCAGGGGCATGGCCGCGACGAGTCCGAGGAGACCTCCGAGCAGGAGGCCCATCCACGGTCTGCGGTCGCTGTTGCGGGGACGGAGAGAGGAAGTCGGGGAGCGTGGTGGGGACATCCTGGTCCTCCTTGGTCGCCAGCTGGCGTCAGCAGGTGTCGACAGGCCCGACCATCAAGAGGCCTGTTTCTCGTTCACAAGAGTACCTGTAGAACGCCCCCGGCGAACCACCGGTTCCACGATACCGGTGATCAAGGCATGAACTCCATATCTTC
This sequence comes from Candidatus Caribbeanibacter nitroreducens, assembly GCA_947581645.1. Classification (GTDB taxonomy): domain Bacteria; phylum Gemmatimonadota; class Gemmatimonadetes; order Palauibacterales; family Palauibacteraceae; genus Caribbeanibacter; species Caribbeanibacter nitroreducens. The sequence continues at coordinate 22,605 of CANPVF010000110.1, read as the reverse complement.
AGACGTACATCGCTCGCCTTACTCGTGCGATGAATCCTATGTTGTCAACGATAGATACCCCTCGGGACACGACGAACGCCGGCGTCCGACCCGGGCGGCGACCGGTCCGGGACTCAGGGGAAGAGGGGCACAGAAATCCCGATGGACTCCGTCGCCCCGCCCCCGTTCGACGGCGGAGCGCTTCCTCCGCCGGTGATGTCCAGCGAGAAGAGGAGCGCGGCGGCACCCACGACTCCGCCCGCCACGGCGGCGCTCCGAACGGCCGAGAGGCGCTGCCGCTGCACGGAGCGGATGACGGACGCCGGAACGCTGAGGGTATCGCGGTACGGGGAGAGGCTGGCGCCTCCGACGCGGCTGCGCACGGAGAGGTCCAGTCCGTCCCGGGCCGTGCGGACCACCTGCCCCGTCAGCCGATCACGGCTCGGGCCGGTCCACCCGGCCCGGGCCCGGGTGACGGAGTCCGCCAGCTCGACCCGGACGGTCTGCCCGGGCTGCAGCCCCGACGGCTCCGCGGGCTGGAAGGTCTGGCAGGCGGTCACCGAAGCCGCGGCGAGAATCGCCGCCGCCAGGGCGAGCCGCCCACTCGCGCGCGCACTGATCGATCGCTTCGATCGCTCCGCTCGACGGTTCATGTAGACCTTCCTCTCCTTTCGTCTCTACTCCGGCGAGAACCCGTCGTCGGCCTCCGGGCCGATCGGTGCGCCCTCCCATGGGGTTCCCGGCGTGACGCGAACACAACCTAGGATGGACCCGGCGTCCGCGCCGCATCGGTTGACGAGGCCGGCGCCCCCGCGGACCTTGCGGCGTGTTCACGAATCGCCCCCTCACCACGGCGGCAGCGCTGGCCGTCCTCCTCCTGGCGACGGGCTGCGGCGAAGCCGAGAACGACGCGGATCGATCCCGGCGCGAGTCGACCGGCACGGCGCCGGCGGCCGCGTCGGACACCCCCACCTCGCCCGGTGGCCGTCTGGCGGGCGAGCTCGGCTGCGGCGCCTGCCACGCCGACCTCCCTGCACCGGCGACGGCCCGGGAGCGGGCCCCGGCCTTCGGGGACGCCGGCCGCAGCTACGAACCCGGCTTTCTTCTCTCCTACCTGCAGAGCCCCGGGCGTGTCCGGGCGGACATCGGCCGCACCCGAATGCCGGACTTCCACCTCTCCGAGGCCGAGAGCCTGGCCCTTTCCCTCTTCATCCTCAAGACCTCGGGCCGGTCCGGCAGCGCCGGGAGCGAGTTTCGGCGGGCCCGGGAAGCCCATCCCGAGGCCGACGCCGAGCTGGGCCGCCGCATCTTCCGCGGGCTGAACTGCGCCGGCTGCCACACCGGGACCGGGGTGGAGCGCTGGACCGCCGGGCCGCCCCTGGCTGGCCAGGGACGCCGGGCCCGCGCCGGCTGGCTGGCGTCCTGGCTCGCCGACCCCACCGCGCTCCGTCCCTTCGGGTTCCATCCCGGCACCGGGAGTCGGATGCCCGACTTCCGGTTGGCCGACGCCGAGGCCGACACCCTGGCCCGGTACCTTCAGCAACGGAGCCCGGTCGAAGGGGGCGCGCCCCGACGGGAGTCACCGTCGGCGGCCGCCGCTCCCGAGCTCACGGCCTTCGAGCGACAGAAGGCCGAGGCGCTCCTCCGGGACCGCCATTCGTGTCTGGGGTGTCACCGGCTCGACGGCGACGGCGGACGAATCGGGCCCGCGCTGGACGACGTCGCGGCGCGACGGCCGGACAGCTACCTGCAGCTGGTCGTCGCCCACCCGGACTCGGCGGCGCCGGGCACGGTCATGCCCCGGGTGCCCCTGCCCCCCGAGCGTCGCCGGCTGCTGGTGGGCTACCTCTCCGAGCACGACTCGACGGCGCCCGGCGACAGCGCACGGAGCGGGACGGAGCGCTCGGGCTACCTCTCTCTGGTGGACCACCCCCCGCGCGCGCCCACCGCGAGAGAGCGGACGTCGGTCGCTTCGGGCGCCGGGGGCAGCGAGGGAGCCGCGCTCTACCGTGAGCGCTGCGCCTCGTGCCACGGCACCGGGGGATCGGCCGACGGCTACAACGCCCGCTATCTGACCGCGACGCCGGCGGTCCACGCCTCGGCGGACTCCATGGCCCGGCGGCCCGACGACGTCCTGTTCGACGGCGTGTGGGCCGGCGGCCGCGTGCTGGACAGGAGCCACCGGATGCCGCCCTTCGGGGGCAGCCTGGACCGGGAGCAGACGTGGAGCCTGGTCGAGCACATCCGGGAGCTGTGCGACTGTCGGGGGCCGGAGTGGGCCCGGGGGGAACGGTGAGACGGGCGGCAATCGGCGCGCGCGTGCTGGCGCTCCTCCTCCTGGGAGCCGTCCTCCCGGCCTGTGGCTCCCAGGTCGACGCGGAGCGCCGGGGCACGTCGTCCGGCGCCTCCACGGAGGACGCGCCGGCTGTCGTGGACACGGGCCCGCCCGTGGCCCGCTACACGGTGTACGGGGAGGACTCGCCGCCGGTGGATCCCTCGGACTTCGTCGGCGCCGAGACCTGCGGCGAGTGCCACGGGGGCAACTACCGCCAGTGGGCCTCCTCCACGCACGGCGAGGCCGGAGGTCTCCCGGCGCCGGACACGGTCATCGCCCCCTTCGGCAGCGACACCATCCGGTTCCGCGACGCCACCGTGGTCCCTGCCGTCGACGACACCGGGGCGTACGTCTTCCGCGTCCGCTGGGAGGGGCACGGGACCCGGACGCTCACCGTGGACGGCGTCGTCGGGAAGGGTCACATGGTGGGGGGCGGGAACCAGGGCTACTTCACACGCGCCGAGGACGGGACCTTCCGCTTTCTCCCCTTCGACTGGAGCAGGACCGAGCAGACCTGGTTCTGCAACACCATCGGCCGGCGGGACCGGGGATGGGTGCCCACCGCCGACCTGGACCTGGCCGACTGCTCGGACTGGCCGCCGGAGCGGGTGCTGGGCAACGTGCCCCGCTACGACAACTGCCAGGAGTGCCACGGCAGCCAGATCCGGGTCGAGGTGCGGAGAGGCCAGCCGCACTTCGACACCCGGTATCAGTCGCTCCGCATCAACTGCGAGTCCTGCCACGGTCCGGGCCGCCGGCACGTGGAGCTGGCCCGGTCGGACCGGATCCCGGGACAGGCCGACATCGGACTCCCGGCCCTGGACACGCTCGACAAGTCCGCGTCGGTGGGCGTCTGCCTCCGGTGCCACTCCCTGAAGACGCCCCTCCGGGACGGCTATCAGCCCGGCGAGCCCTTCGAGAGCCACTACGCCCTGAAGCTCCCCATCCTCGGCGGCCGCCCCTACTACCCCGACGGTCGCGTCCGGACCTTCGCCTATCAGGGCACCCACCTGTCGAGCCTGTGCTTCGTCTCCGGGTCCATGACGTGCACCGACTGCCACGCGCCCCACTCCGGGGAGTACCGGGATCACGTCGGGCGGCCCGTGGAGGGCCGGTTCGGCAACGGCCAGTGCACCAGCTGCCACCCGTCGAAGTCGGGGCCGGCGCTGGAGCGGCACACGCACCACCCTCCCTCCTCCGAGGGCAGCCAGTGCGTGCGCTGCCACATGCCCTACCTCCAGCAGCAGGAGCTCGGCAGCCAGATCCGCTACGCCCGCTCCGACCACTCGATCCCCGTCCCGCGGCCGGCCTTCGACGACTCCCTGGGGCTGGGGAGCGCGTGCGCCGAGTGCCACGACGACCGATCCACGGCGTCGCTCCAGGAGGCGGCGGAGGAGTGGTGGGGACCCATCAAGCCCCAGGACCCGCTCGTCCAGGGCATCCTGGAGGCGGACTCGGTGGAGGACCTGGGACGGGCCGGCGAGCTCCTCCTCCGGCCGGAACGGAACAACCCGGTGGCCCAGTTCGAGGGACTCAGCCAGCTCCTGGAGGATCACCTCCGCCCGGACATGGACAGCCTGCCCGCCGGGGTTCGTTCCCGGCTGGAGCGGCTGGCCGGGAGCTCCGACCTGGAGATTCGGGCCGTGGCCCTGGCGGCCCTCCACTACTCGGTGGGTCGAACGCCCGAGGTGGGGCGGTTCCTCACGGCGCGGCTCGGATCGGCCGATGCCACGGGACGCAAGGTGCGGGAGCGGTGGGCCGTGGCTCTGGGCTTCCTCGGGGACGAGCACCGGGACGCAGGCGAGGCGCGGGCGGCCATCTCGACGTACCGGAAGGCGCTGGAGGTGCAGCCGGACGACCCGGACCTCCACTTCGCGCTGGGGCGCGCCTACGCCTACGCCGGGGCCGGGAAGCAGGCCGTGGAGGAGTACCGGCGAACCCTGGAGCTGGACCCCCAGCGCGCCCTGGCCTGGGTGAACATGGGCATCGTGCACGCCGCCCGGAGCCGGCCGCAGCAGGCCGCCGAGGCGTACCGGTCGGCCATGGAGATCAACCCGCAGGAGCCGCTGGCCTACTTCAACCTGGGGAACCTGCACCTGCGCGCGGGACGCTACGGGCAGGCGGCCGACGCGTACCGCCGGACGCTGGAGGTGGACCCGGGCCTGGCCAACGCCTACTTCAATCACACCCGGGCGCTGATCCGGCTGCGGCAGTATCGGGCCGCGCTGGACACGGTACAGCTGGGCCTCGAGTACACGCCGGACAACGAGACCGCTCAGAAGATGCTGATGGACCTCCGGCGCGCGGTGGGGACGGGCGGGGGCTGATCTCCAGGATCCGGGAGTCCCGAAACCCTGGGGACACTCCGGTTGTTGAGCGAGCACCCGGCGGGGCCGTGCCGTCGCGAGATGCCGGAGCTGGCCAGACTGCACCGTGAACTGGGGCCGGCCGGGCTCCAGACGGTCGGAATCGCCATCAGCTCGGGGAGCTCGGAGGAGATCCGCAGCTTCGCAGAGCAGCGTGGCGTCGACTACCTTCTGCTCCGGGCCTCCCGCGAGTGGGCGCGCCGCCACTTCCGGATGCTGGGGATGCCCACCACGCTCATCGTCGACGCCGACGGTCGGATTCGGGAGCGCCTCGTGGGCCCACAGTCCGCGGAGCGGCTGCGCCGGGCGGTGGAACCGCTCCTCCCGGGCTGAAGCCGAGCCCCGGGCCTCGCGCCCCGCGAACTCAGACCAACGGGGGTTTCGTGAGGACAGTCCTCGCCGTCTCGGCAATCGCTCTCGTCCTGGCCTCCTGCTCCGCGGGCGCCCCGTCCTCCACGCCCGCTTCCGGTCGCGGGGCCACCGACTCCCTCACCGTCGTCATCGACAACCGGAACTTCCTGGACGTCACCGTCCGGCTCTACTCCGACGGACGGCAGGTGTCACGTCACCTGGTGGTCGGCAACACCGTGGACACGGTCCGGGTCGCCCGGGACCGATTCCTGGGCGGGAACTGGTTCCGGGCCGTCCTCTCCCCCGTGGGCCGTCGCCGCGACTACGCTCTGCCCCGGGAGCTGCTTCCGGAGGACGCCGACCTGATCCTGATCGACGTCAGCGAACACCTCCCGTAGCTCCTCCGTTCACGGCAGCCTCCTGCTCGTCCACCATGGCCCGGACGTCGGCCAGCAGCTCCCGGGCGTCGTAGACGATGCCGTCCTTGATCGTCCACCGCACGCCTCCGACGCGCTCCACCTCGCCGGTCTCGTCGTTCAGCTTCACGGCGCCGGTGCCGTACAGCACCTTCAGGTTCTCCAGCGGGTTCTCGGGGACGATCACCAGGTCGGCCAGCATGCCCTCCCGGACCACGCCGTAGGGAATCGGCTCTCCCTTCGGCTCCCAGATCTCCTGCGCTCCGTGCATCGTGGCGGCCCGGATCGCCTCCAGCGGCGTGAACCCCGCCTCCTGCAGAAGCTCCATCTCCTCGATGGTGGAGAAGCCGTAGGTCTTGTAGATGAAGCCGGCGTCGGAGCCCACGGTCACCCGGCCGCCCATGTCCTTGTAGTCGTCCAGGAACGCCATCCACACGTCGTAGAAGTTCCGCCACGCCACCTCGTCGTGGGTGGTCCAGTAGTACCAGTACGACCCGTGGTCCGTCCGGCTGGCGCGGTAGTACTCGTACAGGGACGGGAGGGTGTACTCGTCGTGCCAGTACGCCTGCCGTGAGGCGCTCACGTCCCGTCCGGCCTCGTAGATGACCATCGTCGGGTTGATGACGTAGTCTCGCTCGAGGAACTCCTCCAGCAGGGCGTTCCACTTCTCGCTTCCCTGCCCCTCGACGTACTGCCACTGGCGGGCCACCTGCGCGAAGCGATCCTGCTCGTTCATGTAGTTCGCGTCCGACGGCCAGGGCTGCACGTCGTGGTCCTCGTACATGGCCTCGAAGAGGCCGTAGAAGTGGGTGAAGCCGGTCATCCCGAGCCGGGCGGCGTCCAGGGCGTTCATGTTCGCCACCCCGGTCTGTCCCAGATGGGCGGTGCTCCCCATGCCCAGCCGGTTGGCCTCGTCCAGCAGGGCCTCCATGACGGGCGGCCAGTGGGCCCCCAGCTTCAGCCCGTCCACGCCCTGCTCGTGCGCGTACCGGACCCACTTCCGCGCCTGCTCCGGCGTGCGGATGGGCTCCTCCCACTCCTCGCCGGTGCCCATGCGCTGATAGACGATCATCCGCGGCGCCACGATCTCGTTGGCGGCGCTCCTCTCCTTCTCCGACAGCGACCACTCCATGGGACCGAAGGGGACGCCCCGCACCGTGGTCACGCCGTGGCCCAGCCACAGCTTGTAGACGTATTCGGCCTCGGGAGCCTTCCGGACCCCGCCCGTGTGGACGTGGTTGTCGATCAGGCCCGGCATCACGTACATGCCCGAGGCGTCGATCTCCCGGGTGGCGTCACCGGGGCGATCCTCCTCGTCGATCTCCGTCTTCGGGGCACCGACCGACTCGATGGCCTCGATCCGGTTCCCCTCCACCACGATGTCCACGGGACCTCGAGCCATGCCCCCGGTCCCGTCGATCAGGGTGGCGCCCCGGATGATGAGCCGCTCGTACGGGCCGCTGCCCTCATCCGGTCCCCGCTCCGGCGCCGGGGCGACCCGATCGCGCTCCTGCGCGGCGGCGTCCTCGGTCTCCTGTGCCGGCATCGGCGCGGCGGCGAGGGGCGCCAGGGCGGCGCAGAGGAGGAGGGCCGGAAGAGTGGTCGGTCGCATGCTGGCTCCTGAGTCGGGGGACCCGTCGTGATGTGGACGCCGTCGTGTCCGGCGAGCGACCGAATCTGCCCCCTACCGGGGCACGCCTCAAACCACGCCCACCACCCGCACGGGGTTGCCTGAATGGATACAGACAGCTATCCAACGATGCGTGCCAGGCGACAGAGAGGCGGGGACCAGCGTCGATGGAGGCCATGACGGAGCGAACGGGGACGAAGGCGGAGGGGGTCGCTCCGGTCGACCTGGAGGACGTGCGTGCGGCGCGTCGTCGGATCGGCGATCGCGTCCACCGCACCCCCCTGTTCAGCGCCACGCTCCTGGGCCGCCGTGCCGGCGTCGACCTGCACCTCAAGTGCGAGAACCTGCAGAAGACGGGCTCCTTCAAGCCCCGGGGCGTCCTGAACAGGGTCCTGGACCTCGGCGAGGAGGAGCGCGGGCGTGGGGTGGTCACGGTCTCCGCCGGCAACCACGCGCAGGCCCTGGCCTGGGGCGCACGCTCGGCCGGCGTCGACGCCGTGGTCGTGATGCCCGAGACGGCCCCCACCGCCAAGGTGGAGGCCAGCCGCGGTTACGGCGCCGAGGTGGTGCTCCACGGGACCGTCTTCGACGCCTTCGACCGGGCCATGGAGCTCTCCAACCGGGAGGGGTACGTCTTCGTCCACCCCTTCGACCAGCCGGAGATCGTCGCCGGACAGGGAACCGTGGGGCTCGAGATCGTCGAGGACCTGCCGGAGCTGGACGCCGTGGTCGTGCCCGTCGGCGGCGGCGGTCTCCTGGGCGGCATCGCCGTCGCCGTCCGGGAGCAGCGACCCGACGTGCGGGTGCTCGGTGTCGAGCCCGAGGGAGCCGATTCCATGCGCCGGAGCCTGGATGCCGGCGAGCCCGTCCACCTGGACGAGGTGGACACGATCGCCGACGGACTGGGCTCGCCCATGGCCGGAGACCTGACGTTCCCCCTGGCCCGCCGGCACGTGGACGACGTGGTTCTCGTCTCGGACGACGAGATCGCGACCGCCGTGGGCGAGCTCCTCACCTGGACGAAGCTCCTGGCCGAGCCGGCTGGCGCTGCAGCCGTGGCGGCCCTCCTGACGGGCCGCCTGCCGCTGGCCGACGACGCCCGCGTCGCCGCCGTGATCAGCGGCGGCAACGTGGATCTCGCGGCCCTGAAGGAGATGATCTGAAGGCATGCGGACCGCGGATGCCACATTCGCCCGTGACGGGAGAGGCCGTACATTGTGCGACCGATCCTGCCAGCCCGACCCCGAGCGCCGCGACCGCCGGGCGCTCATCGAGTCTCAGACGCCGACCCCAACAGGAAGCGTTGCCATGACCGTCGGACCGAAGAGCCTTCGGCCTTCGCACCTCTTCTCGCTCGCCTGCGGCGTCGCCCTGGCCCTGATGGCCGGAACCGCGGCGCCTCTCCCCGCCCAGCAGGGCGGCGGTCAGAACACCACCGTCGATCCGTCGCTGTACAGCGGCCTGGAGTACCGGATGGTGGGGCCGTCCCGCGGCGGTCGCGTGACCACCGTGGCCGGCCACCGCGACCACCCCCACACGTTCTACATGGGGAGCGTGGGCGGTGGCGTCTGGAAGACCACCGACTACGGGAACACCTGGACCAACGTCACCGACGGGACCGGGCTGAGCACGGGCTCCATGGGTGCGGTCCGGGTGGCACCGTCCAACTCGGACGTGGTGTACGCCGGCACCGGATCGGACGGCATCCGCAGCAACGTGATCACGGGACGCGGCATCTATCGCTCCACCGACGCCGGTGAGAGCTGGACGTTCCTGGGCCTGGAGGAGTCGGGTCAGATCGGGGGCATCGAGATCCACCCCGAGGACGCGGACGTGGCGTACGCCGCCGCCCTGGGCCACCCCTTCGGCGCCAACGAGCAGCGGGGCCTCTTCAAGACCACCGACGGCGGGGACAGCTGGGAGCAGGTGCTCTTCGTCTCCGACAGCGTCGGCGTCATCGACGTCGAGATGCACCCGGAGAACCCCGACGTGCTCTACGCCGGCGCCTGGCGCGGTGAGCGAAAGCCCTGGACGATCATCAGCGGCTGCGCGCACCCGTGCGGCGACGGCATCTGGAAGAGCACCGACGGCGGCGACACCTGGGAGCAGGTGCTCACCGGCGAGAACATGCCGGAGGGCCTCATCGGAAAGATCGACCTGGGCGTCTCCGCGGCGAACCCGGATCGGGTCTACGCCCTGGTGGAGGCGAAACCCCCGGCCGAGGGACTGTACGTCTCGGACGACCGGGGCGAGACCTGGGAGCTGGTGAACGACCGGTACGACCTGATGGAGCGCCCCTTCTACTACACCAACGTCACGGGACACCCGACGGACCCGGACGGGGTGTTCGTGAACGCCGAGGGCGCCTTCTTCGAGTCCGCCGACGGGGGCCGGAGCTTCGAGGCGATCCCGACGCCCCACGGCGACAATCACGACATGTGGATCAACCCGGAGAACCCGGACATCCTGATCCAGTCCAACGACGGCGGCGCGAACGTCTCCCTGAACGGAGGCGAGACGTGGTCCACACAGCGGAATCAGCCCACCTCCGAGCTCTACCAGGTGGACGTGGACGAGCGCTTCCCGTACTGGCTGTACGCCGGGCAGCAGGACAACAGCACCATCGCCGTTCCGAGCCTGCCGCCGGCGCGCAACGCGGCCGCGGGAGCCACGGGCCACTGGGAGGCGGTGGGCGGATGCGAGACCGGGCCGGCGGTTCCGAGGCCCGACAACGCGGACATCGTCTACGCGAACTGCAAGGGGCGGTTCGGCCGGTACAGCCGGACGGACGGCCAGGAGGAGCAGTACTACGTCGGCGCCGAGGACATGTACGGCCACAACCCGGCCGAGCTCCAGCACCGCTTCCAGCGGACCGTGCCCATCGAGATCTCGCCCAACGACCCGGACGTGGTCTACAACGGCTCGCAGTACGTGAACCGGACCACGAACGGCGGGGAGACCTGGGAGCGCATCAGCCCCGACCTGACGACCAACGCCGAGGTCGGACACCGCCGGCCGGGCGAGCCCATCACCTGGGACATCACCGGCGAGGAGTACTTCAGCACCACCTACGTCATCCAGGAGTCGCCCCACGACGCCGACGTGATCTGGACCGGCTCCTTCGACGGTCTGATCCACGTCACCCGTGACGGCGGCGGCGAGTGGACGGACGTCACGCCCGAGGGCCTGCCGCAGTACGGGCGGGTGAACTCCATCGAGATCTCCCCCCACCAGGCGGGCAAGGCGTACGTGGCCGTCTACCGGTATCAGCTGGACGACTGGGAGCCCTACGTCTACAAGACCACGGACTACGGCCAGTCCTGGACCCGCATCACCACCGGCGACAACGGGATCCCGGCCGACGTGCCCGCCCGCGTGGTCCGCGAGGACCCGGAGCGCCCCGGCCTGCTGTACGCCGGCACCGAGTTCGGCATGTACGTCTCCTTCGACGACGGTGCTCACTGGCAGCCGTTCCAGCAGAACCTGCCCACCACGCCCATCACCGACATCGAGATGCACCGGGGCGACATGGCGCTGTCGACCATGGGCCGCGGGTTCTGGATCATGGACAACCTCACGCCCCTGCGTGAGGCCAGCGAGCAGGTGGCCGGGGCCGACGCGCATCTCTTCGAGGTGGCCGACCAGCACCGCATGCGCTACTACTCGCCGGGAGCCTACGGCGGCGGCTCGCCGGCCGATCCCGAGTATCCGCAGCCCGGCGTCATGATCGACTTCTACCTGGCCGAGGAGCCGGCGGGCGAGGTGGAGCTCGAGATCCTGGACCAGGACGGCAACGTCATTCGCGGCTACTCCAGCTCGGCCGAGGGATACCGCTACGAGCAGCAGCAGGGCATGCGCGACCCGCAGATGGTCCGCGTCGGCGGCGAGCAGGAGGTGCCGAGCTCCTCCGGCATGCACCGCTTCGTGTGGAGCATGGAGTATCCCGGGCCGGTGGTGCCGGACAACGTCGACGAGTACCTCGACGAGGGCACCAACTACGGCGGTCCCGAGGACGACGGTCCGCTGGCAGCGCCGGGCACCTACCGGGCGCGGCTAACGGTGGACGGCGAGACCGTGGCGACCCGCTCCTTCGAGCTGATGATCGATCCCCGCGTGCAGGAGGACGGCACGACGGTGGCCGACCTGCGGGACCAGCTCGACCTCAACCTGGAGATCCGCGACGCCATCAGCCGGGCGCAGATCCTGGCCGGCGAGGTCCTCTCCCTGCACGACCGCGTGGAGGGCGCGGCCGGGTCACACGAGTCGCTGTCCGACGGGGTGGCGGCCCTGCACGACTCCATCTTCAGCACGCACGAGCCCGTCTCCTATCCGGAGCCGATGCTGCTGAACCAGCTCGGCTACCTGTACGGGATGACCACGCGCGCCGATCAGAAGCTCGGGCAGGACGCCCACACCCGGCTGGAGCAGCTCCAGGAGCGAATCTCCGCCTACCAGGATCGGCTGGCGGAGCTCAGGAGCCAGGCCGAGGAGGCCCTGGGCGACGACCGGTAGACTCGGCGCTGCACCGGTACAGAGAGAGCCCCCGACGGGCCGGCGGCCCGGCGGGGGCTTTTCTCGTCGTATCGGCTCCGGCGGCCCGGACGGTCCGGCTCAGTCTCCGTCCCGATCGCGTGCGGCGCGGCGAATCCTCCGGGCCCGCCCCTCGGAGGTACGGAGGGTGTCGGCCAGCTCCTCCACCGACAGCCTGGCCACCCGATCCGGATCGCAGATCCCGTGGTTCTGGAGACGGGCCGCGAACACCTCACCGACGCCGGGAATGGACGAGAGATCGGGCCCGCTCTCCTCCCCCAGGGCCTCCGACAGCGTCACGGGAGGCTCCACGTTCAGCACATCGTCCACGTCCGCGTTGGCCGAAGCGTCGGGGTTCGTCGACATGGGGATCCTGACGGAGAGGAGCAGCTGCGAAGGGCGGGCGTCCGGCTCCCGTTCACCGCGCGGCCGTCCCGCTGGCGGAGTCGCGGGGAGAAGGGCCCGTAGGATAGGAGGAAGAGACGGTCCGGGACAACGGATCGGCGGTCCTCAGCGGGTGCGGGAGAAGACCTCCGCCACCTCCGCCGCGTCCTCGGCCCCGGTGAGCGCCAGTGAGAACAGGACTCGCGCCTTCTGAGGGTTCAGGCTCCCGGCGCCGATCACGCCATCGCCGGGGTCCCCCACGGGCACCGGGCCCGCCATGGTCCGGGAGCTCACCACCACCGGCAGCCCCCGATCGACGACAGTGCGGACCGCCTCCGCCTGGGCCGCCGACAGGTTGCCCCGCCCCACCGAGGCGACGACCAGTCCGATGGCCCCGTCGCCGGCCAGCGCCCGAACGCTCGTTCCGTCGGCGCCGGGATAGCTGTAGGCGATCCGGACCCGCGGCAGGCGGTCCCAGCTCAGGGCATCGGCGAAGCGGCCGTGGAGCGGACCGGCGTCGGCGGCCCACCGGTAGGCCATCTCGCCCAGACTCACCGCTCCCACCGCCCCTCCCCCGGGAGAGACGAAGGCGTCCGGCCGGGTCGTGTGGGCCTTCCGGACCGCGTCGGCGCGGTGGATCTCGTCGTTCATGACGACCAGCGTCCCCCGGCCGCGGCTCTCGGCCGAGGCCGCGGTCCGCACCGCGTCCAGCAGGTTCGCGGGTCCGTCTGCGCCGGGGGTCCCCGGGGGACGCATGGCCCCGGTCACGACCACCGGCCTCGGATCGGCTACCGTCAGGTGGAGGAAGTAGGCCGTCTCCTCCATCGTGTCCGTCCCGTGGGTGACCACGACGCCGGACAGGTCCGGCCGCTCCCGGAAGACCTCACGGACACGTCGGGCGAGCCTGAGCCAGTGGACCGGCGTCATCTTGCTCGACCCGATGTTGCTGAACTCCTCCACCGACACCCGCGCCAAGTCTTCCAGGCCCGGGACGCCTGCCACCAGCTCCTGGCCCGCCAGGTTCTCGCCCGGCCGCGAGGCGATGGTGCCGCCCGTCGTCAGGACGTGCACCGCCGGCAGCGCCGCCGTCTCCCGCCCCCCGGTGGGAGCCGGCGCCTGAGCCGGGAGGGAGGAGGTCCCGGCGACGAGGACGAGAAGCGGGAGGAGGAGTCCGGTCGCCCGGCGCGCCTTCATTCCGGCCGCCCGCGGGCGACGCGTCCCTGCTCCCCCGGTCCGAGGCCCAGCAGCAGCCGATCGACGCTCCCCCGACTCGCCAGGTAGAGGTCGAGCCGGCCGTCGCCGTCGACGTCCGTGGCTTCCACGTCGAAGCCCGTTCCCACCACGCCGTCCGGGAAGACCTCGTCCGTCGCCGTACGGTACAGGCCGCCTCCCTCGTTCAGATAGACGCGGTAGGGCGCGTCCTCGATCCGTCCCTCCTCCAGGTCCACCTCCGAGTTGGACGTGACGATGTCCAGGTCCCCGTCGCCGTCCACGTCGATGAAGTCGCCGTCGAAGGAGCGGTCCCGGTGGGCCGGAAGGCGCTCACCGGTCTCGTCGCGGTAGTGGCCGTCGCCGCGGTTCACCAGGAGCCGGTTCCGGGGATCCGCGTCCTCCACGAAGGCGGATACGTTGGCGAACAGGAGGTCCAGGTCACCGTCCCCGTCCACGTCTCCGAAATCGGCCTCTCGCGTCTCCTCGGGGGCTTCCCGGAGCGGGATCCGCTCCGCGGTCTCGTCCGTGAACACACCGCTGCCGTCGTTCACGAGCAGACGGTTGTCGTCCTCGTTGCCCACGATCAGGTCCAGGTCCCCGTCGCCGTCGACGTCTCCCATCTCCAGGTCCTGGGTGACGTCGAGGATCCGGGGGAGACGCTCCCCGGTCTCGTCGCGGAAGCGGGCGTCGCCGTCGTTCACCAGTGCCACGTTCTGTCCGTTGTTCCCGATGAGGACGTCCGGCACGCTGTCCCCGTTCAGGTCCGTCGTCACCACCGCGTTCGAGGTCCCCGTCACCGGGAGGCGGTCACCGGCCGCCTCGAAGCGGGCGTCGCCCCGGTTCAGGTAGAGCTCGTTCACCCGGTCGTCCTCGCTCACGACGATCACGTCCAGGTCGCCGTCGCCGTCGAAGTCGGCGATCCCCACGTCCTCGCTGTCGTGGGCCACCTGGGGAATGCGGTCGCTGGCGTTTCGGAAGTGGCCGCGTCCCTCGTTCAGGAGGAGGATGTTGGGGCGGTGCTCGTTGGCGATCACGACGTCCGGATCGCCGTCGCCGTCGAGGTCCCCGACGGCCGCGTCCATGCTCAGTCCCTCCAGGTCGGCCGTCGGCAGGTGGGTCTCCGTCACCTCGCGGAAGAGCGGGGCCCGGGGCACCGGCTCGAGGTCCGCCGCGGCGACCGTCCGGGCGGGACCTCCCTCGTCCGGCAGGGGCTCTCCCTCGTCGGCCGACCGGTCGGGCGCGCCGGTGCAGGCCGCTGGCAGAACCGCCACGAGGAGCAGGAGTGCGGCGCGGCCGGGCAGACCGGCCGCACTGACGTCGGTACGACGGGAGCTGGCGCGGGGGACGCGCTCCATCGAACACCCTCTCGAGAGCGGTGGACGGCTTGCGGCCGGAGGATCCACCCTACAGCCTCCGGGGACAGCTTTCGATCCGCAACCGAAGGGACCCCTCATGCGACCTGGATCCGACCCTCTCCGAAGCGCCCGTCTCCAGAATCCGGCCCGCAGCTGGCTCATCCTCGCCGTCCCGCTGGCCGTCTCGGCGGCGCTCCTCCTGCCCCCGGGGACGGCCCCGTCCGCGCCCGCGCCGGCCGCGTCCGACGTCGTCCGACACGGGGCCGGTCCCGACGACCTGGCCCGGCAGGTCGTGATTCGAAGGACCCGGTACGGGGTCCCCCACATCCGGGCCGAGAGCCTCCGCGCCATGGGGTTCGGCCTGGCGTGGACCATGACGGAAGACTACGGGGAGCGGGTCCCGCGCGAACTGCTCGAGGACCGGGGCACCCTCTCCCGGCACTTCGGCCCCGACAGCCTCGACGACGGCGCCTTCCGAAACCGCAGGGCGTGGCACCGGGCGCTGGACACCTACTCCCGTCTCTCGTCCGACACGCGGGCGGTCCTCGAGGGCTTCGCCGCCGGGGTGAACCGCTACGTGCGCACCCATCCCGGGGAGTTTCCGGCGTGGATGCCGGCGGACTTCTCCGGGTACGACGTTCACGCCCGGAGCATCGGGCTCCCCGACGCCGGGAGCGTCGAGACCTTCCTGGAGCGCCTCCGCGCGCGTCGGGACAGCGCACCCCTGGGCCGGCTGACCCTCGGCCGTCTCCCGCTCTCCGGCCAGTCCTCCCGGGCGGCGGCACGCGATCGGCGGCGGGGTTTCGGGCCCGATGGCGCGACTCGGCCCGGCTCCAACGCATGGGCCCTGGGCCCGGACCGTACCGCGTCCGGCGCTCCGATCCTCCTCCGGAATCCCCACCTCTCCTGGGACGCCGGCTACTACGAGGCCCACGTGACGGTGCCCGGCGAGGTGAACTTCTACGGTGACTTTCGGATCGGCGGCCCCTTCGGAATCATCGGCGGCTTCAACGATCACCTGGGCTGGTCGACCACCAACAACTACCCGGACCTGGACCAGGTCTACGCCCTCCGGGTCGACCCCGAGGAGCCGGACCACGTCCTCCTGGACGGCGCGTCGGTTCCGCTCCGCCGGCAGGAGGTGACCGTCGAATTCCGGAACGGTCCCGGCCTCTCCTCCGAGACGCGCACCTACTGGAGCACCCCCCTGGGGCCGGTGATCCACCGCGCCGACGGGCGGGTCTACGTCACCCGCTCGGCCCGGGACGGCCGCTTCCGGCGCGGGGAGCAGTTCCTGCGGATGATGCAGGCCGACAGCCTGGCCGAGTGGAAGCGCGCCATGCGGATCCGGGGCCGGACGAAGTCGAACTTCACCTATGCCGACGACCGCGGAAACATCTACTACGTGTGGAACGCCCGCATGCCCCGGCTGCCCCATCCGTCGGCCGGCGACACCGCCGCCGTGGAGGCGACGAGCACCGACCGCGTCTGGACCCGGCTGGTGCCCTACGACTCGCTGCCGCAGCTCCGGAACCCGGAGGGCGGCTACCTGCACAACGAGAACGACCCCTTCCACTACACGAACCTGGAGGAGGTCTTCGCGCCCGGCGACTTCCCGCCCCACTATCCCGACCCGGCCCTGGGCCTCCGGAGCCAGCACAGCCTCCAGCTCGTCGCCGGCGAGGAGCGCCTGAGCCTGGACGAGGTGGTGGAGAGGAAGCACAGCACGCGGATGCTGCTCGCCGACCGGGTCAAGCCGGACCTCCTGGAGGCGCTCCGCTCGGCCGCCCCCTCCGGCGACCTGGCCGAGGGGCTGCGGGTGCTGGAGCAGTGGGAGAACCGGGCCGGACGGGAGAGCCGGGGGGCGGTCCTCTTCGAGACGTGGTGGGACCACTACCTGGCGTCGGCCGACTCCGCCGAGGAGTCGCCGGCCTCCGCCGGGTTCGAGGCCGAGCCCCGCGACCTCTTCGCCGAGCCCTGGTCCCCGGACCGTCCCACCGAGACGCCCCGCGGGCTCGGCGACCCGGACCGGGCCGTGACGGCCTTCCGGAGCGCCGTGGACACGGTTCTCGACCGGTGGGACCGGCTGGACGTCGCCTGGGGGCACGTGCACCGGGTCCGCAGGGGAGCGGTGGACGCTCCCGTTGCGGGGTGCAGCGGCTCGCTGGGCTGCTTCCGCGTGCTGTGGTACGATCGCGCCGACGACGGGCGGCTGGTGGCCGACGGCGGCGACGGGTGGGTCTTCGCGGTTCGGTTCAGCGATCCGCCGCGGGCCTACTCGGTGCTGGCGTACGGCCAGAGCTCCCGGCCGGACTCCCCGCACTTCGACGACCAGGCGCGGATGTTCGCCGAGGGGCGGATGAAGCCGGTGGCCTTCACCGAGGACCAGATTCGCGAGGATCTGGTGCGACGCTACCGGCCGGGCTCGGGTCCCGTCGACGGGGAGCGGTAGCCGGCGCCCCATCGTCGGGGCGGGGAGTCACTGCCCCGGCGGCACGGTCACCGGCCTCACGCCGGCCTCCCGCAGGGTCCGGTTGAAGCCCTGCACCCGCTGCAGCAGGGCGTCCAGCTCGCCGCGCCGCTCCGCCCAGATCGGCAGCAGGTCCTCCCACCGGCGCCGGACGCCCTGGGTGGGGGCCGCGTCCTGGCCGAGGAGCGTTCCGTAGGCGTAGGCGAACTCGGTGTCGAGCTTCGGCGGATAGTTGGCGATGTCGAAGTAGGCCCGGTTCTTCGTCTGCATCAGCTGCTCCTCGAGCGCCGTGGCCTCCGACGCCAGGGAATCGGCCGTCGAGCGGATCGTCTCCGCCCGCTCCGCCGCCAGGCCCGTGTGCGGGAGCCGCTCCCCGACTCCGCGGGCCTGCTCCCGGACGTCTCGCAGCGTTCGAACCGCGTCGTACAGGGCGTTCAGGGTGTCCCGCATGGCCAGCCCGAGCTCCAGCTGCTCCTGCAGGTCCGAGCGGCTCACGTCCTTCCACCGCGGATCCATCTGCAGGTTGAACGCCCGGGTCATCGTCTGCCCGTCCGCGGTGAGCCGGACCCGGTACGCACCGGGGACCGCACGCGGCGCGCCGAGGGACCCCCAGACGATCGCCCCCTCCGTCTCGTCCACGTCCGGGTAGCGGAGCCCCCAGGTGAAGCGGTGCATTCCCCCGTCCGTGGGGAGGACGCGCTCGCCGTCGGCACGGGCGGCCGCCGAGTCGCTGGTGAAGGTGCGGATCACGTCGCCGTCGGCGCTCAGCACCTCCAGGGTGACGCTCTCCGCCCCGTCGTCGGCCAGGTAGTAGTCCAGAACGGCCCCCTCGGGCGGATAGTCCGGCACCGCGGCGAAGCCGCCGTAGAACCCGCCGATGTCCACGCGGTACGGGTCGCGCGGTTCGTACAGGTACGCTCCGTTCTCCGCCGCCTGCCGCTTCATCTCCCGGTCCAGCTGGTGCAGCGGCGTCAGGTTGTCCAGGATCCAGAACGACCGCCCCTGGGTCGCCACCACCAGGTCCTCCCGCTTCAGAGCCAGGTCGGTGATCGGGGTCGTCGGCAGGTTGAGCTGGAGGCTCTGCCAGTGGGCGCCGTCGTCGAACGAGACGTACATCCCGAACTCGGTGCCGGCGTACAGCAGCCCCTCGCGGTCCGGGTCCTCGCGGACCACCCGGGTGGCGTGATCCGCCGGGATCCCCCGCGTGCCGTCGGCGATCCGGGTCCACGACTCGCCGTGGTCGGTGGTCCGGAACACGTACGGCGTGAAGTCGTCCAGGCGGTACCGGTAGGCCGTGACGTAGGCCTTGCCGGGCTGGTGGGGCGAGACGTCGATGGTGTTCACCGTGCTCCACTGTGGGAGACCCGGCGGGGTGACCTCGGTCCAGGCGTCGGCGCTCTCGCCGCCCCCGGTCCGGGTGATCCACACGCGGCCGTCGTCCGTGCCGGCCCAGATGGTTCCCTCCTCGTGGGGCGACGGGGCCAGGCTGAAGATCGTGTTGTAGATCTCGACACCGGTGAGATCACGTGTGACCGTCGGCTCCGGATATCCCTGCTTCGCCGTGTCGTCGTAGGTCAGATCCGGGCTGATCACGTCCCACGTGCGGCCTCCGTCCGTGGTTCGGTGGACCACCTGCGAGGTGTGGTAGACCAGGCTCGTGTCGTGGGGGGAGATCTCGATGGGTGCATTCCACTGGAACCGGTACTCCAGGTCCTTCGCCGCCTTCCCCTCCTGGGCCTCGGCGTAGGGGATCACCTCGACCGAGCGGCCGGTCTCCCGCTCCCAGCGGCTGATCTCGCCGTGATAGCAGCCGGAATAGACGACGTCCGGGTTCTGCTGGTTGACCGCGATGTGCCCGCTCTCGCAGCCGCCCACGGCCTCCCAGTGCTCCCGGGGCGTGGTGCCCCCGGAGCTCCAGGCCGGGACGGAGATGGTGGAGTTGTCCTGCTGGGCTCCGTAGACCCTGTAGGGAAAGCGGTCGTCGGTCTCGACCCGGTAGAACTGGGCCGTGGGCTGGTTGTAGATCGTGGACCACGTCTCTCCACCGTCCAGGGTCACGTTGGCGCCGCCGTCGTTCGCCTCGACCATGATCTCCGGGCGCTCCGGGTTGATCCACAGTCCGTGGTTGTCGCCGTGGGGGACCTCGATCTCCTCCCAGGTCCGTCCGCCGTCGTGGGAGACCCAGAGGTTCAGGCCCACCACGTAGACCGTGTTCTCGTCGGTGGGATGGGCGTAGACGTGGTGGTAGTAGAACGGGCGCTGCTGCAGCGCCGGGTCCGTGCCCACCTTCTGCCAGCTCCTTCCCCCATCGTCGGACCGATAGACCGCCCCCTCCGGACGGGGGGCCTCGACGATGGCCCACACCCGGTCGGGATTCGCCCGGGACACCGCCAGGCCGACCTTGCCGACCTGTCCCTCGGGGAGGCCGCCCGCGAGGTGCTCCCAGCTGTCGCCTCCGTCGGTGGTCTTCCAGACGCCGCCTCCCTGCTCCCACGACGTTCCGCTGCGCAGCGACCAGGGCTCGCGTTCCACGCTCCAGGCGCCGGCGTAGATCTCGTTCGGGCGCTCCGGGTTCATGGCCAGCTCGGTGACGCCGGTGCTGTCGTTCAGGAAGAGCACCTTCTCCCAGCTGTTCCCTCCGTCGTTGGTCCGGTAGACGCCGCGGGTGGTGTCCTGTCCGAACGCGCTCCCGAGGGCCGCCACCCACACCCGCTCCGGATCACGGGGGTCGACCAGGACGTCGCCCACCTGCCCGGCGTTCCGGAGCCCGACGAAGCTCCAGGTCTTCCCGGCGTCCGTGGAGCGATACACGCCGCGGCCGATGGAGGCGTTGCCGCGGATGTCTTCCTCGCCGGTGCCCACGTAGACGACGCTCGGGTCCGAGTCGGCGACGTC
This sequence comes from Candidatus Caribbeanibacter nitroreducens, assembly GCA_947581645.1. Taxonomy (GTDB): domain Bacteria; phylum Gemmatimonadota; class Gemmatimonadetes; order Palauibacterales; family Palauibacteraceae; genus Caribbeanibacter; species Caribbeanibacter nitroreducens. Next base: position 2,682 of record CANPVF010000110.1, on the reverse strand, counting down.
GATGGCTCCGATGGATCCCGCGTCGAAGTAGCCGTCGGAGACCGGCTCCCAGTCCTGGCCGGCGTTGGTGGTCTTCCACACGCCGCCGCCCGTCGCCCCCATGTAGAACGTGAACGGACGATCGCGGTGTCCGGCCACGGCCTGGACGCGCCCGCCGCGGGAGGGGCCGATCATCCGGTACTCGAGCCCGCCGAACAGCGCCGGGTCGTGGACCGTGTTCTCCCCCGTCTCCTGGGCGGGTGCCGTCCCCGGGGCGAGGAGCACCGCCCCGAGGAGAACGAGGGCGGCCAGGGCGGGACGGCTCCGGCGGAGGGCGTGGCGGCGGACGGAGGCGGCGATCCAGCTGTTCATGGTCTGTCCCTGCTGTGTGAAAGCGGCTCCAACATAGGAAGCCCCCCGCGCCGATTCATACGGGCTGATCGACGCGGGGAGGCTGTGCGTACGGACGGGCCCCGGCGGCTCAGCCGCCTCCGCCGCCGGAGGCCGACCAGGAGTTGTTGCTCCGGTCCACGTCGGGAAGCTGGTCGTCGGGATCGACGCGCACCGCCCGTACCTCACGCCCGGTGACGGTGGTCGTGAAGACGTCGCTCGTGTGCCACGCCTCGACGGGGATTCGGCGTGTGTCGGAGCTTCCGTCCCCGTACTCGAATCGGACGCGGGCCGGCATCACGAGCCCCTCCTGCTCCAGCGTGATCCGGGTGGTGTCGCCGGAGACGGACACATCGGTCACCGCCTGATCCAGCGACGCCGTGCTGTCGAACCAGCCCTGCCAGAACCAGTCGAGGTCCTCGCCGGTCACGTCCTCGATGGTCCGGAAGAAGTCGGCCGGCTTGGGATGGTGGTAGCTCCAGCGATCGATGTACTCGCGGAAGGCCGGATCGAACCGCTCGGGTCCGAGCACGACTTCCCGGAGCAGGACGAGGCCGAAGCCCGGCTTCGCGTAGCCGAGCCATCCGAAGCTGGAGCTCGGCACCCGGTCCGTGTACGTGAGAATCGGCAGGCCCGGCTCGTTCTGGCGCATGGCTTTGGCCACCTGATCCATGACCCGGCCCTGAGCCAGCGACATGCTCGCCCCGTAGAAGGCGCGCGTCGAATACATGCCCATGAACTGGACGAGCCCCTCGTCCATCCAGAACCACCGCCGCTCGTCAGAGCCCACGAGCATGGGGAAGTAGGTGTGCGCCAGCTCGTGGTCGGTGACGCCGAAGAGCCCCTGGCCGCGGGACTCCACGTCGCAGAACAGGACCATGGGGTACTCCATCCCGGCCACGACCCCGGCCACGTTGATCGCCACCGGATAGGGATAGGGTTCCCACTGCTCCGAGTAGTATCGGACCGAGTGGCGGAGGAACCGGGTCGATCGCTCCCAGCCGGGGTTCTTCTGTGACCCCAGACCCTCCTGCGGGTAGACCGACATCAGGAGCACGTCCTCGTAGCTCGCGGCGTCCCAGATGAACGCCTGCGACGCCGCCCAGGCGAAGTCCCGGACGCTGTCGGCGCGGAAGCGCCAGGTGAGCGGCCCCTGGCCCTCCGGCCGTGTGGAGGCCTGCCCCACCTCGTCCTCGCGAATCAGGTGCACCGTCTCGCTGCTGTTCCGCGCCCGCTCGAGGCGCTGACGCTGCGTCCGCGTCAGCACCTGCTCCTCGTTCTGCAGCCGGCCCGTGCCCACCACCACGAACTCCCGCGGCGCGGTGACCTCGACGTCGAAGGAGCCGTACTCCAGGTAGAACTCTCCCTGTCCCAGATAGGGCATGACGTTCCAGCCGTGCACGTCATCGTAGACGAACATCCGGGGGTACCACTGGGCCAGCTCGTAGACGGTGCCCTGCTCCACCTCCAGCCGCCCCATGCGGTCGGCCCCGTAGGAGGGGATCTCGAAGCGGAACTCCAGGCTCAGCTCCGCCTGGCCGCCGCCGGCCGGGAGCGGCTCCGGCAGGGTCACCCGCATCACCGTACCGTCGATCATGAACTCCGGCTCCACGGTCTGCCCCCCCACCGTGACCCGGACGTTGGAGATGTCGTAGCCGCCGCCGGGGAAAACGCCGCTGAACCGCTGCTCCGGCCGGACGATGGCGGCCCCCTCGCTGGACGGGTCGAACAGGTTCTGGTCCAGCTGCAGCCAGAGGTAGTCCAGCTCGCTCGGGCTGTTGTTCGTGTAGCTGACGGTCTCGGAGCCGCGGACCACGTTCGAGTCCGGGTGGAGCCGGACGTCGATGTCGTAGTCCACCTCCTGCTGCCAGTAGTCCTCGCCCGGCGTCCCCCCGCCGTTCCTATAGCTGTTCGGCGTCGGAAGGTCGAGCTCCGTGAAGATCTCGGAGTTCTCGATGGACGAGCTCCGGGACTGCTGTGCCGGCAGGGGTCCGGCCAGAAGCGCCGTCGCCGCGCCGGCGACGGCCAGTATTCGCAGGGATCGGAAGGTATCCATGGGGGAGACCACTCCTGGTTCGACGTGTCCTGTTCGTCCGTTCGCGCCCGGGGGAAGTATAGTCGGCGGCGCCCGACGCGGATCGCTCTCCGGGCGGTGAGCCCGTTTCACGCGCCCGCGCAACCACCCTCCCGGCCAAACGTAGTGGCTGCGCTACTGCTGAAAAGCCGGCTGAAATACCGAACCCCCCGGGGGGTCGGGTCACGGCCCGTGGTGGGGCGCGTGCCGACTCCGGGGGGATCGGGTGTGAGTGAGAG
>CANPVF010000109.1 GCA_947581645.1 Candidatus Caribbeanibacter nitroreducens | reverse complement strand
CGGAGATCCCCATGATCCTGCACGGTGGTGAGCTCTACGCCACGGCGGCGATCACCGGGGCGGCGGCCTTCCTGGCGCTGGTGGCGCTCGGCGCACCGCCCCCCGTACCCTCGCTGGTGGGCATGGCCGTGATCGTCGCGCTCCGGCTCGCCACGATCGTGTGGGGGCTCCGCGTTCCGGCGTTCTCGCTGGACCGCGAGTGAGGGTGCCCCTGTCGGACGAGACGGCCGCCGGAGAATTCGACGTTCCGCGCCGGCAGCAGAATCTTTCGACCCTCGGCCTCTCCCCCCTCAACTCACAGCGGAGCGAAGCGAAGGTGCAGAGACCGAGCTTCCAGGCGGTCCCACGCAGCCTCTGGACGAGGTCCGTGCTCCTCGCTGCAGCGGCAGTCACGACGGTGCTCTGTCCGAGCGAGGTCCGCGCCCAGCACGCGCCCCACGGTGGCGAGGATCTCACCGCCGACGAGCTCCGGCGGGCGGTCGAGGGCTACCGTAGCGATCTCGAGGATCTCCGGCGACGTCTCGGCATTCCCGGGCTGTCCGCCGCCGTCGCGCGCGACGGGGAAGTCGTGTGGGCCGACGGGCTCGGATGGGCGGACAGGGAGGAGAAGCGGGAGGCGACCGCCACGACCCCGTACCGGATCGCCTCGATCACGAAGACCATGACCGCGGCCGTGGTCGTGGGGCTGGCACACGAGGGGGAGCTGGACCTGGACGCGCCGGTGGCCCGGGTTCTCCCGGACGGGCCGGCCTGGGCCGAAGACGTCACGGTCCGGCAGGTGCTGAGCCACACGTCCGAGAGCGAACCTGCCGGCACCGGCTTCACCTACAGCGGCCGCTACGACGTCCTCTCGCGCGTGGCGGAGGAAGCGGGCGGGGCGCCGTTCCCGAGGCTCCTGGTGGAGCGGGTCCTCGAGCCCGCGGGGATGGACCGCTCGTATCCCGTCTCGCTGGACTCGACGGCACGGGCTCGCGGGATCCGCGACGACCTCGCCACGGGATACCTGCCGAGCGGAGAGCCGGCGCCCGACGGAATGCTGCGGAGCCGGACCGTGGGCGGAAACGGCGTGGTCGCCACCGCGCCCGACCTGGCCAGGTGGGGGGACGCCCTCGCGACCGGGGAGGTCGCCTCCGGAGGCGTCCGCGACGACCTGTGGAGCCCGTCCGTGACCCCGGCCGGGGACACCCTGCCCTACGGCCTGGGCTGGTGGGTGGAGGAGACGCCCGCCGTGCGCCTGGTCTCCCACGGGGGGCAGTGGCCCAACTATTCCGGGCTTTTGCTCCACGTGCGGGATCGCGATCTGACGCTGGCGGTGCTCGCCAATCACCAGGCGGTGAGCAGGCCGTTCTACTCCATCGGGACGGGGACGTCGCTGTACTCGACGTTCGCTGCTTCCTTCCTGCGGCACTTCGCGCTCCGCGACCTCTGGGACGGCCGGCCGCCGGAGCTCCCCCGGGACGCCTCCGCCGATTCGCTGGCGAGCGTCGTCCGGGGGTATCGCGAGGAGGGCGCCCGCCTCCACCTGGGAGCGGAGCTCTTCGGGCGGGGCCTGGTGGCCGGGGCGACCGGCGAGACCGCCCGCTCCGACAGCCTCCTGCGGGCCACGGCCGAGTGCTGTCCATCGGCGCTTCGGGCGAGCGAGGATCTCGGCCTCCTGTTCCACCTCGGCAGGAGCGGCGATCCCGTGGTGCGAGAGATCGGCCAGGAGGCGGGACGGCGTCGGCTGGAGCGGATGCCGGACGACGCGGTGACCCGCTTCCACCTGGCGGTCTCCTACGCCCGGTCGGGCGCGGGCGATGAGGCGACGCCGCTCCTCCGGGACCTGGTGGAGCGAGAGTCGGAGATCCCGACCTGGATGTGGAGCTGGAGCACCTACCTGTTCGCGGAGCAGATCGCCGCGGACCGCCCGGCCGAGGCGAGGCGCCTGCTGGAGAGCGTCCTCGAGGAGGGTCAGGACGAGGGCGGACTCTTCACGCAGGTGCGGGCTCTACTTCGGGAGCTGGACGGCTCGGGGGGCTGACGACGACGTCACCAGTTGCCTCGCTCGCCGGCCATCTCGATGGCGCGCTCCAGCCGCGCCCCGGCATTTCGCCAGTTGCGCTCCACCGCTTCCTCGGCCACCTCCGGGTCGCCGGTCCCGATCGCCTCGATCATGTCCTCGTGCTCCGCCAGCGAGCGGTCGAGCGAATACTCCTGCATCTCCACGTAGTAGCGGAAGTACCGCTCGGCCTGCGGACGGTGCGACCCGTGCAGGTGGAGGAGCCGCGGCCCCGCGCCGGATCGCACGAACGTGCAGTGAAACTCGGCGTCGATGTCGAAGAACCGGGTGTTGCCCCGGGTGCCCGACTCGGCCTCGTTCTCCATCCGGGCGTTCAGCTCACGCAGCCGATTCACGACCTCCTGTCGATCGTCCTCCTCCAGCCTGGCGGTCCACCGGGCCGCCAGCCCTTCCAGGCTGCCGAGGAGGTACATGAGCTCGTGGGCGTCGCTCCTGGTCAGGGGCGCGACCATGGGACGCCCGCGTTTGCCGGAGTTCTGCGACTCGACGAATCCCTCCTGCTCGAGCCGCTGGAGCGCGGAGCGCACCGGGGTCCGGCTCACCTCCAGCCTCTCGGAGACCTCCGTCTCGATGATGCGGCTTCCGGGAGCGAGCTGTCCGCGAACGATGAGATCCCGGAGACGGCCGTACGTCCTTCCGGACCGGTCTCCGTTGGACGACGGTCCACAGGTCCCCGCGACCTCTTCTGAAGCATCCATGGTGGCAGCTCCGATCGGAAGTTGAAGGTTCGGGACGGCTGACGTCGCCACCTCCCCGCTGTTCCCTCAAGCTACGACATCGGGCAAACGTTCCGAAGCGTCGGACGGCCCTGTCCGCCGCTATCCCCGGTCCTCGTCCAGTGCCGTGAGCACCGAGGCCAGGTCCGACCGCGGCGCCTCCAGGACCAGCGTGATCGCCACGGCCTCGAGGTTCGTCACGGCCACCGCCCCCGCGGCCACCCGGATCGGCCACACCAGGTCCAGCGCCAGCAGCCCCGCCGTGGCGCCGATGACCAGGAAGTAGGAGGCCCTGGCGCTGAGGGTGTGGTAGGAGGGCATCTGTCCGAACTTCGCCAGGCTCGCGATCCACGAGGCGGCGTAGGTCAGGGGCACGAGGGCGATCCAGGGCCATTCCCCGAGCAGCACGTCGCCCTCCAGCAGGGCGAGGCCGCCCAGCAGGAGACCGTACATCACCAGGTCGGCGATGCTGTCCAGCCGCGCGCCGAGCTCGGTCTTCTGGTCCAGGATCCGGGCCAGGAGACCGTCCAGCAGGTCGGTGGCCTCCAGGGCGAGGAAGAGGTAGAGGAACAGATCGCCGCGACCGGCGAGGGCCAGTACGGCCAGGGCCGGGGCCACCACCAGGCGGATGGCGGTGATCACGTTGGGGAGGCTCACGGCGCCCTCCGGAGTACGGCCAGCACCGGGGCGTGGTCGGACAGATCCGGATCGACGTCCAGGACGCGGGCCTCCACCACCCGGAGCGAGGGCTCCACCAGGATCCAGTCGATGGCTCTCCGGGGCTCGGGCATCGGGTAGGTCAGTTCGTCGGGGGCGGGATCTCCCCGGGCGCGGGGGCTCTGCCACCCGCGGTCCAGGAGCTCGCCGACGACGGTGGAGTCCCCCGCTCCCGGCCACCCGGGCGGGGAGGCGTTGAAGTCGCCGGCCAGTACCATCGGAGGGGACTCTTCTCCGGGCAATCGCGTCAGGATGGGGAGGGCGGCCCGGCGTGTCTCGGCGCTCCGGACCTCCAGGTGGATCGGCACCACCGACACGGGGCCGATCCGGGTGTCCAGTCGGACCACCGACGCCGACTTGGCGCCGGCGACCAGGGCCTCCAGCCCGGAATGGGGAGGAAGATCGACCCATCGCGCGCCCCGGACCGGCGTTCGCGCCAGCAGGGCGTTGCCGAAGGAGAAGGCCGCGAACGGGAGGCGGACGTCGTAGTTCCTCTGCTCCACTCGTGTCCGGTAGCCCGCCGCCCGGGCCAGCACCTCTGCCTGGTTCAGGCCGCCGGACCAGCTCGCATCGAAGTCCACCTCGTTGAGGACGACCACGTCGGCGTCCGCCCGGCGTAGGACCGCGGCGATGCGGGCCAGCCGGGCCACCCGGACTTCCTGGCTACCGCCCCGGAAGTTACGGAGCAGGCCGGGGCCGGCGTCCCCGCGACCGTGGGCCACGTTCCACGCGAGGACGCGGAGCTGCGGCACCTCCGTGGAATCGGAGGTCGGCAGGCCCGCGGCGTCCCCGCGGTGGACCGACAGCCGCCGGTCCCCCGCCGTGATCCGTCCCACGGCCCACCAGAGGAGGGTGAGGCCCAGGGCGGCCAGCAGGAGGAGGCCGAGGCACCGCCGGAGCAGGTCCGGCCAGTCCCTGTCCTTGCTCCGGGCGCTGTTCCGTGTGATGCGCGAGCCCTCCCGTCACGCGGTCGCTGGTCGTGCTCCGCCGCCGTCTACCGGAAGGATACCGCGAATCCGGTGCTCAGCACGAAGTCGTCCTCCTCGACGCCCTCGGGAGGGCGGCTGTCGTGCCGCCACTCGTTCTGGACGGTGAGGTCGACGTTCTCGGTCAGGGAGATCCGGAGGGAGGCGTCGACCAGCGTCCTCAGGTCGCCGAAGTCCGCGAAATCGGGCTGGACGTACGCGACCCCGATCAGCCGGACGGACTCGGTGAGGGGCTGGGTGAGGACGATCAGGTTCGCCATCCGCCACGTTCGCGCCTCGACGGGGTGATCGCCGACCTCGCGGTCGGGGTCCAGATCCTCGCTCTCGAACATGGCCCCGGTGCCGACGTCGAGCGTGGTGGCGCCGTCCACGAGTCGGCGTCGGACCCCGCTCCCCAGCAGCGTCCGCCGCTGGAGGAGCTCGGCGTGGCTCGCCTGGAGCTGGGCGAAGTGGAAGGTCTGCCAGCGCTCGGACAGCCAGCGGTTGTATCGGAGGTGCAGGTAGCGGTTGCTGTCCACCAGGTCGCCGTCCTCGGTGCGGTAGTCGAGACCCGTGAAGAGCCGGATCCAGTCCCGGGACCAGCGGTGCCCCACCACGAAGCCGCCGAGGAGGTCCACGTAGTCGGAGTTGCCCTGGCTCACGCTGAGGGCTCCCTCGACGCCCCAGTGCCAGCTCTGCACGTCGCGTGGCTGCAGCCGCTCCACGTTGAGGATCGACTGGGACTTTGCCGGTGCGGGCGAGACAACGAGGGCGAGCCCGACGAGGAGAAGGGCTCCGAACAGAAGGCCGGAGAGCCGGAAACGGAGGACCGGACGACGAGAATCAGAACAAGACATGGATCAAACTCGGGCGTTTCGTCTCACTGTGCCAAACGCTCTCGCCCAGGCTACGTCCGGATGGGGAACGCGTGGAGGGGGCCATGTCGTTCCACCGGGATTCGTAGAACAGTCGATCACGCCGGCCGGGGGCGCTCGCAGAACACTGTATTCCGCTCAACCTGCAAGGGGTCTCCGCTGAACGCTCACCGGGGAGGGTTCAGCGACCCTGTGCTCTATACCCTCCTGAGGCAACGGCGCGAGGGAGGACGTGGTTCGTCACTTGCGCTCCAATACGGACCGACGACGCTTCACAGTTGGCCGAATCGCGGAGTACGATCCCTTCACACGGACGGACGAGAGGTGCCATGCGACACCAGGACTACGTCTGGGCAACCGGTGGTCTGGTCCTTCTCGCCACGCTGTTGGCCGCCTGTGGCGGTGAGAACTCATCGCCCACCGATCCCGACGGGCCACCCGCGTCCGCGCAAGATCCTGCGGTGACGATCTCACCGTCTGCCGACACGCTGGTGGCCGTCGACGCCGAGCGAGATTTCTCGGCCGACATCGTCCGGTCCGACGGCACGAGTGCCCCCGATACCGACGCCTCGTGGTCGAGCAGCGACACGACGGTGGTCACCGTGGGCGGGGACGGTCGTGCGACGGCCCGATCGGAGGGGACGGTCAGCATCGCGGCCGCGTACCAGGGTGCTGCCGACACGGCGCAGCTGGTGGTGGCGCCGGAGGTCGACCGGATGGTGGTCTCTCCGCCCGCCGATTCGATCGACGCCCTGGGGGGAAGGACGTCGTACTCGGCCGACGCCCGCGACGCGAACGGCCACACCGTGGCCGGTGTCGACGTCGGGTGGTCGTCGTCGGATTCATCGGTGGCCACCGTCGACTCGTCCGGAACCGTGACCGGGAGAATGCCCGGGGAGGCCGACATCGTCGCGTCGGCCACTGGTGTCGCCGACACGGCCCGGGTACGGGTGGTCGACCCCGACGGCGATCAGGCCCCGATCGCTGCCATCGACAGCCCGGCAACCGGGGCGAATTTCGCGCCCGGCGACAGCGTCGCGCTCCGGGGATCGGCCACGGACCTTGAGGACGGCGCGATCACCGGTGCGGACCTGGAGTGGAGCTCCGACCGTGACGGGCAGCTCGGCACCGGCGAGGACGTGACAACCTCGTCCCTCTCGACCGGCAGCCACGTGATCACTCTCACTGCGACGGACAGTCAAGGCCAGACGGGGACCGACTCCGTATCGGTCACGGTACAGCAGAACGCCGACCTGCATCTGGACCGGCTGCAGGTGTACCGGCGGGGCGTCCTCACGTCCGAGGTGGTCGAGGCGGGCGGCGTGGTCTACAACACCGGGGGGACGGCGAGCGGCTCCTTCGACTGGGAGGTCCGGCTCGACGGTACGGTCGTCAGCAGCGGCACGGTAAGTGATCTCGCGCCCGGGGACTCCGTTCGGCTCGGCCCCGCGAACCTGGGCACGGTGTCCGAGGGTCGCCACGAGGTGGAGCTCTCCGTGGACGTCGGCGACCAGGTGACCGAATCTGACGAGTCGGACAACACCGGGTGGGATCGGGTCGTGGGCTACACTTCCGGGTTCGCGATCGAGCTCGATTATGTCTCTACGATCGACAGTACGCACCGGGCGGCGTTCGAGTCGGCTGCGGCCCGGTGGGAGGAGGTCGTCCGGTCCGACCTGCCCGATGTCACCTTTTCCAGCCCCTACGACTTTTCGTCCTGTGCGGACAGTGCTGGCACACGGAGCGATCCCATCGACGACATGCTCATCTTCGTCCGGGTGGACTCGATCGACGGCCCGGGCGGTACGCTCGGACAGGCGGGCCCCTGCACGGCGCGGTACGACAGCGAGGCCGGCCATTTCCTGACGGCGAGCGCGGGGCGCATGACGTTCGACGAGGCCGACCTGGACCGGTTGGCCACGAACGGCGAGCTGGAGCCGGTCGTCCTGCACGAGATGGGACACGTGCTGGGCATCGGCACGCTCTGGAGAAGCTCCAGCCACGACCTGCGGGCCGACGCCGGTACGAACGATCCATACTACACGGGGGCCGCCGGACGCCGCGGGTTCTCCAACGTCGGAGGGGATGCCTATTCCGGGACGCCGATCCCCCTGGCCAACACAGGGGGCGGCGGAACGGCCGACTCCCACTGGCGGGAGTCCGTCTTCGACGACGAGCTCATGACCGGCTACCTCAGCGGGACCAGCAACCCGCTCTCCGAGGTTACCGTCCGGTCGCTCGGCGACCAGTACTACGCGGTCGATCCGGGAACGGCGGACAGCTATCAGCTCCCCACCGGCTCGGCGCTCCGGACGGCCGGGAGCAGCAGCACGATCGAGCTCGGAGACGACCTGATCGACCTCCAGGTCCGCGGCCTGGACGACCGGGGCAACGTCGTGCACGTCGGTCCGGCGCCCGGTGACGTCCCGCGGCGTCGATAAACGGTCTCGCGACAGCGATCCCCACTTCTCTTCCGAGGTTCAGGCACATCATGATTCGTCGCAGCACCTCCGTCCTGCTGGTCGCGCTCCTCCCGGTACTCACGACCGGGTGCACGTCGTCGCCGCCGGAGGAGGACGCGAGCGCGAACACGGGTGACTCGGCGGCGGTCGACACCGCGGCGGACTCGACCGCCGCGGAGGCCCGGGTCGAGACGTTCTACGTGCACCTTCGCGCCGACGTCGATCCCCGGGAGTTTGCCGCCAGCCGTGAACTGACCGTGGTCGAGGTGATCGACGGTCGCCGACCGGGTCTGGTGACCCGTCTCACGCCGGACGAACGGTCCGCCCTGGAAGCGGACAGCCTGGTGCGCTCTCTTGCGCGCCGCATTCATCCGTCCGGGGAAGAAAAGGAGGGACCGGCGATTCGGCCGCTGGGGGGCGACTCGGCAGGCGGCTGATCCTCGCAGAATACGACCTCGCTTGCAGCCTGCGACAGTGCGCGTGTCCGGGCGCGGACGGCTCGACGGCCGGGCCGAATCCGGGCACCTGCGTTCCGTCGGGCCGAAACGATCGATGTGCCGGCCGCCGCCGTCCCTCGTATCGGCGTTGCACCATTCAACGACTCATGTCCATCATCGACGGAGCGACTGCTTCGGACCCGGACGGGGTCGCCGGCCGCCGGATCGGCGCGGACCTCGACAGCGAGCCGGAGGAGTCGTTCGACCGCTTCACCCGTCTGGCATGTCGGTTCCTCGACGTGCCCGCGGCCTTCGTGTCGCTGGCCGCGGGTGGCCGCCAGTTCGTCAAGAGCTCCGTCGGGCTGCCGGCGTCGCTCCGCGAGCCCCGTGAGACCTCCCCCCTCCTTCCCCTGGCGAGCCGTCCGCTGGAGGAAGGGGAGACGGTGGGCTTCGACGACCTCTCGGAGGCGCGGGTCCCGGGTGTGCCGGAGGTCCAGCGCGAGACCGGCCTCTCCTCCTCCCTGGGGGCGCCCCTGGTCACGAAGGACGGCGCGTGCCTGGGCAGCCTGAACGTGCTGGACGAGGTGTCCCGGAAGTGGACGCCGGAGGAATCGAAGCTCCTCCTCGACCTGGCGGCGGCGGTCACCACCGAGATCGAGGTGAGGCTGCAGTCGGCCGAGCGGCAGCAGGCGCTCAGGACGAGCCGGGAGCGCCTGGAGGCGCTCAGCGAGGGCGTCACCATTCACGATGCCGACGGGCAGCTGGTCTACGCCAACCGGGCCGCCGAGCAGATCCTGGGGCTGGAGCGGTCGGAGCTCACCTCCCGGGCCTACGACGACCCGAAGTGGGAGATCACGACCCTCGACGGGGAACCGATCCCCCCGGAGGAGCTCCCGGCCGCCCGGGCGGTCCGGGACGGGCTGGCGGTCCGAAACTCGCCCATGGCGGTGGCCCGCCCCGACGACGGGCCCGTGATCCTCTCCGTCAACGCCGTGCCGGTGCGGAATCGGGACGGGAGCGTGCGGGAGGCCATCGTCTCCTTCCGCGACGTCACCGAGCAGAAGCGGGCCGAGGAGCGGCTGCGGGAGAGCGAAGAGCGATACCGCCGGATCTTCGAGAACAGCGTGGCCGGCATCTACCGGTCCCGGCCCGCCGGTGAGATCATCGACTGCAATCCCGCCTTCGCCGAGATGTTCGGGTTCGACACCCCGGCGGAGGCAACCGGGACGCCGGGAGACGAGTTCTTCTTCTCGGCCGAGACCCGCCGGCGCGAGAACCGGCGCCTGGCGGAGGCCGGGAGGATGAAAAACGTGGAGATGCGGCTCCGGCGCCAGGACGGCGAGCCCATCTGGGTGCTGGCCAACTCCGTCATGGTCGAGGACCCGGACTCGGGAGAGTCCATCATCCACGGGACGATGGTCGATGTCACCGGGCGCAAGCGGGCCCAGGAGCGGTACCGCCGGCTCTTCGACCAGGGGGTGGCCGCCGTCTTCCGCTCGGAGCACGAGCCCCCGGCCCGAATCCTGGAGTGCAACCGGGCGTTCGCCGACATGTTCGGCTTCGAGTCCCCCGAGGAGGCCGTGGGGACGGAGGCCCGGGAGCTGTATCCGAATCCGGAGGACCGGGAGCGGGCCATGGAGGACATCCGGGAGGGCGGCCGCCGCTTCGACGACGCCTTCGAGCTCCGCCGACGGGACGGCAGCCCCGTGTGGGTGATGGGCGAGACGCGGCTCGTGCACGATCCGGAGATGGGAGTCGTCAACGAGGGCCTCATGCTCGACGTGAGCGACCGGGTCCGCGCCCGCCGGCAGCTCCGCCACCAGGCCCTGCACGATCCGCTCACGGGCCTGGCCAACCGCACGCTCCTCTCCGACCGGGTCGAGCAGGGGCTCGCCCGGGCGCGCCGCCACGGGGAGCCCCTGGGGCTGCTGATGCTGGACGTCAACCACTTCAAGAGGATCAACGACCGCCTGGGCCACGCCGCCGGCGACCGCGTGCTCGAGGGCCTGGCCCGCCGTCTCCTGGGCGTGGTCCGCGACGAGGACACGGTGGCCCGGTGGGGCGGGGACGAGTTCGTCGTCGTCCTCCCGGAGATGGAGGAGCTCCGCTCCATCGAGGCGGTCCAGGAGCGGATCCGGAACGCGATCCGGCGCCCCATCGAGGCCGGCGGCGAGTCGCTCCACATCGACGTCAGCGTCGGGGGCGTGGTCCGGGCCGAGGAGGACGGGGCCCGGGTGGTGCAGACGGACGAGGCCGACGAGCTCATTCGCTTCGGCGACCTGGCCCTGCACCGGGCGAAGGAGCAGCCGGCGGGCAGCTTCTACCTGTTCGACCCGGACGAGGAAGTGCAGGGGGCGGCCCAGATCCGGCTGGAGCAGGCGCTCCGCGAGGCCGTGGCCGACGGACAGATCGTTCCCTACTACCAGCCCATCGTCCGCCTGGAGGACGGGGAGCCCGTGGGCTTCGAGACGCTGGCCCGGTGGCGCCACCCGGAACGCGGGCTGGTGCCGCCGGCCGAGTTCATCCCCCTGGCCGAGGAGCTCGAGCTCATCGGGGCCCTGGGCGAGTCGGTGCTCCACCAGGGGGTGAGCTGGGCGGCGGACTGGATCGCCCGCAACGGCGGTTCCGCCCCCAGCATCAGCTTCAACATGTCCGGCCAGCAGTTCGAGGACCCCCGCGTGGCGCAGACCGTGTCCGACCTGCTGTCGCAGGCCGGCGTTCCGCCGGAGCGGGTGGTCCTCGAGGTCACCGAGACGTCGCTCATGCAGGCGCCGGCCCGGATCCGTCAGCTCCAGGACCTCGGCCTCTCCATCCACGTCGACGACTTCGGCACCGGCTACTCCACCTTCGCCTACCTGCGGGACCTGGTCCTGTCGGGGCTCAAGGTGGATCGGGCCTTCGTCCGCGACATCGTCTCGAACGAGTCGGACGCGGCCCTGGTGGAGACGGTCCTGACGCTGGGCAGGCGGATGGACCTCACCGTGGTGGCCGAGGGCATCGAGACGGAGGAGCAGAGGGAGCGGCTCCTGGAGCTCGGCTGCGAGTACGGCCAGGGCTTCCTCTTCGCCGAGCCCATGCCCGCCGGGGAGTGCGGCGACTGGCTGCCCGCGGGCTGACGGGCGTTCAGACCAGGAGCTCCAGCGACGCTCAGCCGGGACGAACCGTCCTGCCGATGACTACGGCGCGTCCCTCCGGTCGAAGTACAGCACGCCGCCGCCGGCGCTCCCGGAGAAGAGCTCCGGGGAGCCGTCCCCGTCGGCGTCGCGGAGCACCGGTACGGAGAGCCCGCGCGTGGCTACCCCCAGGCGACCGTCCGCCACGAAGTCCGGCTCCCGGGGCGTGCCCTGGTTCCGGAAGACACGGATCCCACGGTCCTGGCTTCCCACCAGGAGGTCCAGGTCGCCGTCGCCGTCCAGGTCGGCCAGGGTCGGCGCGCTCCGCCTCCCGACGTTGAAGCCACCGTACTCGTCGGAGACCAGCTCGAACTCCGGATCCGTCGGGCTCCCCACGTTTCGGTAGAAGTTGAGAAAGCCGGAGGACTCGCCGACGAACAGGTCCAGGTCGCCGTCGCCGTCCACGTCGCCGAGGGCGGGCACCGCGTGGCTCCCGCGCGTGAGGGTGACCAGGGTGGAGTCGGCCACGGAGAAGGAGTCCCAGTCCCCGCCGCCCCGCCCCCCCGTCTCCGCGGAGTCGTTCTCACCGTCGGAGGGGCCGTCGTTCCTGTAGAAGGCCAGCTCGTCCCTCCAGTCCGCCAGGACCATGTCCTCGTCGCCGTCGCCGTCCAGGTCGCCGAAGGCGGGAGCGTACTGATAATCACCGCGCATGGGCAGCGATCCGGCGCGCCGCCACTCGGGGTCCCCGTCGGTCCCCACGTTCTCGAAGGTGCGCATCACCGAGGTGGTGCGCTCCCGCGGGTCCAGCTCGTTCGCCACCACGAGGTCGTCGTCCCCGTCGCGGTCGAGGTCGGCGAAGGCGACGACGCTCTCCTCCCCCACGTCGATCCCCGGGAGGAAGCGGCGCGTGCGGAGGCTCCATCCGGAGTCGGTGTTCTCCAGGTAGTAGAGGTTGTCGGCCGAGGTGAGCAGCGGGTTGTACGCGCCGCCGATCACGCCGATCAGCAGGTCCCGGTCGCCGTCGCCGTCCACGTCGCCGAAGGTGGGCGCGTTGTATCCGCTCGTCTCGACCGGATCGTCCGGCGGGAAGGGCACGGGCCGGCTCCGCAGGTTCGGCTGGCTGCAGCTCCCGGTGTTCTCGATGTAGAGGAGACCGGACTCGAAGTAGTCGCCCCAGAACAGGTCCGGGTCGCCGTCGCCGTCGTAGTCCGTGACCAGCAGTGAGTTCGCGCCGTGCCGGACGCCGGCGATCTCCGCCACGATCTCGATGTCCTGGAAGCGATCGGTGACCCGCCGGAAACGGGGCACGGGCCCTCGCCCCGCATTCGATCCGGCGGTGTCGCCGGCGAAGCCGCTCACCTCGAAGCGGGTCACCGTGCCGTCGAGACGCCCCACCAGCAGGTCCTGCCGGTCGTCGCAGTCCACGTTCCCGACGTTGGGGATGTTCTGCGGATCCGAGTAGATGGGCTCGCCGGCCCGCGTCCGGAGGGTGTCGGCCGCCAGCGTGAAGTCGGGACGGCCCGGAGCGCCGTCGTTCCGGTAGTAGCGGACGTGGCTGAAGGGCTCCTGGGCCAGCAGGTCGCGGTCGCCGTCCAGGTCGACGTCGCCGAACCGGTACCACTCGCCCACGTCGAGGTCCCGGTAGTCGTCGGTGCGCCAGGTGAAGCCCGGCTCGAGGGCGCCCGACGTCGAGCCGCTCTCCGTCGACGGCGTGCCGCCGGCTTCCCCGCTCCCGTCGTTCTCGAAGAGCATGACCTCGCCGGTCCGCTCCTGGACGAAGAGGTCGGGGTCGCCGTCGCCGTCGATGTCCATGAGCTGGGGGCGCGGCCCGTTGAATCCGCCCAGGAAGGGGTAGCGGTACCGGTCGCCGGCCGAATCACGGACGGTGATTCCCGTCACCTGCCGCTCCCAGCGAGGGCCCTCCGCGCCCTGCCCGGCGCCCGGCGTCCCCGGCGACGGGCCGCCGGACGCGCACCCCGCGGCAACGGCCGCCGCCAGGACCAGCGCCCCCAGGACCGGAACGTGCGCGGCCGGCTGTGTCACGTTCTCGGTGGGAGGGTCAGCTGCCCGGGAGGAGGCCGATGCCGTTCGGGTCGTGGCCCACCGGGATCACGTCCACGACGGAGCGCGTCTCCAGGTCGATGACCGCCACGTTCCCCGGCGGGGAGGCCTCTCCGCCGCGCTCCGGGCTCGACCATCCCTCGGGCTTCCACGCCCCGTCCAGGTTGTTGCTGGAGACGTACACGTAGCGGCCGTCGGTGCCGGCCACCGCACCGTGGGGCTGGGAGAGGGCCCCGTCCTCGACCACGGCGGCCACCGTCCAGTCCTCCGTGTCCACCACGGTGACGGTGTCGTCCTGCTTGTTCCCGAAGACCACGTACCGGCCGTCCGGCGTGAAGACCGGGTGCCAGGGCTCCGTGCCGACCTCGATGCTCGCCAGCAGCGGCAGTCGCTTCGGCTGCGTCCGGTCGAACACGAGGAGCCGGCCGGACGTCTGACCGGTGGCCACCAGCCTCCGCCCGTCCGGCGAGACGGCGAACTGGACGAAGGTGTGGGTGGGCCCGTCCACGGTGATGATCTCCGGTGTCTCGGAGCCGGCCTCCAGGGCGGCGATCCGGTTCACGGAGAGGCTCGCCGTGTGGAGGTACCGCCCCTCCCCGTCCGTGGCGATGGCGTGGGGGCGGGGGAAGAGCACCTCGACGCGCTCCGCCGTCACCCCCTCGGCGGTCATCTCGGACGTCCGGATGCGGCCCACGCTCTGGGGAGGGTTCACGGCGGACATGGACCGTCCCACGTACAGCGTCCCGCCGTCGCCCGGGAGCGCCATCATGCCGGGCACCTCGAAGCTGGCCCGTCCCACGACCTCGTTGTCGGCGTTGAACTTGACCACCGTGTTCGCGCCGATCAGCGAGACGTACCAGGCCGATCCGTCCGGTGCCGCCACGACGTCGTGGGGCTTGGCGTCCGGCGGAAAGCCCAGCTCCTGCAGGTCGATGGTCTGCACCACGGACCGCGATTCGGTGTCGATCACCGAGACCGTGGCGTCGGGCTGGTTCGGCACGTAGAGCCGGTCGCCGACCTGCGCCGCGGTCGGCCCCGGCGTAGCGAAGAGCAGGACGAAGCAGAGGACCGCGGCCGCCACGACGCCGGTGACACCGGCCGACGGCCGCGCTCCGTCGCGACGAGCTCGGGACACGTCGCTCCCTCCCGTCCGTCGATTGCCCGTCGTCGTGGTCGTTCGCCTCACCGCTGCCGGGTCAGTTGGATTCGCTGTCGTCCGGGTCGTCGGCGTCGCTCCCGGAGCTGGCGGCGGCCTTCGCGCTCCGCACCGGGCCTGCGTCCTGGAGCGCCTCCGACGAGGCGTGTGCCTCGTCGTTCGGGCGGACCACGAAGAGACCCTCGGTGCCGCTGTTCACGACCACGTTCCCGCTCTCGAAGAACGGATAGTTGCTCCAGGAGCCGCCGAAGCTCGGCTCGTTCTCGCCGTGGGGCACGGTGTCGAACCACCCCACGCGCTCCGGGCTCTCGGCGCTGGCGATGCCCAGGATGGTGAAGCCGCACTGGTAGTTGGACTGGAAGGCACGGTCGCCGATCACGTAGGTGTTGTGGTCGCTGCACCGCGTCGGATGCATGTACTCGCTGGCCATGATCGGGTCGTCCAGGTCCGTCATGTCCCAGACCATGGTCCGGGTGCGGTCCACCTTGCCCTGCAGCTCGTCCAGCTCGTCGTCGAAGTAGAAGTACCGCTGGTTCGGGCCGAACCATCCCTGGTGGGCGTAGCCGACGTTGGGATAGGTGGCCATGGAGATGGCCTGCGGGTTGTCCTTGTCGGTCACGTCGGCGACGCTCAGCGCCGTCTCGTTGGCGCCGATGCAGATCTCGCGGCCCCGGTACTCCTCGTCCGGGCCCCGGTAGATGACGCACTGCCCGTCGTGGGTGTAGCCGGTGCCCTGTCGCCCGGTGCCCTGGTGGGCGAAGCAGCCGGCGAAGGTGGGATTCTGCGGCTCCTCCACGTCGATCATGTGCAGGCCGCCGCCGCAGGTCTCGCCGCCGGCGCCGGAGCCCACGGCGTACAGGAAGCCGCTCTCGGGGTTCACCACCAGGTTGTGGACGCTGTTCACCCGGTCGTAGTGGGCGTCCTCCTCGAACGTGACGGGCTCACCGGAGACGTCGCGCAGCCTCGTGAGGTCGAAGATCTGGATGCCGTGGTCGCCGGCGTTGTCCGCCACGATGTAGGCGTGGTTGTCGTAGACCTTGATGTCGCGCCACGAGGCCGGATTGGCCCCCTCCGTCAGGGGGAGGCTCCCCAGGTACTCCGGGTTCGCGGGGTCGGTGACGTCGACGAAGGCCGTGCCGTCGATGCGGCCCGCCAGCGCGTACTCGCGGCCGGTCTCCGGGTCCGTCCAGCCCCAGATGTCGCTCATCCGGACGCCGCGCTCGCCGCCGACCTGCGAGACCGGGAGGAAGGACATCAGGTCCACGTTCTCGCACTGGAAGTGCGCCGCCTGCCCGTCGCTTCCGCAGGAGACCGGCTCCCCGGTGACGGCGGCGTAGTTCTCGAGCTCGCTCCATACCTTCTCGGCGGCGGCCCACTCGTCGCCGGTCTGCCGCTCGAGGATCATGGCCGTTCCGGCCCCGTAGTCGTCGCCGGTGAGGCCGGCGACCAGGACACCGGAGCCGATGGCCATGGTCGATGCGAAGCTGTCGCCCTCGTCGACGCCGTCGGGCGAGAGCTTGGTCGCCGCGCGCCATTCGCCGCTGGCTCCGTCCCGGCGATAGCGATAGATGCGTCCCTCGCCGTCGGCGCCCGGAGCTCCGACCCACAGCTCACCGCCGGACTGATCGAGGCTCATTCCGAACCGGGTGCCCTGGCGGCCGTCGAAGGGGAGGAGGCGGGAGGCCACCTGCCACTCGCCCTCGTCGTCGCTCCACTCGTAGGTGAAGACCGCGCCGCTGAAGCTGTCGTGGCCCGGCGCGCCGACCATGAGGTGCTCCTGCGTCAGGTGGACCGCACTCCCGAACCGTCCGTTGCTGCCCACGCTGCCGGCCCGGAGCCTGGCGGTCTGCTCCCAGGTCCCGGCGGAGGCGTCGTGCTCGAAGACGTAGACCGCGCCGGTCTGGTTGTCCTTCTGCGGGGCTCCGACCAGGGCCCGGCCGTCCCGGATGGCCACCGATCCGCCGAAGTAGTCGTTGGACGCGGCGTCGTCCGCCATCAGCTTGTCGTACTGGCTCCACTCGCCGGTCTCCGAATCGCGCCGGTAGACGTAGACCGCTCCCCGGCCGTCCCGGTGCCCCCAGGTGGAGATCAGGGCGAAGTCGCCGTCCACCGCGGCCGTGCGGCCGAAGGAGTCCTCCGCCTCCAGATCCTCGGGCTGGAAGCGTCCGGCCTGCCGCCATTCGCCACCGTCGGTGCGCTCGAAGAGATAGGCCGCACCGGTGCTGCTGTCCTTCACCGTGGCCCCGGCCCAGAGCGTGCCGTCACCGGCGGCGAGCGCACGCCCGAAGTGGTCGCCCGCCTCGGCGTCGGACGCGGTGATCTCGGCCGCCCTGCTCCAGGTCCCGTCGCTCCCCCTGCGGTAGAGGTAGACGGTGCCCGGCCGGCGCTCGCTCATGGGCTCGCCGACCAGGACGTCCTGGCCGCTCGCGGCGACGGAGGCGCCGTAGCCCTGGGCGCGTGCCGCGTCCGGCGTCCCCAGGGCCAGGGCGAGAAGTCCGGCGGCAGCCGCCAGGAGGGCCCGGCGGGATGCAGCGGTCATCGAGGTGGAGGCAGTCATATCTCGTCGGAGCTGGAGTCTGGAGTCGATCGGGACTCGAAAGCCGGCCAGGGCCTTGATACGGACGCTCCGCGGAAAGGATCCCGCTGCGGCCCGGGAGCCCCGTAGGATCGCTCGAGCGTCTCGTACGTTGTTTCACATGAAGGGGAACGGGTCGACTCCACAACTCGCGAGGGAGGTCTGTCATGTACGCCGCGCGGACGTGTCCGGAGCCCTCGGACGTTCCGAGCTCGCCCGCCCCAGGCGGGTCGGCGGCGGTGCGGGCGGGGGGACTGGCCCTGACGGTCCTGCTGCTCGGGTCCACAGCCGCGGTCGCCGCACCCGACCGGGCCCGACCGGACACCTCCTGGGTCCAGGTGACGGCGGAGTCGCCGCCGTCCGTGCGCCTGGCGTTCGAGGACCTGAAGACCCTCAGGATTCCGGAAGTCGTGGCGGAGAAGTATTCCGGCAGGCTGGAGAGCCTGAGCATGACGTGCAGGGTCGGTACGGCCACCGTGGCGGACGTGGCGAACGCCGCGGTCGGGTGGCTCAACGAGAGGGCGAGCCGCGACTACACGCGGCTCGAGTTCCTCACCACGTTCGACGAGTCGCTGGGGCCCGCGCGTAAGTCGGCTCCGAACTGCTCCACGCAGGCGCGATCCGTCCTGCTGGGGATGGCCCGGGAGTCCGACCTGCGAGAGATGGAGATCCGCACTCTTCAGAGCATGCTGCGGAACACCTTCGACGGGCCGGGCCCCGGCTGAGCGCAGAGCCGGCTCGGGGTCAGGGCTCCCGCTGCGCGTCGCCGGGTCGGAGGTCCAGCGTGACGTGAAAGGCCGAGCCACCGCCGGGCCCGGACTCGACCCAGATTCGTCCGTCGTGGCGCTCCACGATCTTCCGGCACAGCGCCAGGCCCATGCCGCTTCCCTCGCGCCCCTGGCCGTGGGGGTCGAGCTGCTGGAAGATCTGGAAGACCCGCTCCCGGAACTCCTCCGGGATCCCCGGCCCCCGGTCGGCGACCACGAGGTGGGCCGCGGCTTCCTCGTCCGGCTCCGCGGTGACCCGGATCCGGGGCGGCCCCTCGCCGCGGTAGGTCAGCGCGTTCTCGATCAGGTTCTGCAGCACCCGCCGCAGCTGGTCCCGGTTGCCGTGGACGGTGGGAAGCGGCTCCCGCTCCACCGTCCCGCCGAGCTCCTCGATCCGGCGCGCCAGGTCCTCCAGCACCTCGTCCACGACCGCGTCCAGGTCCACCGGCCCGAACTCGCCCTCCTTCCGGCCTACCCGGGAGTACTGGAGGAGGCCGTTGATCAGGGCCTTCATCCGCTCGGCCCCGTCCACCGCGTAGTCGATGAACTCCCGGGCCTCGCCCTCCAGCTCGTCCCCGTACCGGCGCTCCAGCAGCTGCAGGTAGCTGGAGATCATCCGCAGCGGCTCCTGCAGGTCGTGGGAGGCGGCGTAGGCGAACTGCTCCAGGTCCGCGTTGGAGCGCTCCAGCTGCCGGGAATGCTCGATCAGGTCCTCCTCGAGCATTCGCTGCTCCGTGATGTCCTCGATGGCCAGCAGCACGTGGCGGGAGTCGCCGTCCTCCCGCAGAAGGGTGCGGCCGTTCAGGCGGAGGACCAGGCGGCCGTAGCCGGGGAACGTGTCGTCCACCTCGAGCCCCTCGAACGACTCGTCCTCCTCGATCACTCGCCCGAGCGCGTCCCGGAGGTCCGGCACCTCCCAGGCTCCGTTCCCCAGGTCGAAGAGCGCCTCACCCAGGATCTCCTCCTCGTCCATGCCGAAGGTGCGGCAGAAGGAGGGGTTCGCCCGCCGGACGCGGAGGTCCTCGTCCAGCACCAGGAGGGGCTCGTGGAGGCTGTCCACGATCCGCTCGGAGAACTGGTCGGTGGGTTCGAGCATGGGGTGACGTTCGGATCGTGCGGGACGTACGGCGGGACCGTCCGGCGAGGCGCCGCGGAGGACTTCAACGGAAGTCCGCTTCTTGCTGTTCAGAGGACGGTCGTTCTTCGGAAACGACCGCACCTCGGAACGAAACGAATCTGCTCACAGCTCCGCAACCGGCGACGGCGGCGGCACAGTCCTCACGCGCCGATGGATCGATCTCTCCCGCTCCAGTCCGAGTTCTCTCCGTTCATGCTCCTCGTGGCCGGCGCCGCGCTGCTGGCTCCCGCGGCCCTGCCCGCCCAGGCGGCGGACAGCACGGCCGTCGACACGGCCACCACCGGGGGCAGCCAGCAGACGATCCGCGTGTACCTGGACTGTCCGGGTTGGCTCTGCGACTTCGACTACTTCCGGCGTCAGGTGGGCTACGTCAGCTGGGTCCGGGACCGGAAGGTGGCCGACGTCCAGGTGCTGGTCACCGAGCAGGGCACGGGCGGCGGCGGTCAGAAGGTGACCCTGGACCTCATCGGTCGCCGGCAGTTCCAGGGCATCGACCGCCGCCTCACCTACACCGCGGCCCCCTCGGAGACGGACACGGAGACGCGGGACGGCCTGCTCCGGGTGCTGAAGCTCGGGCTGGCCGGTTTCCTGGCCCGCACCGAGGCCGCCGGACAGCTGGACCTGACGTACGAGGGGGAAGCCGGGGGCGAGGCTGCTCAGCCGACCACCCGTGAGGACGACCCCTGGAACCGGTGGGTCTTCGAGCTCGACATGGGAGGCGGCTTCGACAAGCAGGGTCGGAGCGAACAGTTCAACGTCGAGGGCTCTCTCTCGGCCAACCGGACCACCAGGGAGCTCAAGATCGACATCGGCCTGAACGGGGAGTACAGCGAGAGCGACTTCCAGCTGAGCGACGACAGCACCTTCACCAGCATCCAGCGGAGCTACGGGGTGCGGACCGTCGTCGTGAACAGCGTCGGGCCCCACTGGTCCGTGGGAGGCCAGGGTTCCGTTCGTCACTCCACCCAGCGCAACCAGGAGCTGGCCCTCACCGGCGGCCCCGCCATCGAGTACAACCTCTTCCCGTACTCGGAGTCGACCCGCCGTCAGCTCACCGTGCTCTACTCGGTGAGCGCCAACGCCTTCGACTACCAGCAGGAGACCGTCTTCGAGCAGTTCTCGGAGGAGCGGCTCAGCCACAGCCTGGACGTCTCGCTGGACGCCCAGGAGCCCTGGGGCGAGGTCGGCGTCTCTTTGCGCGGATCCCACTACCTGGACGAGATCGAGCAGAACCGGCTGACGCTGATGGGCAACGCCGAGTTCCAGCTGATCCAGGGCCTGTCGTTCAACGTCTTCGGCGTCGCCTCCCGGGTTCGGGATCAGATCTACCTGCCGCTGGAGGAGGCGAGCCAGGAGGAGATCCTGGTCGGCGAGCGGGAGTTCGCCACCGACTTCGAGTACCACACCCGGGTCGGCTTCAGCTACACCTTCGGCTCCATCTACAGCAGCGTCGTCAACGCGCGGTTCGACAACCTGGGCGACGGCTTCTGAGGCTGAGGTCCCTGCCCCTCGACGGGGGTCGGATCCGGCGTCGCCGGCCTCGCCGACGGGAGCCCCTCCCTCCCCTGCGGGTAGATCCGTAGTGTTCGGGGCCCGAGGCGACGACGAACCACCGGAGTCCGGAGTCAGGACCAGGACATGAGCCGAGAGAAGAGAGGAAGTCGAGGAGGGACCTCGCGGGTGCCCGCGGGCCCGGTCGGGATCGCCGTGCTGGCGGTCGGCGTCGCGGCGACCGGGCTGGCGTGCGGCTCGGGAGCCCCCGAGCCGCCGTCCCAGCTCCTGGACAGTCGCGTCCGGGACGCCGCCATCAGCGTGGACGGCCTCCGGAGAGACTGGGAGGGGAACCTGACCCGGGTCGGCGACCGCGACGTCTTCGCCGGCTTCCACCGCACGGGCGACGCGCTGTACATGGCCATCGTCTCCCAGGACCCCGGCTTCGACGCGCGGGTCTTCCGGTCCGGCCTCACGGTCTGGTTCGACACGGCGGCCACCCGGCGCCGCGCGCAGGGTGTACGCTATCCGGTCTTCGGGGCGGAGGCGCGCCGCCGGCTCCGGGCCGACACCTCCGCCGGTCGGCCCGACCGGGAGCGGCTGCTCCGGGCGGCGGGATCCGACGTCGTGCTGGTCACCGACGGCTCCACCGAGGAGCGCGTCTCGCCCGGCGAGGCGGCGGGCCTGGAGGTGGCCGCCTCGGTGGACCGGGGGCTCTTCACCTGGGAGGCCCGGATACCGCTCCGGTCCGGGAACGGCCCGGCCCACGCGCTCGCCGCGGCGGGCGACGACACCATCTCGGTGGGACTGCAGGCGGGCGGCGACCAGGGCGATCTGGCCCGCGCTCCGGACGCGGGGCCGGCAGGCGGGGCGGCGCCCGAACCGGAGCGGCCGGACACCGTGGCCGTCGACACGGCGGCGGCCGACACGCTCCCGGCGGACTCCGTGGCGCCGGACTCGGCCGGGGGGCGAGAGACGCCGCGCGCTGCCGGGGTCCTCCCGGCCCGCGCGATCCCCGTGCTGGAGATCTGGACCCGGGTGAACCTGGGAGCGGCCGGCGGGATGTAGCCGGAGACGCGCCCCACCGGCCGGGGAGGCGTCGGACGCGCGCTCCCCGGTGTTCCGCGGGGCTCCCGCCAAACGCTTTCCGGACCGTGCACGTCTACCACCCGGAGCAGGCAGGAGAGCGGCGGACACGAATCACCGGAAGGCGCGACCATGACAGACGAGGACGGGACCGGGGCGGAGACTTCCAGGGACCGCACCCGCGCGGCGACACTCTCCCTGGCCGTGGCGGCACTCACGGCGCTGGCCGGCGCCGGCGAGATCCACGCCCAGGAGACGACCGCCACCGACTCCGTGCGACGGGTGAGCCTCGAGGAGGCCACCGAGATCGCCCTCCGCAGGAGCCCCTCTGTGGAGCAGGCCCGGGCCAACCTGAGCTCCGCGCGGTCCGGGGTGACCGGCGCCGTGGGGAGCTTCCTGCCCTCGGTGAACCTGGGCTACGGATACTCCACGGCCAGCACCGGCCGCCTGGACCCCACCGGCCAGGCCATCACCCGGACCAGCTACAGCACGCAGATCACGAGCAGCGTGACGCTGTTCGACGGGATGCGCCGCTTCCACGACCTGGAGAGCAGCCGCAAGTCGGCCGCGGCCCAGCGCCAGACGTATCAGCAGCAGCGCTACCAGGCGCTGCTCCAGGTGAAGACGGCCTTCTACAACGCCGTGGCCGCCCGGCGCCGGGTCCAGGTGGAGCAGGCCCGCGTGGAGCGGCTGCGGAACCAGCTGGGCTTCGTCCGGCAGCAGATCGCGCTGGGACAGGCCACGCGGGCGGACAGCCTCAGCACCCGGGTCGACCTGAACAACGCGCAGGTGGCCCTCCTCAACGCGCGGCAGAACACCCGCTCCGCCCGGTACACGCTGGGGGAGACCATGGGCCTGAGGGAGCCCACGGCGCCGGCGGAGGCGGCGACGCTGGAGCCGGACTCCCTGGACTGGGGTCTGGACGAGCTGGTGGCCGTCGCCCGGGAGCAGGCGCCGAGCGTCCGGAGCGCCCGCCTCCAGCTCCAGGCCGCCGAGGCGGACGTCTCCAGCGCGCAGAGCGCCTACTGGCCGTCCTTCTCGCTCTCGGGCGGCTTCGACTGGGCCAGCGAGGCCTTCCCGCCGGAGAACCGCAGCTGGTCCGTCCGCGTCAGCGGCAGCCTGCCCCTGTTCAACGGCCTCCAGCGCGAGACGAGCATCGACCGCGCCCAGGCGCAGCTCGAGGTGTCGCGGGCCCAGGAGCGCGCGGCGGAGCTGGCGGTCCGGACCGACGTCAACGACGCGTACAGCCAGGTGGAGACGGCGGTGGCCCAGCTGGACTACGCCCGCGAGAGCGTGGAGCTGGCCCGGGAGAATCTCCGCGTGACGCGCCAGCGATACCGGCAGGGGGTGGCGACCATCGTGGACCTCCAGCAGGCGCAGATCGCGCTGCAGCAGGCCCAGGTCGACGTGATCCGCCGCCAGTTCGACTACCAGGTGGGCGTGGCCCAGCTGGAGAGCGTCATCGGCTCCGACCTGGAGGAGCTGTCGCCGACGCCACGACAGACGTCCGGAGCCCCGAATTCGATCGACGAGGAACGACCGTGATTCCCAGCACATCCACGACCGTCCGTACCGCCGGACTTCTCCTCATCGCGGCCGCCGCGGCGGCCTGCAGCGAGGGTGAGGCTACCCAGAGCTCCTTCCAGCTGGAGACCTCGCAGGTGGAGCGGCGCACCATCGAGTCCACGGTGGAGGCCACCGGGACCATCGAGCCGCTGCGGGTGGTGGAGGTGAAGTCGCAGGCCTCCGGCGAGATCCTGGAGATGTCCGTGGAACTCGGCGACCGGGTCCAGCAGGGCGAGCTGCTGCTGGAGATCAATCCCCGGGACGAGGAGAATCAGCTTCAGCAGGCCCGGGCCGACCTGAAGCAGGCCCGGGCGCGCCTGGAGGTGGCGAAGGACCAGCTGGCCCGCGCCCAGACGCTCCGGGACTCCGGCGTGGTGACGGCCGGCGAGCTGGAGTCGGCCACGCTCGAGCACGCCAACGCGCAGTCGGCCTTCGTGAAGGCCCAGACCAGCGTGGAGCTGGCCGAGGAGCAGCGCGCCGACGCCACCGTCCGGGCGCCGATCACCGGGACGATCATCCAGAAGCAGGTGGAGCAGGGGCAGGTCATCACCTCCGCCAACACCGTCACCGGCGGCACGACGCTGCTGCAGATGGCCGACCTGGACACGGTCCGGGTCCGGACCATGGTGGACGAGTCGGACGTCGGCCGGGTCGAGCAGGGACTGCCGTCGGACATCACCGTGGAGGCGTATCCGGACCGGACCTTCGAGGGCGAGGTGCACCGGATCGAGCCCCAGGCCACCGTGGAGCAGAACGTGACCATGTTCCCGGTGCTGATCCGGATCAGCAACGAGGAGGGACTGCTCCGGCCCGGCATGAACTCCGACGTGGAGATCGTGATCGGCGAGGAGGAGGGCGTGCTGGCCCTGCCCAACGCCGGGATCAAGATGCCGTCGGAGGCCCGCCAGCTGGTGAACGCCATCGGCATGGACGAGTCGCTCCTGGAGCAGGAGCCGCCGCGGCCGGAGGGGGCGGCGGGCGACACCGGCGGACGGACGGCGGCGCAGGACACCGGCGGCCTCCCGTCGGCCTCCGAGTTCCGGGCCATGTCCATGGAGGAGCGGAAGGAGATGATGGCCTCCATGAGCCAGGCGGAGCGCCGGAAGCTGATGCAGCAGCTCCGCGGCGGCGGACAGGAGAGTCGACGGAGCAACCCCGGGCAGCCGCGGAAGGCCTTCGTCTTCGTCCGTGACGCTCAGGGGACGCTGACGCTGAAGCCGGTCATGGTCGGGCTCTCCAGCTTCGAGTACACGGAGATCGTCACCGGGCTGGCCGAGGGGGACAGCGTGCTCCAGGTGCCGCTGGCGCTGATCCAGCAGCAGCAGATGCTGGACCGGTTCAGGAGCCGCTCCGGCGTTCCCGGCATGAGCGGGAACTGAGGGGGGTCGGCATGCGCGGACGCGGCTTCGTCTTCGAGGTCGTCCGGGTCGCCCTGGACGCCATACGGAGCAACAAGCTCCGCTCGGTCCTGACCATGCTCGGCATCGTCATCGGGATCGCCGCGGTGATCACCATGGTGGCGCTGGGCCAGGGCGCCCAGCAGGCCGTGCAGCAGCAGATCGCCAGCCTGGGCACCGACGTCCTCACGGTGCGCCCGGGATCAGGGTGGTTTCGGAGGGGCGGCGGCGACCGCGCCCGCCTGACCATGGAGGACGTGGAGATCGTCCGACGCGGGGCCACGGCCGTGGAGGGCATCTCGCCGGAGATGGACCAGAGCTTCCAGGTCGAGTACGGCCGGGCCAACGGCAACTTCCGGGTCGTCGGAACCTCCGCCAACTACACCGACGTCAACAACCGCGAGGTGGACATCGGCCGCTTCTTCGACATGCAGGAGAATCAGGGCCGTCGGCGCGTGGCGGTGCTCGGGTCGGCCGTTCCCGAGGCCCTCGGGGTCGCGCCCCTGGAGCTGGTGGGACGGGAGATCTCCATCCGCAACATCTCCTTCACCGTGGCCGGCGTCATGGAGGAGCAGGGGTCCTCGGCCGGGCCCTTCAGCTCGGACGAGCAGATCTTCGTCCCCGTCCGCACGGCCCAGTACCGGCTCATGGGCACCGACGAGATCGAGTCCTTCAACGCCACGGTGGCGTCGGCGTCGTCCATGGACATGGCCACCATGCAGATCGAGGAGGCGCTCCGCCGCGCCCACCGCCTGCGGCCCGGCGAGTCCAACACCTTCTGGATCCAGAACCGGGCGGACATCCTGGGCACCTTCCAGCAGACCAGCCAGACCTTCACCTACCTGCTCGCCGGCATCGCCGCCGTGAGCCTCCTGGTGGGGGGGATCGGCATCATGAACATCATGCTGGTCTCGGTGAGCGAGCGGACGCGGGAGATCGGGCTCAGGAAGGCGCTGGGCGCGCGTCGCCGGGACATCCTGGTGCAGTTCCTGGTGGAGGCCCTGGTGCTCTGTCTGGCCGGGGGCGCCCTGGGGATCGGCCTGGGCGCCGGCGCCTCCCGGGCTTTCGCCGAGTTCGCCGGGTGGAACACGCTGGTCTCGCCGGAGGCCGTGACGCTGGCGGTGGCGTTCTCGGCCGCGGTGGGCATCTTCTTCGGACTGTGGCCGGCGCGTCGCGCCTCGCTGCTGGACCCCATCGAGGCCCTTCGATACGAGTGAACGGGAGGAGCGAACGGTGACCACGACAGCAGGACAGAAGAGCTCGGCGGGCGCGACGGCCTCCATCGAGGAGCGGGCGCGGGAGGTGCCCATCGTGACGCGCGGCCTGCGCAAGGACTACGAGATGGGCGCCGAGACCGTCCGCGCGCTCCGCGGCGTGGACGTCGAGATCGAGGAGAACGAGTACGTGGCCGTGATGGGCCCCTCCGGTTCCGGCAAGTCGACGCTCATGAACCTGATCGGCTGCCTGGACACGCCCACGTCGGGCGAGTACTGGCTGGATGGGCAGGCCGTGCAGGACCTGGAAGAGGACGAGCTGGCGGAGATCCGGAACCGCGAGATCGGCTTCGTCTTCCAGACCTTCAACCTGCTGCCCCGGGCCTCGGCGCTCCACAACGTGGAGCTGCCGCTGGTCTACGCCGGCGTGGACCGGGAGGAGCGCCGGGAGCGGGCCGCGGAGGCCCTGGAGCAGGTGGAGCTGGGCGACCGGATGGACCATGCGCCGAACCAGCTCTCCGGGGGACAGCGGCAGCGGGTGGCCATCGCCCGGGCGCTGGTGAACCGACCGGCGATCCTGCTGGCCGACGAGCCCACCGGGAACCTGGACTCGAAGACGGCGGCCGAGATCATGTCCGTCTTCGACGATCTCCACGCCAGCGGGCAGACCATCATCATGGTCACCCACGAGCACCCGATCGCCGCCCACGCCGCCCGCATCATCACGCTCCGCGACGGCAATATCGAGTCCGACGACGCGACGGTGGCGGCGGATCCCGTCGCCGAGATGGTGGACTCGTGATCCGGGTCCCGGGAGTCCGCCCCGGCGGTCCGTGAGCGATGGGGACCGCCCCGATCCCTCGGAGGACGCGCGGCTGGTGGCCCGGGCGCGCGAGGGCGACCGGAATGCCTTCGAGCGTCTGGTCCGGCGGCACCTGCGGGCGGCTCACCGGGTGGCCCTCTCCCGGACCGGCGATCCCCACGACGCCGACGACGTCTGTCAGGACGCCTTCGTCCGTGCCCTGGAGAAGCTCGAGGACTGCCGCGAGCCGGAGAGCTTCCGGGCCTGGCTGCTGGCCATCGTCCGCAACCGGGCCACGGACCTCACGCGGGACAGCCACCGCTCCCGCCAGGAGCCGCTCGACGAGCTGGATCCGGCCGAGGCCGGCCGCGTGGCGTCGGAGCCGGCCCGTGAGGAGGGCGTCGGCGAGGCGCTGGCGGCGGCCGTCGACGATCTGCCGGAGCGACAACGCCGGGTGGTCCTGATGCACGACTACGAGGGATGGAGCCACCGGGAGGTGGCCGACGAGCTGGACATCGCCGTCGGGACCTCCCGGTACCACCTGCACGAGGCCCGCAAGCGCCTGCGGGCCTCCCTGGACGGGACCGTCTACGCGGAAGGGAGGACCCCATGAATCGGGACACGACCTCGGACGACATCAGTGACCGGGGCTCCGCCGGGCTGGATCCGGCGGAGGATCCGGCCGCCTGGGAGCGGCGGG
>CANPVF010000108.1 GCA_947581645.1 Candidatus Caribbeanibacter nitroreducens | reverse complement strand
GGCCGTACACCGTGACCTCGGGGAACTCCTCCAGCCGCTCCAGGGCGTAGGAGGTGAGCCCGTCCTCGTGGCGACGGATCCGGTCCATGCCCACCTCGTCCAGGTAGCGGACGGCCTCGGCCAGGGCCACGGCTCCGCCGATGTTCGGCGTGCCGGCCTCGAACTTCTGGGGGACGTCGGCCCACGTGGAGCTCTCCAGCTCCACCCGGTTGATCATCTCCCCGCCGCCCTGCCAGGGGGGCATCTTCTCCAGGAGATCGCCCCGGGCCCACAGGCCGCCGATCCCGGTGGGACCGCACATCTTGTGGCCGCTGAAGGCGTAGAAGTCACAGCCGATCTCCTCCACGTCCACCGGCATGTGCGGCACCGCCTGGGCGCCGTCCACCAGGCACAGCGCGCCGGCGTCGTGGGCCCGGTCGGCGATCTCCGCCACCGGGTTGACCGCCCCCATGGTGTTGGAGACGTGGGTGACGGCCACCAGCCGCGTCCTCTCGGAGAGGAGGCGGTCGTAGTCCTCCATGACCAGCCCCGCCCCGTCCGGCTGCACGTCGACGAAGCGGAGCCGGGCGCCGGTCCGCTCAGCCAGGAGCTGCCAGGGTACCAGGTTGGAGTGGTGCTCCATCTTCGTGAGGAGGATCTCGTCCCCCTCGCTCACGCTGGCGCCGCCCCAGGCGCCGGCGACCACGTTGATGGCCTCGGTGGTGCCCCGGACGAAGACGAGCTCGGAGGCGTCCTCGGCCCCGATGTGCTCCGCCACCGTCGTCCGGGCCGCCTCGTAGGCATCGGTGGCGCGGACGCTCAGGGCGTGGGCGCCGCGGTGGACGTTGGCGTGGTCCCGCCGGTAGTAGCGGGAGAGGGCCTCGATCACCCGCTCCGGGCGCTGGGAGCTGGCGGCGTTGTCCAGGTAGACCAGCGGCTGGCCGTGGACCTCCTGGTCGAGGATCGGGAAGTCGGCCCGGATCTCCTCGACGTCGATGGGCTCTCGGGTCGAGACGGTGGTCATGTCAGCCTCGCCGGCGTCGCGGGTCCCGGTCGTCGTGGCGACGGGTCAGTCGCCGACCTTCACCTGGATCTCGTCCCCCTCCACGCGACACTCGAAGGTGTCCACGGGCATCACGGCGGGCAGGGCCTTGGCCTCGCCGGTCTCCAGGTCGAAGCGCGCCCCGTGCAGGGCGCAGGTGAGCTGGTCGCCGGTGATCTCGCCGTCGGACAGGGGGAACTCCTCGTGCGAGCAGCAGTCCTCCAGGGCGTAGACGGTGCCGCCCCTGTTGGCGAGCACGATCTCCCGGCCGTCGACCTCGACGCCCATGAGCTCGCCCTCGGACAGGTCGTCCACCGTCGCCACAGTCGTGAATTCGGACATCGGTCTCTCTTTCTCTGTCGGACTCGATCAGAAGCCGAGCTTGCGCTCGATGGCGCTCCGGACCCGGGACCGGACGCCCTCCACGGGGACCCGGCCCAGGACCTCCTCGAAGAAGCCGAAGACCAGGAGCCGCTCGGCCTGCAGCGGCGTCAGCCCGCGGCTCTTCAGGTAGAAGAGCTGGCTCTCGTCCACCTGGCCCACCGTGGCGCCGTGCGAGCAGCGCACGTCGTCGGCCTCGATCTCCAGGTTCGGGAGCGCGTTGGCGTGGCTGTCCTCGCTCAGGAGCAGGTTCCGGTTCGTCTGGTAGGCGTCGGTGAGCTGCGCCTCCTGCGCCACCCGGATCACGCCCCGGAAGACGCTCCGTCCGCGATCCGTGAGCGCGCCCTTGTAGAGCAGGTCGCTGTAGGCGTGGGGCGCCTTGTGGTACTGGAGCGTGTGGTGGTCGATGTGCTGGTCGCCGTCGCCGAACCACAGGGCCAGCATCTCGCTCTCGCTGCCGGGCCCCTCCACGTGGCTCGTCACGTCGGCCCGATGCCGGTCGGAGCCCAGGGCCACGTTGAAGCCGCTGAGGTGGCTGTCCTTCCCGGTGGTGGCGTGCTGTACGCTGTAGTGCTCCACCCCGCGTCCGTACCGCTGGAGGGAGATGTACCGGACCGTGGCGTTCTCGCCGGCGAAGACCTCGACGCCGCCGACGCTGAGGGACGTCTCCTCCAGGTCGGGCGAGAGGAACTCCTCGACGCAGGTCACCTCGGCGCCGCGCTCCGCCACCACCAGGGTGTGGGAGCCGACGATGGCGTCCTCGCGCTCCAGGTACCGGAAGGCGTGGACCGGCTCGGGCACCCGGACGTTCTCCGGCACGTAGAGCAGGTAGCCACCGGAGAAGATGGCGCGGTGCAGCGTCCAGAACTTCTCCTCGGCGTCGGTGACCTCGCTGGAGAAGAGACGATCCTCCAGGAGCTCGGGCCGTTCCCGCGCCACCTCGACGATGGGCGCGAAGACGACGCCCTGCTCCTCCAGCTCGGGGTCCAGCCGGCGGTAGACCTCTCCCGCGTCGACCTGGACCGCCACTCCGCTCCGGTCCTGCTCGCCGGCCAGCACCTCCTGCACCGTGGCCGGGAGGTCCTCGATCTCCACCGACCGTGCCGCCTCGGGCTCGACGAACCCGAAGTCCTCGGGCCGGAGGTCCTCGACGTCGGTGTAGCGCCACTCCTCGGAGGCCGTCTGCGGCATGGGGAGCTCCCGATACCGCTCCCAGGCCTCACGGCGGCCCTCCACGAGGGTCTCCGGCTCGTCCAGCTCCTCGAGCCACCCGTCGAGGCGGTCCGCTACGGACACGAGGTCCCCGGGGGCGTCCAGCTCGGCTGTCGTCGTTCCGTCCGCCACGTTTCCAGCTCCTTGCTCTGATCTATCGCGATCGTGCGTCGTTCAGACAAAAGACAGGCCGCCCCGCGGCCGGCGCTCGGTCCGGCCCGCGCGGCAGCCTGCCGAGACTCGGCCTCTCTCGACGTCGGATTATCCGACGCTGCCCTCCATCTCCAGCTCGATCAGCCGGTTCAGCTCGATGGCGTACTCCAGGGGCAGCTTCTTGGCGATGGGCTCGATGAAGCCCCGGACGATCATCGCCATGGCCTCCTCCTCGTCGAGCCCCCGGCTCATCAGGTAGAAGAGCTGCTCCTCGCCCACCTTGGAGACGGTGGCCTCGTGGCCGATGGTGGCCTGGTTCTCGTCGATGTCGATGTACGGATAGGTGTCCGTGCGCGACGTCTCCGAGAGGAGGAGGGCGTCGCACTCCACGTTCGACTTGGAGTTCTCCGCGCCCTCGTACACCTGGCACAGGCCCCGGTAGGAGGAGCGCCCGGTCCCCTTCGAGATCGACTTCGAGGTGATCTGCGACGTGGTGTTCGGCGCCGCGTGGATCACCTTGCCGCCGGTGTCCTGGTGCTGGCCGTCGCCGGCGTAGGCGACGCTCAGCACGGAGCCGTGGGCGCCCTCGCCCACGAGGAAGCAGGACGGGTACTTCATGGTGGCCTTCGACCCCAGGTTGCCGTCCAGCCACTCCATCTTGGCGTTGGAGTGCACCTTCGCCCGCTGGGTCACCAGGTTGAACATGTTGTTCGCCCAGTTCTGGATCGTCGTGTACTGGAAGTGGGCGTTCTCCTTCACGACGATCTCGATCACGCCGGAGTGGAAGGACTCCGTCGAGTACACCGGCGCCGTGCAGCCCTCGATGTAGTGGGCCTTGGAGCCCTCCTCGGCGATGATCAGCGTCCGCTCGAACTGTCCCATCTGCTCCGCGTTGACCCGGAAGTAGGCCTGGAGCGGGATGTCCACGTCCACGCCCTTCGGGATGTAGACGAAGGACCCGCCCGACCACACGGCCGAGTTCAGGGCCGCGAACTTGTTGTCGTTGGGCGGGATGACCGTGGAGAAGTGCTCCTTGAAGAGGTCGGGGTACATCTGCAGGCCGTCCTCGATGGACTCGAAGACGACGCCCTGCTCCTCCCACTGCTCCTTCAGGGAGTGATAGACCATCTCCGACTCGTACTGGGCGCCGACCCCGGCCAGCGTCTCCCGCTCGGCCTCGGGGATGCCCAGCCGCTCGAAGGTCTCCTTGATCTCGTCGTCCACGTCGTCCCAGGACCGCTCCATGCGGTCGGCGGGCCGGAGGTAGAAGTAGATCTCGTCCAGGTTCAGGTCGGAGAGATCCGCGCCCCAGTCCGGCATGGGCTTGGAGTTGAAGATCTCCAGGGCGTTGAGCCGGTAGTCGAGCATCCACTCCGGCTCCTCCTTGTGGTAGGAGATCTGCCGGACCACGTCCTCCGACAGCCCCTTCTCCGCCTTGTAGACCGGCTCGTCCTTCGTGACGAAGTCGTACTGGTAGTCGTCGAGGTTCAGCTCCTCGACCGTCTCGTTGGCTGGCATGGTTCGTCGTCCCTCCTCGGGAGGTTCCGAATGCGGCGGGGCCTCGTCGGCCCCGGCGGCCTCCCTCCGGCGGTCCCGGGGGGAGGCCCGTGCGTCAGGCGCTGACCGGCTCCTTCTCCTCGCGGAGCCAGTCGTAGCCCTGCTCCTCGAGCTGTTCGGCGAGCTCCGGACCGCCGCTCTCCACGATCTTTCCGTCGATCATCACGTGGACGCGGTCCGGCTCGATGTAGTTGAGGATCCGCTGGTAATGGGTGATCAGGAGTACACCCAGATCCTGGTTCTGGTCACCGATGCGGTTCACCCCGTCGGCCACGACCTTGAGCGCGTCGATGTCCAGGCCGCTGTCCGTCTCGTCCAGCAGGGCCAGGGTCGGCTGGAGCACCGCCATCTGCAGGATCTCGTTGCGCTTCTTCTCGCCGCCGCTGAACCCGTCGTTCACGTAGCGATCGGCGAAGCTCTCGTCCATGTCCAGCAGCTCCAGGGCGTCCTTGAGTCGCTTCCGGAAGTCGAAGACGCTGATCTCGTCCTCCTCGTCCCGCCCGGCGTTGATGGCCGTGCGCAGGAAGTTGGAGATCGAGACGCCGGGAATCTCGCTCGGGTACTGGAACGCCATGAAGACGCCGGCGCGGGCCCGCTCGTCCGGCTCCATCTCCAGCACGTCGTCCCCCTCGTACAGGACCTCGCCCCGGGAGGCGATGAAGGAGGGATGGCCGGAGATGAGCTTGGCGAGCGTGCTCTTCCCGGACCCGTTGGGGCCCATGAGCGCGTGGATCTCGCCGTGGTCGACCTCGAGATCCACACCCTTCAGGATCTCGATGTCTTCGTCCTCGACGGTGACGTGCAGGTCGCGAACTTCGAGCAGCTTGTCAGCCATGGTTCGGGCGTCTCCCGGTGGTCGGATCTACGGCGGCCGCCGGCGGAGGGGTGTCGGAGCGACCCTCGTCGGCCTCGGTTGAGGAGGCGCGGGGCGGACGCGGACAGGTGTCGATAATCGTTATCGTTTGCGAACAGGTAGTATACCGGAGATGAGAACGAGTTTCAAGTACGGGATGACCTTCCCGTCGCAAGGGCCGCGCCGAGATCCCGAGCCGGGAGCGTCGCGGTGAGTCGCGAGGCCCGGTGGGACGGGCTCGCCTCCCTGTACGACGCGGGCATGGCTCCGCTGGAGCGATGGCCCGTGCGGGCGTGGAGGGATCGCGTGCGCCGGCAGCTGCAGCAGGCCCTGGAGCGTCGCCGGACGGGGGGACGGAGCGCAGGCCGTGCGGGCCGCCCGCCGCGGGTGCTCGAGGTCGGGGCGGGGACGGGGCGGAACCGGCTGCCGGAGGAGCTGGAGGCCCGGGTCGTGGCCGTGGACCGCTCGCTGGACATGCTCCGGCGGGCCCGCCGCCGGGGCTACCGGACCGCCGTCGTCGCCGACGTGGGTGCGCTGCCGTTCCCGGATGATGCCTTCGCGGCCGGGGCCGAGACGCTGGTCTGGTGCGAGGTGGAGCGGCCCGTGGAGGCGCTGGCCGAGGTGCGCCGCGTCCTGGCCGCCGGGGCCCGCTTCGTCATGCTGGACCACGTACGCCCCCCGGGCCTCCTCGGGCCCGTGGCCGACGTCCTCTCCCGCGTCACCGGGCCCTGGATGGACGAGTGGTGGAACCGGGACACCCGCCGCTACGTGGAGCCGGCCGGCTTCGGGCTCCTGCGGAGCCGCGACGATCTCGGCGGCGCGGTCCGGACCCTGCTATTGGAGAAGACCCCCGAGGACGGAGCCGCCGACGACGAGACGGAACCGACGACGGAGGAGCGACGATGAAAGCTGCGTTCATTCGAGAGCACGGCGACCCCGATGTGCTGGAGGTGGGCGAGCTGCCGGACCCGGAGCCGGGCCCGGGCGAGGTCCTGCTCGAGGTCCGGGCGGCGGCGCTGAACCACCTGGACCTGTGGGTGCGGCGGGGTCTGCCGGGCCTGGGCCTCGACTTCCCCCACGTCGGCGGGGCGGACGTCGCCGGCGTGGTGGAGGAGGTCGGCGGCGACGTGACCCGCTGGGAGCCCGGCGACCGGGTGGCGGTCAACCCGGGTCTGTGGTGCGGTGAGTGCGAGTGGTGCGTCCGAGGTGAACACAGCCTGTGCCAGAGCTACTCGATCCTGGGCGAACACGTCTCGGGCGGCCTGGCCGAGCGGGTGACGGTCCCCGGACGGAACCTGTACCGCGTCCCGGACGAGTATCCCCTGAAGAAGGCGGCGGCCGTCCCGCTGGTCTTCCAGACCGCGTGGCGCGGCCTGATCACCCGGGCGGGCCTCCAGGCCGGGGAGACGGTCCTGATCACGGGGGGCAGCGGCGGCGTCTCCACGGCCGCCGTGCAGATCGCGAAGCTGGTGGGCGCCGAGGTGTACGCCGTGACCAGCGGGCCCGAGAACGTCCGCCTGGTGGGCGAGCTGGGCGCCGACCACGTCATCGACCGCCTGGAGGAGGACTTCTCCGAGGTGGTGTGGAAGGCCACCGGGAAGCGCGGCGTCGACGTGGCCCTGGACAGCGTCGGCGAGGCCGTGTTCGACGACTGCGTCCGCGCCATGGCGAAGAACGGCCGGCTGGTGACCTACGGCGCCACCACCGGCCCGCACGCCGACCTGGACATCCGCCGCACGTTCTGGAAGCAGCTGCAGGTGATCGGGAGCACCATGGCCTCGCGCTCGGAGTTCGAGCGGGTCATGGACCTGGTGTACGCCGGGAAGCTGGGGCCGGTGATCGACGAGGTGTGGCCCCTGGAGCGGGTCCGCCAGGCCCACGAGCGGCTGGAGGGCGGAGAGCAGTTCGGCAAGATCGTGCTCACGCCGTGATCGGCGCGCGCGGTGCGCCGGAGGCCGTGCTGCGCCCGCTGGCCGTGCTCCTGGCGGCCTCGGCGCTCA
This sequence comes from Candidatus Caribbeanibacter nitroreducens, assembly GCA_947581645.1. Lineage (GTDB taxonomy): Bacteria > Gemmatimonadota > Gemmatimonadetes > Palauibacterales > Palauibacteraceae > Caribbeanibacter > Caribbeanibacter nitroreducens. Next base: position 7,257 of record CANPVF010000108.1, on the reverse strand, counting down.
CGGCGCTCGTCGGGGCCTGCGGCGGCTCCGGCGGGGACGGGGACGCGGGCGGGGCGGACAGCGTGACCTCGGGCGCGGCGGACACGACGACGGCCGCCGACCCGCGCCCGCTCCGGGCCTTCCGGTTCAGGATCGGGAACGCGACCGGTGACACGGCGGTGATCGTGGCCGACGCCGGCGCCGGGACGAGGACGCTGGACACGCTGCCGCCGGCGGACTCGGGCCAGGTGCGGGTGGAGACGCGGGCGTCGCTCCTGGAGCTGGTGGCCCGCTCCGGATCCGGCGCGGAGCTGGCCCGAACCCGCTACGACCTGGAGCGGCCCGCCGGCGACACGCTGCTGGACTTCGAGCTGTCCCCGCCGTCGCCGACGGGGGACTCCACGGGCGGCTGAACCCGGGCGGGACCCGCCGGCCCGTCAGCCGATCATCCCCGTGATCATGGCCCAGGTGTCCTGCAGGCTGTAGTAGAGCACCAGCAGCAGGAGGGCGGGGACGACCCACCGCAGGAACTGGCGCCACAGCGGGAACCACCCCACGTCCCCGGCGCCCTTCCGCACCTCGGCGATGGGATCGTCCATGGTCCAACCCACGAAGATCGAGAGCATCAGGGCCCCCACCACGAGGAAGACGTTGCCGGCGAGCTGGTCCACCAGGCTCAGGGCGTCCAGGCTGAAGGCCGCCGGCAGCCCCAGGATCGCGATGCCGACGCCGGCGACCAGCGCCGCCTTCTTCCGGGTCCAGTCCAGCCCGTCGATGGCCGAGGACGTGACGACCTCCAGCAGCGAGATGGAGGAGGTCAGCGCGCCCACGAAGAGGGCCCCGAAGAAGAGGAAGCCCACCACGCGACCGGCCCCGCCCATGGTCGTGAAGGCGCCGGGGATGCTGATGAAGAGGGCGCCGACGGTGCTCTCGCCCACCTCGCCGGACAGCCCGAGGGCGAACATGAGCGGGAACACCAGCAGGCCGGCCAGGAAGGCGATGCCGAAGTCCGACAGGGCGATGGTCAGCGACTCCTGCGGGAGGTTCTCCTCCTTCGACAGGTAGCTGGAGTAGGTGAGCATCGCCCCCATGCCCAGGCTCAGGCTGAAGAAGGCCTGGCCCGCCGCGGCCGCCAGGACGTCCGGCGACATCAGGGCGTCCAGGCTGGGCTGGAGGTAGTACGCGTATCCCTCGCCGGACCCGGACAGAGTCGCGGCGTAGATGTCCAGCCCGATGACGATGAGGAAGAGGAGGGGGATGAGCGTCAGGGCGGCGCGCTCGATCCCCTTCTTGATGCCCCCCACCACGATGGCGATGGTCAGCGCCATGAAGCCCAGGTGCCAGCCGACGGCGTCCAGGCCCGCCGCGAACCGGTCGAATCGGGCCGCCGCGTCCACGCCCTGGAACCCCTCGACCAGGGCCGCCAGGGTGTAGCGCATCGTCCACCCGGCGATGACGGCGTAGTAGGAGAGGATGAGCAGGCCCGTGAGCACGAAGAGCCCGCCCAGCGGCTTCCAGCCGGGGCCGCCGTAGTGGGCCAGCGCCTGGATGGGGCTCTTCTTCGATCCCCGGCCCACCGAGAACTCGGCCAGCATGATCGGAAGCCCCACCAGCAGCACCATCACGAGGTAGAGCACCAGGAAGGCGGCGCCGCCGCTCTCGGCGGTCACGTACGGGAACCGCCACATGTTGCCCAGGCCCACGGCCGATCCCACGGCGGCGAGGATGAATCCGAGCCGGCTGCCCCACTGCTCCCTCGACGCGTCCTCCATGCGGCGCTCCTCCGGATGTAGATGTGCCCAGGCTCTCGATCTCGGCCCGTGTCCCCGAGGATGAGGTCGACCACACGGGTTTCTGGTCGGCCCTTTAGGTAGACGCGTTCGCCGGGAGCCGCAAGAGCGCGGAGCCGCCTGCCTCACGACGCGCCCGGCCGGCGGCGACCGCCGCCCGCACGCCGCCGCACCGGTGCGACTTCCGCCAGCCGCCGTTAGCCTTCTCCCATCATGAGCGAGCCACCCGCACGACCGCGACGGATGCCCGTTCCGGAGCTGGGACCCGGCCTGGCCCGGCCCGGCAAGATCATCTGCGTGGGCCGCAACTACCGGGACCACGCGGAGGAGATGGACAACCCCGTGCCCGAGCGTCCGCTCCTCTTCCAGAAGCCGGTCTCCGCCGTGATCGGGCCCGGCGAGCCGATCCGACTGCCCGGGGAGAGCGACGAGGTGGAGCACGAGGCCGAGATCGGCGTGGTGGTCGGCCGCCGGCTCAGCCGCGCCGACGAGGAGGAGGCCCGCGCCGCCGTGGCCGGCGTCACCTGCGTCAACGACGTCACCGCCCGCGACCTGCAGCGCACGGAGAGCCAGTGGGCCCGGGCCAAGGGGTTCGATTCCTTCTGTCCCGTGGGGCCGCGGCTCCACGCGCTCCGGGACCCGGACGCCTGGCGCGAGCTGGAGGTCCGGTGTCGGGTGAACGGTGAGGAGCGCCAGAGCGGCCGGGCGGCGGACATGGCGTTCGGCCTGCCGGCGGTGCTCTCGTACGTCTCGCGGGCCATCACGCTGGAGCCCGGGGACCTGGTGGCCACCGGCACCCCGTCGGGGGTGGGGCCGCTCCGCCCCGGCGACCGGGTGGAGGTCGAGGTGAGCGGCGTCGGGGTCCTCCGGAATCCCGTGGAAGAGAGGAGCGGCGCAGGATCGTGACCCGTGCATCGAGCTGCCGGAGGCGACGAGTGAGGACGACCCTCGCGGCCGCGGCGGCCGCGGCGGCCCTGCTGACCCCCTCGGCGCTCCCCGGCCAGGCGGCCGCGGACACGACGGCGTCCGACACCGTGCCCGAGCCCCGCTTCGAGGGGGAGCCGATCCGGGTGACGGTGACCCGGGCCGAGCGCGACGCCGGCCGCATCCCCTTCGCCGTCAGCGTGGTGGACGGGGAGGAGATCCAGGCCGGCGAGCGCCACGTGTCGCTGCAGGAGACGCTGGAGGCGGTGCCGGGCGTGGCGGTTCAGAACCGCCGCAACCACTCCCTGGGCGACCGCGTGACGATCCGCGGCTCCGGGGCCCGGGCCCAGTTCGGCGTCCGCGGCCTCCGGGTCCTGGCCGACGGCGTGCCGCTCACGATGCCCGACGGCCAGAGCTCCCTCACGAACCTGGACATCTCCTCCGTGGGCCGGGTGGAGGTGATCCGCGGCCCGGCGTCGGCGCTGTACGGAAACGCCGCCGGAGGCGTGATTCGATTCCGGACCCGGGAGGCGGACGCGGCTCCCCTGCGGGCGGTGCCCCGGGTGACCGGGGGAAGCCACGGATATCTGGCGACCCGCCTGCAGGCGTCCGGGCACCTGCGGGGCCCGGAGAGCACCAGCTACGTCCTCTCCGCCAGCCGGACGGAGACGGACGGTTTCCGGAGGCACGCCCGGGCCGAGATGTACCGGGGCAACCTGGTCGTGCGCTCGCCGCTGGGCCCCGACACGCGGCTGCAGGGAGTCGTGAACGTCTACGACCGCCCCTTCGCCGAGAACCCGAGCTCGCTGGGGCGGGAGGACGCCCGCGAGAACCCCCGGAAGGCCCGCTCCTTCATCGTCCAGCAGGGGGCCGGCGAGGAGGCCCGGCAGGTCCAGGGCGGCGCCACTCTCACCCATCGCCTGGGGCCCGGCGCCGAGCTGGAGGCCACCGCGTGGACCGCCAGCCGGGAGATCTGGAATCCCATCCCCACCCGGATCATCGATCTGGAGCGGTGGGCCGGCGGCCTCCGGGCCGAGAGTCGGTTGAGGACGCGCCTGGCCGGCCTGCCCGTGCAGCTCACGGCCGGGGCGGACGCCGAGCTCCAGAGCGACGAGCGCCGCGAGGTGGTGAACCTGGGGATCGGCGAGACGGGAGATCGGACGCGCGAGGGCGAGACTCTCCTGGACCAGCGCGAGCGCGTGGCCTCGCTGGGCACCTTCGCCCAGCTCTCGGTGGAGCCCTCGTCGCGGTGGCGGATCACCGGGGCGCTGCGCCACGACGCCCACGACTTCGACGCCGACGACCGCTTCCTCTCCGACGGCGACGACTCCGGCTCCCGGTACATGGGGAAGTGGAGCCCGTCGCTGGGCGTGGCCTACTACCCGTCGCCGGCGGTCACCCTGTACGCCAACGCCTCCACCGCCTTCGAGACCCCGACGGCGAGCGAGCTGTCGAACCGCCCCTCCGGCGGCGGCGGGTTCAACCCGGGTCTCGAGCCCCAGACGCTGCGCACCCTGGAGGCCGGGCTGAAGGGAGGCGCCGGGTCGGTGCGGTGGCAGCTCACCGGCTACCTCTCCGAGGTGGACGGTGCCCTGATCCCGTACGAGGGGGCGACGGGGGAGGTCTTCTACCGGAACGCCGGCCAGGTGGAGCGGCAGGGCATCGAGGCGTCGCTGACCTGGCGGGCCGCCCGCGGGCTCCGGGCCCGCCTGGGCTACACGCTCCAGGAGAACACCTTCGTGCGCTTCGAGACCCCGGACGGCGACTACTCCGGCAACGCGGAGCCCGGGGTCCCGGACCACCGTCTCCTGGCCGGCGCGTCGTACCGGGCGCCCTTCGGGCTCCGGGCCGAGGCCGACGTGCGCTGGGTCGACGAGTTCCCGGTGAACGACGCCAACACCGCGAGCAACTGGAGCTACGGCGTCACGGACCTCCGCCTGCTGTGGGAGGGCCGCCCGTGGGGCGGTCCGCTGGTCCAGCCGTTCCTGGGCGTGGACAACGTGTTCGACGTCCGGTACAACGGCTCCGTGGTCCCGAACGCCTTCGGCGACCGCTTCTACGAGCCGGCGCCGGGCCGGGAGGTCTTCGGCGGACTGAGCGTCGGCGTCGGGGGCGGATGAGCTCGTGACCCGAAAGGCCTTCACGCTGGAGGAGGCGAACCGGCTCGTCCCGCGGATGGAGGAGGTCATGGAGCGGGTCGCCGAGCACCGGGACGCCGCCCGGCGTCACCACGAGAAGCTCCAGGTGCTCGACGCGCTGTGGGGGGAGCGGATCCGGGAGGAGGACAACCCGGACCACGAGGAGTACCGTGATCACCGGCGGGCCATCGACCGGGCCGAGGAGGTCGTGGAGGAGCTGGTCCAGGAGGAGATCCTGGGCCGCGGCATCCGGTTCCCCACCGGCGGCATCGAGCACGGGCTCGTCGACTTCCCCACCACGTGGCGGGGGCGGTGGATCTACCTGTGCTGGGAGCGCGGAGAGCCGAAGGTCCGCTACTGGCACGAGGTGGACGGCGGCTACAGGGGGCGCCGCGAGATCACCGAGGAGATGGTCGGCGAGCTGGCCCTGGACGACGACCCGGCGCGGGGCGACGACTCGGCACTGGATTTCTAGCCGGCCGTCCGGACGCCCGGCACCGGGACGCCCGGCGGCCGATCAGGAGGAGCCGGCCCCTCCCGCCTGGCCCAGCACCAGGAGCAGGACGCGCTGCACCCCGCGGTGGGCCTCGCCGGTGTCCAGCCACCACTCGTCCAGGGAGTGGGCTCCCTGTCCCTGGCCGCCTCCCCCGACCGTGACCGCCGGCACGCCGGCGGCGATGGGCGTGTTCGAGTCCGTGGAGGAGCGCTCCAGCGTGGGGTCGGCGCCGAAGCGCATCGCGGTGGCCGCCGCCCGCTGCACCAGCGGGTCCGAGGGCGGCACCTCGCCCGACGGCCGGTCGCCGACGAGCTCCGTCTCCACCTCCAGCGAGTCGCCGTGCCGCCGGACCTCGTTGGCCTCCTCCAGGGCCCGGTCCATCACCGAGCGGAACATGGAATCGATCCGCATGAGGCGGGACTGCTCCAGGGAGCGCATGTCCACCTCCATCCACGCCTCGTAGGGAATGGCGTTGATGGCCGTGCCGCCCCCGATGCGGCCGACGTTGTAGGAGGTGCGCGGGCCCTCCGAGGTGAACTCGTCCGCCCGCTGCTCGAAGAGGTGGATCGCCCGCCCCAGGGCGTGGGCCGGATTGCCGAGCCCGAAGGCTCCCCACGAGTGGCCGCCGGGGCCGGTGAAGGTGACGCGGTACCGGCGCGAGCCCAGCGCCCGGTTCACGATGGGGCCGAGGGCCGTGCCGTCCACCGAGACGAAGGCGTCCACCCGGGGACCGCCCTCGCGGAACAGGTGCTTGACGCCGCGCAGGTCGCCCAGGCCCTCCTCGCCCACGGTCCCCATGAACCAGATCTCGGACCGCGTGCGGATGTCGGCGGCGTCCAGGGCCCGGAGCACCGAGAGCACGGTGGCCAGGCCGCGGGCGTCGTCGCCGATGCCCGGCGCGAAGAGGGTGTCGCCGCGGCTCTCCACGCTGACGTCGGTGCCCTCGGGGAAGACCGTGTCCAGGTGTCCCGAGACCACGACCCGGCCCTCGCCACTGCCGCGGCGGACCCCGAAGACGTTGCCCTCCTCGTCGATGAAGACCGAGTCGGCGCCCGCCTCCTCCAGCATCCGGGCGAACTCCTCCGCCCTTTCCTCCTCGCCGAAGGGCGGTGCCGGGATCTCCGTCAGGTGGACCTGGTCGCGGACGGTGCGGTCGTGGTTCTCCCGGACGTGCCGGAGGGCGGCCTGGACCGCGGGCCGCTCGGCCAGGGCCCGGATCTCGGTCCGGGTCTCCTCGCTGACCACGACGCTGTCGGCCGCCCCGTCCCGCACGGGGAGCCGGGTCGCGTCCCCGCGGGCGGTCGCGAAGTCGCCCTCGAGATACGCGGCGAGGTTCTCGGCCGCCCCGCGGACCATCTTCCACTGGGCGTCCACGCCGAGGACGCGAGCGCCGACCAGCCCGGCCTCCAGCAGGAGCCCCCCCGTCCCACACATCGGGTCGACGACCGTCGCGCCCCGGCGGGCCCCCGCGACGTTGACGAGCGCGCGGGCGAGCATCGCGTCCATGCTCCCCGGCTGGAAGAACGGCTTGTCGGTGGGCCGACGGGTCTCGAAGTCCCTCGTGGTCTCGACTTCCACCCAGCCGAGGACGCAGACACCCTCGGTGAACAGGGCGCGGAGTTCGCGGTCGGGGGTCTCCAGGTCGACGGCGTAGCCGCGATCGCTGAGGACCCCACCGAGCCGACGCTCGGCTTCCCGGGTCGAGACCCCGGTCAGCCCCCGAACGTCGCGGGCTCGAACGCGGACCGACCCATCCCGGCCGGGCCGGTCGCCCTCGCTGTCGAGGCCGTGGTCCTCGCTGTCGAGCGTCGCGGCCCGGAGTGCGGCCACCGCGTCCTCGACGGCCGGATCGGTCCGGGCGACGAGCCTGCTCGCGGTCCGCGTGAGCGCGAGGTCGGCGACCCGCGCCGAGAGGGTCCGGGCCGTCACC
>CANPVF010000107.1 GCA_947581645.1 Candidatus Caribbeanibacter nitroreducens | reverse complement strand
CGCGCGTCCACACGGGGTTTCTGATCGCCTTTCTAGAAACCTGATCAAAAACCCCCGGTTCTTCCAGTGGGTTCGGGGGTGCTCGGGGTCGCCTGCAGGGTGGTGTTCGGTTATGTTGGGGCAGCCATCCTTGTCCATGTAAGTGCGGGCGGCGCTTATGCTTGGGCGTGAGTCTTCCCAGCAATCCTTCTTGGACGCTTCCTGGTCCGCGGAGTCGCTTCTCGAGGGGGAGGGCTTCTACGAGCTCCTCTACCGGGAGGGCCCGCGTCTGTATCCGGACGAGTGGTTCGCGGACTGCTACGACGAGTCGACCGGTCGGCCGAGCGTACCGCCAGGCCGGATGATGAAGCTGCTTCTTCTTCAGACCTACGAGGGGCTGTCGGACCGGGAGGCGCGGGAGCGGATGGCCTTCGACCTCCGGTGGAAGGCGGTCCTGGGGATGGAGGTCGGTGAGGAGCCGGTGGCCCAGGCGACGCTGGTCCATTTCCGGGCTCGGCTGCAGCTCCATGATAAGCTGGAGGCGGCCTTCGAGCGCTTCTTGGAGCGGGCGGTGGAGGCCGGGCTGCTGGACCCGGAAGAGGTCCAGGTGGTGGACTCCACGGCGGTCTGGGGCCGGGGCGCGGTGGAGGACACCTATAACCTGATCGGCAGTGCGGTCCGCAAGCTGTTGGGCGTAACCGCGGACCGCCGGGGCGTCTCCGCGGAGACGGTGGCCGAGGAGGTGGGTCTGGAGTGTACCGCCCCGGCCGAGGAGGGGAGCCTCAAGGGCCGGGCCGAGATCGACTGGTCGGAGGAAGAGGAGCGGCGGGCGTTTCTGAACGAGGTGGTCGGGGAGGCCCGGGCGCTGCTTCGTGAGACGGCCGGGGAGCAGGCCACCGACCCGGAGGTGCGGGAGGCGGCCGAGCTGCTGGCCCGCCTGCTCCGTCAAGACCTGGAGCCGGCCGACGACGAGCCGCCGGCGGGGGAGGAGCCGGAGGGCCCGGAGCGTTCGCGGGGCTCCGGGCCCTCCTCCCCCGAGTCGCGGGAAGCGGAAGCGGGGGAGAGCCGGCCGGAGCCCGACCCGCCGCCGGAGCTTCCGGACGACCCGGTGCTGGAGGCGGGCCGGGCGGTCCAGATCCGGCGGGGCGTGGCCCGCAACCGGGTGGTGAGCGTCCACGACCCGGAGATGCGGCACGGCCACAAGTCCCGGAAGCGACGCTGGGACGGCTACAAGACGCATGTGAGCGTGAGCGCCGAGAGCGAGTTCGTCACCGCCGTGGAAGTCACGCCGGCCAACCAGAAGGACGCCGGGGTGGCGCCCCAGCTGATGGACCAGCAGCGGGAGGCCGGCCTGGCCCCGGATGTCCAGGTCGGCGACATGGCCTACAGCCCGATGGAGCTGCGGGCGGCGGCCCGCAAGCGGGGCACCGAGATCTGCGCCCGGGTGCCGCCGGCGACCGCTGCGGGCGACCGCTTCTCCAAGGAGGACTTCGATCTCGACCTGGAGGCCGAACGCGCCACCTGTCCCGCCGGCGAGGTTACGGACCGGTGGTACGGACGAAAGGGCGAAGGAAGCGGCTACTTCGCCTTCGACGGCGCCACGTGTGCGGCCTGTGAGCTGCGGGAGCAGTGCACCGGCAAGGACCCCGAGAAGATGCGGGAGACCGGCTACGGGCGCAGCGTGAGCGTCCACGCCCGGGAGCGGCTACTCCAGGAGGCACGAGCCAAACAGGAGACCGAACGCTTCCAGCAGCTGATCGGCCTTCGGCCCGTGGTCGAACGCAAGATCGGCCACCTGCGCCGCCTCGGGCTCCGGCAGGCCCGGTACCTGGGCGCGGCCAAGACCGAATTCCAGGCCCGCGCTACCGCGCTCGTGGCCAACCTGGCCCGGATGGCCGCCCTCCTGCCGGCCGAACCGAAGCCTCGAACCGGGTGGGCGGTCGCCGCCTGACCGGGACGCCCGGACGCGAGTCGGAACTCACCGTGTGAGGCCGATCCTCACCTCACGACGGGAGGAAACCCAACAGAAGGACCACGGGGATCATCGAGCATCCGCATCAGAACCCAGAACCAGAACCCCCGTTTCTGATCACCTTTCTAGTCCTCCGCCACGGCCTCCGACCGCTCGACGACGGGGCCGTAGGGCCCGAGCCGCTCCCGGCGCCACCAGTGCCCCGTCTCCCGCCGCTCCCGCCAGGTCGTGAACCGGTAGTCGTAGAGGACGGCCCGCACGTAGCGGGGCGGTCCGTCGAAGGGGGTGCTCTCCAGGAGCTCCACCACCGGTCGGCTTCCTTCCAGGAGACGGACCAGGAAGGCCCGGAACCAGCGGCTCTGCCCCCAGGAGCCCAGGGCGGCGAACCACATCTGCCAGTCGAGCCGGGGCTGGTGGGGAGCCACCCGGGGAGGCGGCCGGGAGGGGTCACCGGCCTTGTACCGAAACTCGTACGGCTCCCACCGCCGACCGTCGCGGCTGCCCTCCACCACGATCTCGGGCCGCTCGGTGGTCATCATCCGGAACAGGCCGTAGCTGTTCACGGTCCTGAAGGGTCGGATCCGGTCGAGGAAGCGGGAGATCGCCGCCGGCAGGCGGCTTGACGGAACGTGCTGTCGCCAGAGTACGGCAGCGCCGGCGAGACCGAGCGTCCCCCCGACGCTCCAGGTCGCCGCGCGGTGGACGAGTCCCGGGGGACGGACGTCCGGCGCGATGCCCGTGCCGGGCGGTACCGGAGCGCCCGCGGCTCGGAGCCCCTCCAGCAGGACGTCGGGAAGGGCCGCGAGCCAGGCGGAGTCGGGAAGCAGAAGCAGACAGAGTGCCAGGGCCAGGAGGTTGAAGAAGTTGTAGTTGCCCGTGACGAAGATCAGGAGCTGAAGCACCGCCAGCCCGGCGAAGGCGGCCACCCGCGCCTCCGGGCCGAGTAAGATGAGCACCGGCCACGCGATCTCCAGGACGTGGGTCATGGCCGTTCCCGCCCGCTGGACCGCGGCTGGCAGGCGGTGGGCGAACCAGGCCACCGGGTTCGGCAGGGGCTGCGTGAAGAAGTGATAGCGGAGCGCCGTCAGGTCGCGCCACGTGCGATCGCCGCTCTGTAGCTTCCCCAGGCCGGACTGCACGTGGAGGCGGAAGAGGAGCCACCACATCAGGACGAGCGCCGCGGCGGGCACGGCGGCCGGGGAGTCGCCCGGCAGGAGCCGCCAGGGGGCCAGCAGGATCGCCGTGAAACCGGCCTCCAGGAGCAGCACGTCCCACTGGAAGGAGAGGAAGACCCGGCCCACGGCCGCGAACGAGAGGTAGAGCCCCCACAGCAGGAGCAGGCAGACGGCCGGCGCGACGCCGGCCGTCAGGAGCAGGCCCAGTACGACGCCGGCCGCGCAGCCAAGGTGGAGGGCCAGGTCGTCGGCCCGGAGCCAGAAGAGGGTCGGCACCCGCAGGGGGTCGGGCCCGTCCCGGGACCGGCGGAGGCCGTCGAGATACTCGGCCGCCGGGAGGATCCCCCGCTGGCCCACCAGGCCGCGGACCTGGACCCAGAGGGACACGAAGGCCGTGACGTAGACGAGCCCGAGGGCCCGCAGGAACAGCCAGCGGGCGAGCCGGAAGCCGGCGTCGGGGTCGATCCCGAGGAGGGAGCCGAGGAGGGTCTCCACCGCGGGTGGAGCCGTCGGGCCGACCGGCTCGTCAGCTCATCCGGGCTCGGATCTCGTCCGGGTACTCGGGGAAGTAGCGCTCGATGACCGGGAGGTCGAAGCTGGAGAGGATCGACTCCTTCGGCTCACGCTCGAGCAGGAACCGGAAGGACTCCTCGAGCAGGGCCTCGGCGTCGGCGCCGGCGCCGTAGGTCTTCAGATGCCGGTCGGTGACGGTGACGCGGTGCGTGCTGGTGCCGCGGTCGTCCTCCACCTCGACGCGGTAGTCGTCTCCGCCCTCGTGCGTCACCTGGATTCGGGCCACGATCGACCTCCGTGCTCGATTCGCCGTTCCTGCTGCAGTGAAGTCGGGAAGGGTCGCGCACGACACCGGAGCATGGATTCTAGTCGCCGAGGATGGCGCTGGCTACTGCTCAACCCGCCGGGGAGACCCGTCGAGACTCGAGTGACGACGAGTGAGGAGGACATGCACCCGTGCCCGCCGAGGCGTCCCGAACGGGACTGAGTCGATGCATTCGTTGCAGACCATAGCCGTCACCATCGTCGTCCTGGCGATCTTAACGATCCTGGGGCTGGGGGCCTCGAGTTGGCTCAAGGAGTTGATCGAGGTCGAGGTGGAGGGGGAGCTCGAGAACGAGCTGCGGCGGCACGAGGAACGAATTCGCCAGGTCCGGGAGAGCCAGGCGGCGGAGTACCGGGACGAGATCGCCCGTCTCAACCTCGAGGCCGTCAAGGCCTTCCAGCTCCTCATGGTCGCCGACTCCGACATTCGTCACCTCGTGCGACTCCTGGACTACTCACCCGACTTCCGGGAATTCGACGTCTCCGACATCAAGCGCTTCTTCACCGCCCACGACGTCCCCGTAGAGGAGCAGGATCGAATCCTCCGCCTGTGGAGGAATAACCGTCGCGGGGCGGTGGAGGAGCTGGAGCGTCTCTTGGGACAGGTGCGCGTCGACAGCGCGTTGAATTCTTGGAGTGAAGCTCACCAGTATCTCCTGTCGGACGCCCTGGATGTCTCGCCGGCTACGCGGAGCCGGTCTCGACGACTTCTGAATCTCCTCCACGACCTGCGGTTCGAGGTGGAGACCAGCGGTGCCGACGAACCGGAGCAGTCCGACCGTGAGGTCGAGGACGAGATCCTCGAAACCCTGGACGAACTTTCCGCGGCTGTGAAGCGCCATTTCGCCGACCACGGGTTTCGGGCCGGGAGCGAAGGGATTACGTCGACCTGATGTTCGGGCTGCGCTCCGGTAGCCCCCTGCCCCTCCGGAGTCCCGGATCAGCCGCCCGCGGGCTTCTCCACGTTGGCGCAGGCGGCCGGCGTGCCGTCGGGCTGGTGGAGCTGCACGAAGTAGGTCTGACCCGCCTGCATCGCGTCCGGGGAGAGCTCGGTGAGGCTCGAGCCGAGTCCCACGGAGGCCACCGTCGGTGAGCTCAGCTCGGCCACCACGTCGCCGCCCTCCTCGCACGTGCCGCTGTGCAGGTGGGTGGGATACTCCGCGCCGCCCTTGAGCCCGAGGACCTCTAACTTGATCGTGAGGGCGTCGGAGCCGGCCGAGACGATGACGTGGCCCTGCATGCCGCTCTCGTTCTTCGCCGACACGCTGGCCGAGTACTGCGAGCCGGACATGGAGCCGGACCCGGAGGCCGAGGCCTGCTGTTCCTGCTGCTGTGACGTGTCGCCGCCGGAGCAGGCGACGAGGGCGAAGGACGCCGCCGTGACGAGGGCCAGGGCCGCGCTGCGAGTGCTCATGGTTCGACCTTTCCTGGAGGATCAGTTGAAGACCGTGCTGGAACGCAATTTCGGATGCCGAGGTGAAGCTCTACGTCCGGCTGCGTTCTGTCTGTGGGGAACGGGTGGATGTGGACGTGGGAGAAATCCTTACAGGGCCGTCCCGCGCGGCGGCGGCCCGGGGGTGCTCCGATGAGCGGCTCCGGAGCCGGAGAGCTGTCCGAGACCGGCTACCGGCAGGTCTTCGAGGCCTCGCCCGACGGCATCGTCATCGTGGACCGCGAGGGGACGATCCGGGAGGTCAATCCCCGGGCCGTGGAGATGTTCGGCTACCCGCGCGGGGAGCTCCTGGGTCGAGAGGTGGAGATGCTGGTGCCCGATGCCTCCCGCTCCGTCCACCGCCGGGAGCGGGACCGGTACGTCGAGGATCCCGCGCCGCGTCCCATGGGCGCCGGGCGCGAGCTGGAGGGGCGGCACCGGGACGGAACCGTCTTTCCGGTGGAGATCAGCCTCAGCCCGGTCCGCACCGAGACCGGCGACCTGGTCATCGCCACGGTGCGCGACCTCCGTCGCCGGGAACGGCTGCGGGACTTCGGCGCCGACGCCCTCGGCGCGGCCGAGGAGGAGCGGCAGCGCATCGCCAGGGAGCTGCACGACGACACGGCGCAGCGGCTGTCGGCCCTGCTGGTCCGGATCCGGGCCGAATCCAGGGGCGGCGACCGCGAGTCCCACGCGTTCCTGGAAGAGCTTCGCTCCGAGATTTTGGAGATCACCGAGGGCGTGCGCCGGATCGCACGGGGGCTGCGTCCCCCGGCCCTCCAGGACGCGGGGCTGGGTGCCGCCCTCCAGTCCCACGTCCGGGCGGTGGCGGACGGAGCCTCCGCCGACGTGGACCTGGCCGTGGATCGCGTGGACGAGATCCTGGACCAGGAGGCGAAGCTCGCGCTCTACCGCATCGCCCAGGAGGCCCTGTCGAACGCGCTCCGCCACTCCGGGGCGGGGCGTGTGGAGGTCGTCGTTCGCGAGCGGGAGGGCGGGGCCCTCCTCGAGGTGCGCGACGACGGCCGCGGCTTCGACGTGCGGCAGGCTCCAGAGGCGGAGGGGCGCGGCCTCGGGATCCTGGGCATGCACGAGCGAGCGCACGGGGCGAGAGGACAGCTCGAGATCGAGAGCACTCCCGACCGGGGCACCACGGTGCGGGCCGTGCTCCCGGCTTCGGGCGACTGAGCGAGGCGGGGACCCGACCGCCCGATCCGCCGTCCCGGCACAGCCCTCCCCGCGGTCCGGGGCGATGTGGTGAGTTTCTCCACGGCCCCGTCGGACCCACTCCCCACCCGTTCCTCCAACGGACGCCGGACAGACGCTCCTCCGTTCCACGTCCAGCTTGTCGACCGACGATGCGAGGCGGACGGCGTGTCCGTCCGGCCAGTCGAATTTCCCATCAAGAGGTCGACATTGCCCAGGAGGAATACGATGACGCACTCGCACCGAGTTCGAACGACCGTCACGGCCCTGGTGGCCGCCCTGTTCGCGGTGGGGCTGACCGCCTGCGGCGGCGGGAACGGCGGCGACGGGACCGACATCAGCCAGGTCGCCCAGAACCGCGGTCTGAGCGCCGAGGACGTCGAGTCGGCCGTGAAGACATACGTCCCGGGCGGCGAGAAGGACGAATATCTGATGTTCGCCTCCGGTGGACACGCGGGCCAGGTCCTCGTGTTCGGGATGCCGTCCATGCGTCTTCTCAAGGTGATCGGCGTTTTCACGCCGGAGCCGTGGCAGGGTTACGGGTACGGGGCCGAGGAGACGCACCGCGTCCTGGACGAGGGCCGGATGAACGACAGGCAGATCGAGTGGGGTGACACCCACCACCCGGCGCTGTCGGAGACCGACGGCAACTACGACGGCGAGTACCTGTTCATCAACGACAAGGCGAACCCGCGAGTGGCGGTGATCGACCTGCGCGACCTCGAGACGAAGCAGATCGTCACCGACCCGCTCATGAAGTCCAACCACGGGGCCACCTTCGTCACGCCGAACACCGAGTACATCGTCGAAGGGAGCCAGTACCCGGCGCCCCTGGACGACAGCTACTCGCCGGTGACGGAGTACGAGAGCGAGTACCGGGGGGCGGTCACCTTCTTCAAGTTCGACCGTGACGCCGGCCGCGTCGACACGGACCGCTCTTTCACGATCGAGCTCCCGCCGTACATGCAGGATCTCTCCGACGCGGGGAAGGGGCCCTCGGACGGATGGGCCTTCATCAACTCCTTCAACACGGAGATGGCCACCGGCGGCATCGGCCAGGGGAACCCGCCCCTGGAAGCCGGGACCGCGGCCAACGACATGGACTACCTGCACGTGATCAACTGGGAGAAGGCCGCCGAAGTGGCCGGGAACCCGCAGAACACGGAGACCATCCAGGGGCGCACGGTGATTCCGCTGGACGTGGCCGTCGAGCAGGAGCTGCTCTACTTCGTGCCCGAGCCCAAGAGTCCGCACGGCGTGGACGTGACTCCGAACGGCGAGAAGATCGTGGTCTCGGGGAAACTGGATCCCCACGTCACCGTCTACTCCTGGGAGGCCATGCAGCAGGCCATCCAGAACGAGAACTTCCAGGGCACGGACGATTTCGGCGTCCCGATCCTCAGCTACGACGCCGTGATGGAGGATCAGCTGGAGCTGGGCCTCGGGCCCCTGCACACGCAGTTCGGCCCGAACGGCCAGGCGTACACGAGCCTGTTCATCGAGTCCGCCGTGGCCAAGTGGAACTGGCAGACGATGGAGATGGAGGAGAAGGAGTCGGTGCACTACAACGTCGGCCACCTGGCCGCGCCGGCGGGCGACACGAAGCAGCCGGCGGGCGAGTACGTCGTCTCCCTGAACAAGTGGGCCATCGATCGCTTCAAGAGCGTCGGCCCGCTGCACCCGCAGAACTTCCAGCTCCTGGAGACGGGGCCGAACCAGGGGATGCAGCTCCTCTACGACGCTCCCGTCGCCATCGGCGAGCCGCACTACGCGCAGGTGATCGACGCCGACAAGGTCGAGCCGTGGAACACCTACCCCGAGGTCGGCTTCGATCCCGGCCAGATGGAGGTCGACTCCGAGGCCCCGACGTCCGGCGACGAGGGCGTCAGCCGCGACGACGGCAAGACCATCGTCGACATGACCGCCGTGCGGAGCCACTTCAACCCGGAGCGGTTCACCGTGCCCCAGGGTGACAGCGTCATCATCCACATCACGAACGTGGAGCAGGCCCGAGACGCCACCCACGGCTTCGCCATCTCCGAGTACAACGTGAACGTGAGCCTGGAGCCCGGCGAGACACAGACGATCCGCCTGCTGGCGGACGAGGCCGGCGTGTTCCCGTTCTACTGCACCGAGTTCTGCTCGGCACTCCACCTCGAGATGGCCGGGTACATGGCCGTGGAGCCGCGGAGCATGGCCGGGGCCGAGAGTCCGGCCGACGACCGGGGGACGGCGGCCAGGGAGCGGTAGCTCGATCTCGGCACGTGGCCGGCGGGAGGGCCCCCGCCGGCGGGAGGCGTGTCTCCGACCGCCGCGAGCGAGGGGACGGAGCCGGGAGGCCGGCTTCCGTCCCCCGTTCGCGTTCGGGGGGATTCCCGGCGTGCGACCGGGCCGGTGCAACGCCCCGTCGTCCGCTACTGTTGGAAGGGAGGCGGTACCCGACATGTCGTGGTGATTCGGAGTCTCCGCCCTCATGTTTCGGGAGCCGACGCCCGACGCCCCCGATCGCTCACTGGACGTCTCCGGAGGAGCGCGCGATGACGGATGCACGGTAGAGCGCCCGACTCGGGAGGCCGGCCGTGATCTCGACGCGGCTGGCGATCCTGTGCGGCGCGGTCCTGGTCGACATGATCGGATTCGGGATCGTGCTCCCCCTGCTCCCGTTCTACGCCGAGTCCATGGGGGCGACGCCGAACCAGGTGACGCTGATCATCGCCTCCTACTCGGCGATGCAGCTGGCGGCGGCGCCGATCTGGGGGCGGATCTCGGACCGCCGCGGCCGGCGCCCCCTCATCATCGCCGGGCTCTTCGCCTCCTCCTTCTCCTATCTGATCTTCGGGCTGGCCGAGACGCTCTTCGTGCTCCTGGCGTCCCGGGTGGCGGCGGGCGCCGCCGGAGGAACCGTCTCGGTGGCCCAGGCCTACGTGGCCGACTACACGGACGAGGAGGACCGCGCCCACGGCCTCGGGCTCATCGGCGCCGCCTCGGGCCTGGGCGTCATGCTGGGGCCCGCCATCGGGGGCTGGTTCAGCCAGTGGGGCCTCGGGGTCCCCGGATTCGTGGCGGCCGGGCTCTGCCTGATCAACGGAATCGCCGCGGTCTTCCTGCTCCCGGAGTCCACGTACGAGGCGTCCCCCGAGGAGCACGAGCAGGGGGAGGCAGCCTCGCTCTCGGAGTGGCTCGAGAAGATGACCGACTTCCCGCTCTCCCTGCTCCTCCTGGTCTACTTCCTCTGCATCTCCTCGTTCACGGCCATGACCTCGGTCCTGGCCCTGTACGTGGAGCGGGTGTTCGCCATGGACGCCGCCGACATGGGAATCGTGTTCACCATCGCCGGCGGCGTGACGGTGGTGGTCCGGGGCGGGATCGTCGGCCGTCTGGTGCGGAAGCTCGGCGAGCCGTTCACGGTCAGAGCCGGCGCGGTGATCCTCGCCGCCACGCTGGCGGGCATCCCCTTCATGCCGACGCGCTGGTGGCTGGGGCTGGTGATCCCGGGCTGGGCGCTGGCCACCGGCATCCTCTTCCCGTCGCTGGCGAGCCTCGTCTCCCGCGCCACGGACCGTCGCTCCCAGGGCTCCATCCTGGGCGGCAGCCAGATCGTGGGCGGGACGGGGCGGGTGCTGGGCCCGGCGGGCGCGGGGTGGCTCTTCCAGCACGTGGGGATCGAGAGCCCGTTCCTGATCGGCGCGGGGATGGTGGCCGTGGCCGCGGTGGCGGCCGTGGCCATCCCGCGGGCGGGAGACGGGGAGAAGCGGAAGGAGCCGGGCCCCATCGCCTCGAAGCTGTCGACCCTGCTGGGGAGCACGAGCGGAGAGTGAGGTGCGGTGGAGAGCGTGGTCGATCTCACCCGCCGCACGTACGGAACGAGCTCAGTCGGCGGCCGTGGCCGTCGCGCCAGACGTTTGAACTGTATGGTGAGACGGATACATTGGGCGCTCTCGTGGTTCGCCTGCCCGTTCCGGGCCGCGGCGCCGCGGCGAGACGTCTCAGGGACACGCAAGGGTCACCTCCTGGAGGAGCGAACATGAAGCCCCGTATTCTGCGCTCGGTCATCTCCACTCTCGCCCTGGCCCTGTGCGGGCTGGTCCTCGGCGCACCGGCGCCGGTCCAGGCCCAGCAGGGCGAGGACCCGAACACGGTCTTCCAGTCCGACCTCTTCGAGGACATGGAATACCGGATGATCGGTCCGTACCGGGGCGGTAGGGCCACCGCCGAGCACGGCTTCCCGAACAAGCCGGATACCTATCTGATCGGGACCACGGGCGGCGGCATCTGGAAGACGAACGACGCGGGCCATCACTGGGTGAACATCTCGGACGGCCACTTCGGCGGCAGCATCGGCGAGGTGACCGTCGCCCCCTCCGATCCGAGCGTGATCTACGTGGGCACGGGCTCCGCCTGCATTCGCGGCAACACCTCGCGGGGAACGGGCGTCTACAAGTCCGAGAACGGAGGCGAGAGCTGGGAGTTCATCGGCCTGCCGGAGTCCGGACAGATCGGCCGCATCGAGGTCCATCCGAAGAATCCCGACGTGGCCTACGTGGCGGCGCTCGGGAGCCCGTTCGGCAAGAACGAGCAGCGCGGGGTGTTCAAGACCACCGACGGCGGCGAGACCTGGGAGAACGTGCTCTTCGTGAACGACAGCACCGGCGTCGTCGACCTGGCGATGAATCCGGAGGAGCCGAACGAGGTCTTCGCCGGCGCCTGGGCGGCCGAGCGTGAGCCGTGGACGCTGCAGAGCGGCACCACCTGGAACGAGGGCGGAGGCCTGTACCGGACCACCGACGGGGGCGAGAACTGGACGCACCTGGAGGAGGGGCTCCCGAGCGGCGACGAGATGATCGGCAAGACCGCGATCACGGTCTCGCCGGCCGACACCGACCGGGTGTGGGCCATGGTCTCGGCCATGGAGCCCCACGGGGGCGTCTACCGCTCCGACGACGGGGGCGACAGCTGGACCCGCACCAACCGGGAGCGGAAGCTCCGGCAGCGGGAGTTCTACTACACCCACATCTTCGCCCACCCGACGGACCCGAACACTGTCTACGGCCTGAACACCGGCATGTACCGGTCGGTCGACGGGGGCAAGACCTTCGAGTCGATCGACGTGCCCCACGGGGACGTGCACGGCCTGTGGATCAACCCCAAGAAGCCCTCCCACATGGTCGTCACCGACGACGGTGGTGGACAGGTGACGACGAACGCCGGCGAGACCTGGTCCACGTACCACAATCAGCCGACGGTCGAGTTCTACCGGGTCGAGGTGGACAACCACCGGCCGTACAACGTCTACGGCCCCCAGCAGGACAACAGCACTCTCCGCATCCCGTCCATACGGTCGCAGGGTGAGCACTATGCGCAGGAGTGGCGAACGGTGGGAGGCGGTGAGAGTGGCCACATCGCCATCCAGTCCTACGGTCCCGACATCGTGTGGGCCGGGAGCTACGGCGGCGTGATCACCCGGAAAGACATGTCCACCGGCCACTCACCGAACATGGTGGCCTATCCCCAGGTCGCCGTCGGCGACGCGCCCAAGGACTTCAAGTACCGCTTCCAGTGGAACGCGCCCATCGCGATCAATCCCTTCGACTCCACCCAGGTCTACCACGCCTCGCAGAAGCTCCTGCGGACCGACGACGGCGGCATGAGCTGGGAGGAGATCAGCCCGGACCTCACCTACGACGACACCACCAAGCAGGGGCCGGCCGACGGGCGGGTCATGAAGGACCGTTCCGGGGTGGAGATCTACAACACGATCTTCGCCGTGAACCCCTCGGAGCACGAGGAGGGCGTGATCTGGGTCGGCACCGACGACGGCCGCGTATGGCTCACGCGGGACGGCGGCGGCATGGGCAACTGGACCGAGATCACACCGAGCGGGCTGCCTCAGTGGAGCACCGTGAACATGATCGAGGTGTCACCCCACGACGCCGGCACGGCCTACATCGCGGTCTACCGCTACCGTCAGGACGACTTCGCGCCCTACATCTACCGCACCGACGACTACGGCGAGTCCTGGACGCGCATCGCCGATGGTACTCGCGGAATCGATGCGGAGCATCCGACGAGAGTCGTACGTGAGGATCCGGAGCGGGAGGGTATGCTGTACGCCGGGAGCGAGTACGGCATGTACGTCTCCTTCGACGACGGCGCCCACTGGCAGGAGCTGCAGATGAACCTGCCGGAGACGCCCATCACGGACCTGCAGGTGCACCGAAACGACCTGGTGGTGGCCACCCAGGGTCGGTCGTTCTGGATCCTGGACAACCTCTCCCCGCTCCGTCAGGTGAACGATCGGGTGGCCCAGAGCGACGCGCACTTCTACGAACCCCAGGACGCCATCCGATGGATCGAGATCGCATCACCGGGCAACGGCTCCACCGGGCCGAACCAGGAGCCGGAGCTGCCTCCCTACGGTGCGGTGTTCGACTACTACCTGGCCGAGGACGCGTCGGACGACTCGCCCGTGCGTCTCGAGGTCGTGGACGATGAAGGCAACGTGGTGGTCGAGTACTCCTCGGCGAACGAGGAGGCCGGCGGCGGGTTCTTCTCCACCGCCGCCGAGCGATCGATGCCCGGTGAGGCGGGCCACCACCGGATCACCTGGGAGATGCAATATCCGGGTGTCACGGAGCGGCCCGACGACGTCCGTCTCTGGGGGTCGACGGGAGGCTTTCCCGCTCCTCCGGGCAGCTACTCCGCACGAATGATCGTCGACGGAGACACGACGACCCACTCCTTCTCGGTGCGCAAGGACCCGAACCTGGAGTCGGTGACCAACCAGGAGCTCGAGACGAAGGCCCAGTTCGCGCGCACGATTCGTGACACGCTGAACAGCCTGTTCGCGCACCTGAACCAGGTTCGCGACGTCCGCGATCAGGTGGAGTCCACGGCCGGGTACGCGTCCAAGGCCGGGGCGCCGGAGTCGATCCAGGAGACGGCCGACGAACTGGTGGCCAGGCTGGACAGCCTGGAGAGGCGGCTCATTCAGCCCGACAACGAGTCGTTCCAGGACGCCATCAACTATCCGCCGAAGCTGGACAGCCAGATCGCCGCGGTATACGGCATCGTGGCGGGGAACATGGCGCCGCCCACCGAGGGCGCCCGTCAGCGGTTCCAGGACCTGTTGCCCCAGTGGGCCGACCTCCGCTCGGACGTCCGACAGTTCATGCAGCAGGAGGTATCGAGCTACAACGACCAGCTCGAGCAGGCCGGCATGTCGGGAGTGATCGTGCCGCAGCCGTAGTCACGGCGAGCGGCGGGGCGGGGAAGGATCCCGTGTGAGCCGCGCGGCGAGAAGGACGAGTCAGGGCCCGGGATCTCCCGGGCCCTTTCTCGTTTGGGGGGGCTCCGAGGGGAGGGCGCCCCGGTCAGGCCTCGACCCCGGTCTCCACCGCCGTCGCGGCCTCCCGCCCCTCGACCAGGTGCTTCACGATCTTGCGGCCGTGGTGGCGGCCGTTTTCGATGAAGATCCGGTTCGCGTCGTCGCCGGCCGCCAGGACGCCCGCCACGTACACGCCCTCCACGTCGGTCTCCATGGTGTCCGGGTCGAAGGCGGGCTCGCGCGTCTCCTCGTCGACGGTCACGCCCATGGATCGGAGCAGGCCGGGGTCGGGACGCCATCCGGTCATGGCCAGCACCCAGTCGTTCTGGATCTCGTCGGTCTCGCCCGTATCCACGTCGCGGAGCACCACCGTGGAGGCCGTGATCTCCTGAATCCGGGTCCGCCACCGGACCGGGATCTCCCCCTTGCTGAAGCGGTTCTCGATGTCGGGCCGTATCCAGGGCTTCACGCCCTCGTCGAGCTCGTCGGCGAAGTGGACGAAGGTGACGCGCCCGCCGGCCCGGTAGACCTCGAGAGACGCCTCCACGGCGGAGTTGCCGCCCCCGACGACCACCACGTCCTGGTCCCAGTACGGCTGCGGCTCGTCGTAGTAGTGCTTCACCTTCGGGCGGTCCTCGCCGGGAACCCCGAGGCGGTTCGCCTCGTGGAAGGCGCCGGTGGCCACGACGACGACTCTCGCGCCGTAGCGGTGGGTCGCCCCCTCCCCGCGGGTCTCCCGCGTGGAGAGGAGGAAGTCGCCCTTCTCGCCGTCCACCTCCGTCACTTCCTCGTACTGGTGAACGTCCAGCTCGAAGTGCTCCGCCACCCGCCGGTAGTAGGCCAGCGCCTCCTCACGGCCCGGCTTGCCCCGGTCGATCACGAAGGGCACGCCGCCGACCTCCAGCCGGTCGGCGGAGCTGAAGAAGGTCATGTAGGGCGGATAGTCCACCAGCGAGCTCGTCAGGGGGCCGCGGTCGAACAGCCGGGCGTCCAGGCCGGCTCTCCGGGCGGCGACACCGGCGGCGATGCCGCACGGGCCGGCGCCCACGATGGCGAGATCGAGCTGAGACGTTCCGTCCATGGTCGTCACCTGCGTTCGGTGGTCGGGCCGGGCCCGCCGAGCGGGCGGCCCGTCGATCGGTCGGGGAGGGAGACGTGTCAGAAGTCGTGCCACCGTGCGAGTGTGCCCGCCCGCCGTCCGTCGGTACGGGGGATCTCCCACAGCGGCGATCGAGAGCCCACCGACAGCAGGGCACGAGGGCCGAGGGTACCCTTTCCGGTACGGAGGCTGCAGGATACCAGTCGAAGACCATCTCGTGATCGAAGGAGGCAGGGACAGCATGATCGCCGTACGCGACATCATGTCCGAGGACGTACTGACGCTGGATCCCGACGCCACGCTGCGCGACGCGATGTCGGCGCTGAGTCGGGCCGGCGTGGGAGGAGCGCCGGTCCTCTCGGGAGGAGAGCTCGTCGGCGTGGTCTCGGCCACGGACCTGCTGGCCTTCGCCGCCGACCAGGAGCCTCCGCCGCAGGAGGTCCGCGGACAGTCGGGCTGGGGCGACTGGCCGGAGACCATGGAGTGGCAGGAGGGCGACGACCCGGCGGCCTCCTACTTCGTGGACTACTGGGACGACGTCGGGGCGGACGCCTTCGTCCGCTCCGCGGAGACGGACGCCCCCGAGTGGGACACCCTGGACGAGCACACGGTGGACGAGGTCATGAGCCGGGGCGCGTTCACGCTGGCCCCGGACACGAGCGTGCGGGAGGCGGCGCGCCGGATGCTGGAGGCGGAGGTGCACCGGGCCCTGGTGGCCGATCCGACGGGGCGACTGCTCGGAATCGTCAGCAGCGAGGACATCGTCCGCGCCCTGGCCGACAGGGGGCTCGCCGAGGCCGACGAATGACCGGGGATCGTGCGGGGGACGGCGCGGGTCGACATAGAAACGGCGGCCCGTGGCTGGCCCTCCACCTCAGGGGCGGGTCTCAGGGGGCTGAGGCGAGTGACGCAGCCCGGTGCCGCCGGTCGTGCGTCTCGAGCGTCGAGGAACGTTGGCGGCCCGTGGCTGGCCCTCCACCCCAGGGCGGGGTTCAAGGAGGCTGAGGCGAGCGACACAGCCCGGTACCGCCGGCCTTCGCGTCCCGGCCGAGCTCCCGGCCCGGCGCCGGACGGAAAGCCTGTCATCCTCGCGCGAGGTTCATACCGTACAGAGCCCTCGATGTTTCACCCTGGGGGAAGGACCGCACGTCGCCGGACCCTGCTCCCGTCGCTCACTCGCAATCAACTGGGAGAGGCACCCCGATGAATCTCAATCCGCCCGTCACCAAGTTCAGCGAGCCCGAGGAGATCCGTGCGTGGATCGAGGAGCTGGAATCGCTGAAGGAGGATCCAGAGCTGCAGGCTCCGGAGCACCAGTCGAAGCTCCAGCGACACCTGAACGACGCCCGGACCTGGCTCGAGTGGGACCTGCACGGCGAGGTGGTGGAGGGGGGACGGGACGTCACCGAGGTCCTGCAGGAGGTGGGGGCCCTGGGACGCGATCCCGGCGACCCGCCACCGTCCGAGTCGTGACCGCCCCGTTCGTCCTCACCGCACCGGAGACGTATTCTACGGCCGGCCGGGAGCCGGTCGCCCCGGTCGGAGCTGGAGGAGCGTCCGCAGGAGGAGCGGAAGGCGACGGATGAGAAGGCAGCAGCGTGGAGGTCGCGGCGGATGGGGCGGGGGACGGGCCACGGTCGGGGGAGGCGGCCTGACGCCCTGGGTCACGAACCTGATCCTGGCCAACGGGGCGCTCTACATACTCGGCTCGTTCGGGCTTCTCCCTCTCGAGTGGCAGGTCTTCCACCTCGGGTTCTCGCCCCGCTGGATCCTGGAGCAGCCGTGGACGCCCCTCACCTACATGTTCGTCCACGGCGGCCTGGGCCACGTGTTCATCAACATGCTGATCCTGTACTTCTTCGGACCGCCGCTGGAGCGGGCCTGGGGGAGCGAGAAGTTCGTGAAGTACTACGCCGTGGCGGGGCTGGGAGGAGCGCTCTTCTCCCTCGTCCTGAGTCCGTGGATCGGTAATGCCCCGGTAGTGGGAGCG
>CANPVF010000106.1 GCA_947581645.1 Candidatus Caribbeanibacter nitroreducens | reverse complement strand
CGTGGACGCCCCTCACCTACATGTTCGTCCACGGCGGCCTGGGCCACGTATTCATCAACATGCTGATCCTGTACTTCTTCGGACCGCCGCTGGAGCGGGCCTGGGGGAGCGAGAAGTTCGTGAAGTACTACGCCGTGGCGGGGTTGGGAGGAGCGCTCTTCTCGCTCGTGCTGAGTCCCCTGGTCGGCACGGCTCCCGTGGTGGGGGCGTCGGGGGCGATCTACGGGGTGATGCTGGCCTTCGCCCTGAACTGGCCCGAGGTGCCCGTCTACATCTGGGGGATCCTTCCGGTCAAGTCGAAGTGGCTGGTGGCCGGGATGGCGTTCTTCTCCTTCTACTCCACGCTCACCGGGCAGACCGGCGGCGTGGCGGAGTGGGCGCACCTGGGCGGGCTCGTCACCGGCTATCTCTTCCTGCGGCTCTACTGGAACGGGCCGTCCATCGGGCAGCTTTTCGGCGGCGGACGGCGGTGACGGAAACGCCGGCGTAGAAAAAGCCCTCCACCGCGGGAGACGCGGCGGAGGGCTCGAAGCTGGTGTCGAGACGGGGCGTCAGCCCACCTCGACGTCGATCTTCCGGGACCGGGCCTCGGCGGCCTTCGGGACCTCGACCCGGAGGATGCCCTGGTCGAAGCGAGCGGTCACGTTCTCCGCATCGATGCTCCGGGGCAGCCGAAAGCTCCGCTCGAACTGTCCCGTGGCACGCTCGCGGAGGTGGAACTCCTCCGTCTCACGCTCCGACTCCGCGGAGCGGGTGCCGCGGATGGTGAGGCTGCCCTGGTCCAGGGTCACCTCGATGTCGCCGCGCTCGAAGCCCGGGAGCTCGCTCTCCACCACGTAGGCGTCCTCGGTCTCGTAGAGGTCCGTCGGCGGGGCGAAGCTCCGGATCGAGCCGTCGCCCTGGTCGAAGAAGTCGCTCAGAAGACGGTCCATCTCGGTGCGGAGCTCGGGCAGCCCGGTGCTCCGGGATCGGCGACTGCGGCGTCCAGTCGGAAGCATGGTTCACCTCCTGTTGTCGTGCTCTCCTGTGCTCGTCGTCTCGGCGTCCGACGGATGGCCGTTTCGGTCGGTGCGCACCGGCCGAAGGCCTCGTCGTTCCGCCCGTAAGGAGGTGCAAGCTGCGTACTCGCCCGGGCGGGGGAATTCTCGGCGGGAGTCTGCCAAATATGCACGTCCTCAGGGGCCGGGCTCTGCCGGGGCGGCCAATTCGACCTCCCGGAGCAGATCCAGGGCCTCCTCCGTGCTCTCCTCCGCCGGGACGTCGGTCCTGATCTCCACGGTCCGGGACGCCGTCTCCGACCCTGCCTCGTCCCACGCGTCGGCCATTCCCCGGTACACCTCGAGGCCGGCGTCGGAGATGTCCCCCTCCCGCTGCTCCAGGCGCCGGCGCACCTCCCGGGGATCGGCGCGGCAGCGAAGGAAGCGGGCGGGCACCCCCCAGTCGTCGGCGGCCTCCAGGAAGCGCCGACGGCGGGACTCGTCGTGGAAGGTGGCGTCGACGATGACCCGGAAGCCCTGGAAGATCAGGCGCCCGGCTTCCTCGAGGCACGCCGCGTAGGTGCGCTCCGTCCACTCCTCCCCGTAGATCCCCTCGCCGAAGGCGGAGGCCGCGTCCTCCTCCGGCGAGAGCCCGGCCAACCTCTTCCGCGTGGGGTCGGTGGCCACGATCCTGAAGTTCGCCTCACGGGCCAGGGCGCGGGCGAGGGTGGACTTCCCCGTGGCCGGGAGTCCGCCGACCAGGAGCAGGGCGGGCCGACGCTCGGGGGGAGCCAGCTGACCGAGACCCAGGAGCCAGTGGGCGCGGGCCTCACGGGCGGCCTTCCGCCGTTCGTCTCCCGCCACGTCGGGGTCGTCCACGGTCATGCCCCCGACCTTGCCCCGGACGTGGGCGCGGTAGGCCACGTACAGCGGAAGGAGCTCACGCCCCCCGGGGTCGTCCGCGTCGCGGAAGTAGACCCGGGCCAGCCGGTCGGCCAGGGAGCGGCGGCCCCGGAAGGCCAGGTCCATGTAGAGGAAGGCCACGTCGGCCACCGGGTCGGCGTAGCGCAGTCGGTCGCTGAACTCGATGCAGTCCACGACGACGATGTCCCCCGGCGGCTCGCGATCGGGCAGCAGGTAGACGTGGTCCAGGTGCAGGTCGCCGTGCGTGTCACGGGGCACGCCGGCGCGGGCGCGCTCCTCGATCAGGCCCCGGCGCTCGGCGAGCTCGGTCTCGGTGAGCCGGGCGGTCCGGGCCAGCACGTCCCGGCTCACCGTCCGTTCCACGTGCGGGAGGGACTGGGTGAAGTTCTCCCGGGCGTTGTGGGCCACGACGTCCCACCGGCCGAAGTGGGAGATCCGGGGGCCCGATTCCGCCTCCCGGTGGAAGTCGGCGATTCGGCGTGCCACCCGCTCCACCTGTCCTCCCGTGAGTTCGCCCCGCTCCAGGCGCGAGAGGAGGGTCGCCTCCGGCGGGAGACGCTTCATCCTGACCGCGTATTCCACGGCTTCCCCGGAGCCGTCGATCCGGACCTGGCCGTTCTGGAGGGTCAGGGGAACCACCCCCCGGTACACGTCGGGCGCCAGACGCCGGTTGAGCTCCACCTCGCGCTCGCAGTAGTGGCGTCGCTCCTCGAGGGTCGTGAAGTCCAGGAACCCGCGGTCCACGGGCTTCTTCACCTTGTAGGCCCACGGTCCCGCCAGGGAGACGACGGAGATGTGGGTCTGGTGGAGGGTCAGGTCGTCGGCAGGGTGGGGATAGGAGGCCGGATCTCGGAGGATCTCGACGATGCGGCCGACGTCCATGGCTCCCGGAGCCTGTCGTGAGGGGGAGAGAGGGCGCAATCTCGGCGATGCTCCCCCGGTCGGGCAAGGGGACGCGGTGCCCACTCCCGCACGGGGTCGGCGGCTGCCGACCCCGCGTCGGTCAGGCCCCGGCCCGCTCCAGCGTCTCGTCCAGCTCCAGATCGCCGTCCCGCCGCTCGGCGAGCTCTTCGGGCGTGACCCGCTCGTCGGCCGCCAGCAGCGAGAGGGTCAGGAGCGCCCCGATGGGCGACATCCCCCGCTCCCTCACGAGCCGCTGCAGGCTGAAGCCCTCGACCTCCAGGTCCTCGACCTGCCCGGTGAGCCACCACCGGAGGAAGGCTCCCCGGATCCGGGGCGCGGAGGAGAGGAGGCGCGTCGCCACGGCGCCGGCGTGGGCGGCCTCCAGGCCGTGGACCTCACGGAGCCAGTTCATCAGCTCCACGCGGCGGTAGGTCTTGGCGGCGGACCGATCCGGCGAGTCGGCGCCGAGCGCGCGGTCGCGCTCCCGGCTGCGGGCGCCGGAGTGGTCGGTCGAGGCGTCGTCTGTCTGGATGCGCGCGAAGCGCGGTACTTTTCGGAGAATCATCGTCGTGTCTATAGCCTGTCTGTCTCTGGGTATTCCGTGATCGTCGCGTCCGTGTCGTGCAAGTTTCCGACCGGAGGGATACCTCCCCGGAGCCCGGCGAGTTCCGCCGACCCGGAGTTCCGGCCCCGACCGAGTAGACTGGCCGTCTCCGATTGTTCCGGCCGACGCCTTTCGCCGCCGGCGGCGTACCTCCATCCTGCCCCGGAGCGCCGGGAGGAGCGACGTTCCGGCGGGCCCCCTGACGGGGCGCCACGCATCCCGTTGCGACCGCGAGGAAGGGAAGGGGCGGATGGCGGAAGAGGGCGGAAACAGGGGCCGCGGCTGGATCGACCGGCTGAAGAGCGTCGGTCCCGGGGCCATGGTCGCCGGGGCGTTCATCGGACCCGGCACCGTGACCACGGCCACGGTGGCCGGCGTGGAGACGGGCGTTACGCTGCTGTGGGCGCTCCTCTTCTCGGTCCTGGCCACCATCGTGCTGCAGGAGATGGCGGCCCGCCTCGGCCTCGTGACGGGTCAGGGGCTGGGAGAGGCGATCCGCCGCCGGTTCCACGGCACGGCCGGGTGGCTGGTGGCCGCCGGGCTGGTCCTGTCGGCCGTGGCGCTGGGGAACGCCGCCTACCAGACCGGAAATCTGCTGGGCGGCTCCCTGGGACTGAGCGGGCTGTTCGGCGGCGCCGAGCGGTGGTGGGCGCTCGCCATCGCCGGGGCCGCGTTCGTGCTGCTGTGGACCGGCCGGTACCGTGTCGTGGAGCGGGCGCTGGTGGTGCTGGTGTCCGTGATGGCGGTGGTCTTCGTGGCGACGGCGGCCATGCTCCTGCCGCCGGCCGCGGAGCTCCTCTCCGGCCTCCTCGTGCCCGGTCTCCCGTCCGCCGGCCAGGGCCGGCTCCTTGTGATCGGGCTCGTGGGCACCACGGTCGTGCCGTACAACCTGTTCCTCCACGCGTCGGCGGTGCGGGAGAGGTGGGAGGGACCCGAGTCGTTGCCGGCGGCCCGGACGGACACGATCCTCTCGGTCCTGGTCGGCGGTGCCGTGAGCATGGCGGTGGTCGTCTCGGCGGCGGCAGCGGCCGGGGTGGGTGAGGTGGCCTCGGCCGCCGACATGGCGGTGCAGCTGGAGCCCCTGCTCGGATCCTGGGCCGGCGCGTTCTTCGCGGTGGGCCTCTTCGCCGCGGGCATGAGCTCCGCCGTCACGGCCCCGCTGGCCGCGGCCTACGCCACGGCCGGCGTCCTCGGGTGGGAGCGGGACCTGGAGAGCCCCCGCTTCCGGGCCGTGTGGGGTGTGGTGCTGCTGGCCGGGCTCGTGTTCGCCCTCGTCGGCGTCCGACCCGTGCCCGCCATCCTCTTCGCGCAGGTGGCAAACGGACTCCTGCTGCCGGCGGTGGCGGTGTTCCTGGTGATCACGGTGAACGACCGGGGCGAGATGGGGGATCGCGTCAACGCGGGATGGCTGAACGTCGCCGGGGCGGTGGTCATCCTGATCTCGGCGCTGCTGGGCGCCCGTGCCCTGATGGAGGTGCTGTGACGGACCTCCGGATCGGGGTGGACGTCGGCGGCACGTTCACCGACTTCGTCCTCTACGACCCGGCCCCGGACGGCGCCTTCCGCACCCTGAAGGTGCTCTCCACGCCGGCGGACCCGTCGGAGGGGGTGCGCGAGGGGCTGGATCGGGCCGATGCGGGATCGCCGTCGGAGGTCGTCCACGGCTCCACGGTGGCCACGAACGCGGTGCTGGAGCGGAAGGGGGCGAAGACGGCCCTCGTGACGACGGACGG
Source organism: Candidatus Caribbeanibacter nitroreducens (assembly GCA_947581645.1). Lineage (GTDB taxonomy): Bacteria > Gemmatimonadota > Gemmatimonadetes > Palauibacterales > Palauibacteraceae > Caribbeanibacter > Caribbeanibacter nitroreducens. The sequence goes on along the minus strand of CANPVF010000106.1, from coordinate 22,162 downwards.
ATTCGAGGACGTCCTGACCATCGCCCGCCAGAATCGATCCGACCTGTACGACCTCTCGGCCGGGAGGCCCGAGCCGCTGGTCCCCCCGGAGCGCTGCTTCGGCGTGTCCGAGCGAGTCGACGAGAAGGGGCGGGTGCTGGGCGACCTGGACGGGGACGAGCTGGATCCGCTGGTGGAGGCGCTGGAGGCGGCGGGCGTGGAGTCCGTGGCCGTCTCGCTGCTCTTCTCCTTCCTGCATCCGGACCACGAGGAGCGAATCGCCGAGCGGCTCCGGAGAGAGGGGTTCGCCGTCTCGCGCTCCAGCGACGTGCTGCCCGAGTTCCGCGAGTACGAGCGGGCCAGCACCACCGCCGTGAACGCTTACGTCGGCCCGATCCTCGACCGCTACCTGGAGCGGCTGGGCCGACGGCTGGCCGACAGCCGGTTCCGGATCATGCAGTCCAACGGCGGCAGCGTCGGCACCGAGGAGGCGCGGCGGCACGGGGTGCGGTCGATCCTCTCCGGCCCGGCCGGGGGTGCCGTCGGGGCCCTCCGCGTGGCGCGAGGAGTGGAGCGGGAGGACGTGATCTCCTTCGACATGGGGGGCACCTCGACCGACGTCTCGCTGATGCGGGGCGACGTGGAGGTGACCAGCGAAGCCAGTGTCGGCGGCCTCCCGGTCCGGGTGCCGGTGATCGACATCCACACCGTGGGGGCCGGCGGCGGATCGGTGGGCCGCGTGGACGCCGGGGGCGCGCTCCGCGTCGGGCCGGAGAGCGCCGGCGCCGACCCGGGACCGGCCTGCTACGGCCGGGGCGGGGAGCGGGCCACGGTCACCGACGCCCATGTGGTCCTGGGTCGGCTCCCGCCGGAGGCCTTCCTGGGCGGGCGAATGTCGCTGGAGCCCGACCGGGCCCGGACGGCGCTGGACGCCGTGGGCAGGGAGGCGGGGCTGGGCGACGGGGGCGAGCTCGACCGGGCGGAGCGGGCGGCGCTGGGGGTCGTCCGGGTGGCCAACGCCCACATGGAGCGGGCCCTGCGCGTCATCTCCGTGGAGCGGGGCCACGAGCCGGAGGACTTCGCCATGGTCTCCTACGGCGGGGCCGGTGGCCTCCACGCCGCGGAGCTGGCGCGGCGCCTGGGCATCGGCGAAGTCATCGTGCCCCCGGCCGCCTCCGTCCTCTCGGCCTTCGGCATGCTGAGCGCGGACGTGGTGAAGGATTACGTGCAGACGGTCATGCTGCCGGGCGACACGCCGTTCGACGATCTCCGTCGGCGGATGCGTCCCCTGGCCGAGCGGGGGAGGGACGAGGTGGAGGCCGAGGGGGTGCCCCCGGAACGGATCCACCTGGAGCCGGCGATGGACATGCGGTACGAGGGGCAGTCCTACGAGCTGGAGGTCCCCCTGGGCGAGGACTTCGTGGACCGCTTCCACCGCGAGCACCGCCGCACGTACGGCCACGCGGAGCAGGGGGCGCCGGTGGAGATCGTGAACCTCCGCCTGCGGGCCGTGGGGGAGGTGGACCCACCGGTGCTCCCGGACCGGGAGCCGGGCCCTCCCGATCCCGCCGAGGCGCGCCGCTCGAGCCGCCCCGTGATCGTGGCGGGCCCGGCCGGGCCCGAGCGACGCCGGGTGCCCGTCTTCGACGGCGAGGCCCTCCGGCCGGGCCACGAGGTTCCCGGGCCCGCGGTGATCGCCGAGTCGGACACCACGGTGCTCGTCGGACCGCCGGACCGCGCCCGCGTCGACCGGCGGCGAAACCTGCGCCTCGAGATCCGGGGGGAGGGAGCGTGAGCGGCGACGCCCGCCGGCCGTCGGACGGGGGGGCGCCCGAGCTGGACCCGGTGCGCCTGGAGGTCTTCCGACAGCTCTTCTCCTCGGCCGCCGAGGAGATGGGGGGCGTGCTCCAGCGCACCTCCCACTCGCCGAACATCAAGGAGCGTCGCGACTTCTCCTGTGCCCTCTTCGATCCCACCGGCCGGATGGTGGCCCAGGCGGCCCACATTCCCGTGCACCTGGGCGCCATGCCGCTGTCGGTGAGGAGCTGCCTGGAGCACCTGGAGCTGGGCGAGGGAGACGTGGCCGTCCTCAACGACCCGTTCCGCGGCGGGACGCACCTCCCGGACGTGACCATGGTGACGCCGGTGCACGTGGACGGCGAGCTGGTGGGGTTCGCGGCAAGCCGGGCCCACCACGCCGACGTGGGAGGCATGACGCCCGGCTCCATGCCTCTCTCCCGGGAGCTCTTCCAGGAGGGGCTCGTCGTGCCGCCGGTGAAGCTGGTGGAGGCCGGCGAGCGGAACGAGGCGGTGTGGGAGATGATCCTGGCCAACGTCCGGACGCCGGAGGAGCGGGCCGGCGACCTCCGCGCGCAGGTGGCGGCCAACGAACGGGGCGGGAAGCGGCTCCGCGCCCTCTGTCGCCGCCACGGCCCGGACCGGGTGGGCCGGTTCATGGAGGGGCTCCAGGAGTACGCGGCCCGTGTGACCCGGGACCTGATCTCGGGGCTGCCGGACGGGAGCTACCGGTTCGACGACAGGCTGGACGACGACGGTGTGGGCGATGAGCCCGTGGAGATCCGCGTGGAGATCTCCATCGAGGGGGACCGCGCCTCCGTGGACTTCAGCGGGAGCGCGGACCAGCGACCGGGCGGCGTGAATGCCGTCTACGCCATCACCCTGTCCGCGACGTACTACGCCTTCCGGGCGCTGATCGACGAGGACGTGCCCTCCAACAGCGGCGGGCTGGACCCGGTGGAGATCGTGGCCCCGGAAGGGAGCGTCGTGAACGCCCGCCGACCCGCCGCGGTGGCCGGGGGAAACGTGGAGACGTCCCAGCGGATCACCGACGTGCTGCTGGGGGCCCTGGCCGAGGCCTGTCCGGATCGCGTGCCGGCCGCGAGCCAGGGGACGATGAACAACCTCACGGTGGGAGGCACCGACCCCGAGCGGGGCCGGCCGTACGCCTACTACGAGACCATCGCCGGCGGGATGGGCGCCGGGCCGTGGGGGGACGGCCCGTCCGCCGTCCACTCGCACATGACCAACACGCTGAACACGCCGGTGGAGGCGCTGGAGTTCGCCTATCCGCTCCGGGTCCGACGCTGCGAGGTGCGTCGCGGCTCCGGCGGGAAAGGGGCGCGCCGGGGCGGGGACGGCGTGCGCCGGGACCTGGAGCTGCTGGCCCCGGCCCGCGTCACGCTGCTCACCGAACGCAGGCGCTACCCGCCGTACGGCCTGGAGGGCGGCGAGCCGGGCGAGCCGGGGCGAAACCTGCGACGCCCCGCTCCCGGAGCGGAGTGGGAGGAGCTCCCGGGCAAGTGCAGCCTGGAGATGGGAGCGGGGGAGGTTCTCCGGATCGAGACGCCGGGCGGCGGCGGGCACGGGGAGCCCGACGCCGGCTGAGCGATAGAACGGCGGTCGTGCCCCTCCGCTCCGGCGGCGGGGGCGCCCTCAGGCGCTGGTCCGGAAGAGCAGGATGTCGCCGTCCTCCACGACGTAGTCCTTGCCCTCGGAACGGATCCGTCCCTCGTCCCGCGCCTCCTTCATGGAGCCGACCTCCTCGAACTCCTCGAACGAGATCGTCTCGGCGCGGATGAACTCGTCCTCGAAATCGGTGTGGACCCGGCCGGCCGCCTCGGGGGCCGAGGCCCCGATGCGTACCGTCCACGCCCGGACCTCGTCCTCGTTGAAGGTGAAGAAGGTCTGGAGGCCCAGGAGGCGGAAGCCGGTGCGGATGAAGCGGTCCAGCCCGCGCTCCTCGAGACCCAGCATCTCCAGGTACTCCGAGCGCTCTCCGGGCTCCAGCCGCGAGACCTCGGCCTCGAACTCGGCGCAGAGCGCCAGCACCGGGGCGTCGGGGTCGTGCCCGTGGACGGCGCGCCGCAGCTCCTCCACCTGCTCGCCACCCTCCGGAAGGTCGTTCTCGTCCACGTTGGCCACGTACATCACGGGCTTCAGCGTCAGGAGGTGCAGGTCACGCACCGCTTCGCGCTCCTCCCGGTCCTCCACCAGGCGCCGGGCGGGGGTGCCCCGGCTGAGTCCCTCGTGCAGCCGCTCGAGCAGCGGCAGGAGCTCCCGGGCGTCACCCACGTCGTGGGCCGCCTTCTTCTTCACTCGCTCCAGGCGGTCGTCCACGGTTTCGAGGTCCGCCATGGCGAGCTCGGTCTCGATGACCTCGACGTCGCCGACCGGGTCGCTCCCCACACGCGCCACCGAGTCGTCGGAGAAGCAGCGGACCACGTGGGCGATGGCGTCCACCTCGCGGATGTTGCTCAGGAACTTGTTGCCGAGTCCCTCGCCCCGGGAGGCGCCCTCCACGAGCCCGGCGATGTCCACGAACTCCACCACGGCCGGCTTCTTCTCGTTCGCCGGGACGAGCTCGGCCAGGCGGTCCAGGCGCGGGTCCGGCACCTCCACCACGCCCACGTTCGGGTCGATGGTACAGAACGGGTAGTTCTCGGCGGGCACGGAGACCGCGGTGAGGGCTTCGAACAGGGTCGACTTGCCCACGTTGGGCAGGCCGACGATGCCGATGGAGAGATTGGCCATCCGGACAGGGGCTGGAGATGAGCGAGGAGGTCGGGCGGGAACTCGGCGTACCGTCGGCGCATACGTACCGCCCGAGGCTGGAGAGCGTTCCGGGCCGGCGGGCGCAGGTCGGCCCGTGCCCGGAGCCGCCTCCCCGACGGGGGATCCGGGGTGAGCGCGGGAGAGGAGATCGCCGGTTGCTCGGCGGGCCTCGTCTTCTAGATTACACGGCCGTCCGCGGGCCCCGACGGAGACGTCTCCGCGGAGACGCCCCCCACCGCCGAGCGTTCGACAGCCGGCGGTGTAGGAGACAGACGGACACGTGGTGAGCGTAGCTCAGTCAGGTTAGAGCGCCAGGTTGTGGCCCTGGAGGCCGCCGGTTCAAATCCGGTCGCTCACCCTCTATAAGAACAAGCCCGACACGGACCTGGCGGTCCGGGTCGGGCTTTTTCTCTTGCGCGGATGCCGCGACGGTAACACTCACGGTAACAGCATGATTCAACTCAGTCTCTGGCATACCGCCACCGCTATGTCCAAGCGACGGGCTCCGTGGTTGATGCCCTTCGACGGCACGTGGGTCGCCCCCCTGGAAGGCAAGGAGGAGCTGGTGGTCCAGGGCAGATGGGCGTACGTATGCAGGGTAAGGATGAAGGCCTCATGTTAATTGTCGAGGCGCGGTAGATCGCAAAGCGGCGAGCCACCACAGATGGGCTACAGGAGCTTTTTTTCGTCCACGGGAGGCTCTGCATGCCCCTCATCACGACTACGCGGCTCCGGCTGCGCTCCCGGCGGTTCCTCCCCCAGCTCTACTACTACACCTGGACGATCTGCCGGCAGGCCCGGCGGACGCCCGGTTTCCTCAAAGGCAGGCTCTTCCTGGGTAGCGACCGGTTGCCTCCGAGTATGATGTTCTTCGGCCGGCATCCCGGTTACTGGACGATGACGATGTGGGAAGACCGGGAGGCCATGCTCGGGTTTCGGGATCACGGCTCCCACCGGGAAGCCATGCCAAAGGGTGCTGAGTGGGTTCAGGAGGCGTCGACCGTGACCTGGGAGCAGGACTCCGAGGAGTTGCCGAGCCTGGGGGAGGCCCACGACAGGATGCGCGAGGACGGTCGACTCATGCCCTCCAACCATCCATCTGAGGCCCACGCATCCGGGGAGATACCCGAAGAGCCGAACCTGCGCTCATTCATTACGTTCCGGCCAGCCGACGGCGGCTGATGATAGAGGTCGTTCGGTAGCCCCTCGCTCACCGGAACCGGCCGGCCCGACAGACTTTTCCTTCACCCGCCGCCCGTGCCCCCCAACACTCCGCGACCGAAGCGGCACGGGGACACTTCCGGGCAAAATCGGCCCCGAGCGTTGCTACGCCCGAGGCCGAGGACTCCCCGATGACGGGGAGTGAATGACGCCGACAGCAGGAGTTAGATTCTGCCGCTGACGCTCAGTTTCCGTCTCTTCCGACGGCGACGAAGAGCGTTCATCGCTGCCCTCCACCGCTGTGCGCCCCTGACGGGACGCGGTATCTGACTCGGGCCAGCTTCGTCGTCCGCTGTCCCCGAGTTCTGGGTTATACACCGGAGGGGTCCATCAGAGAGTAAGTGAGCGTGATCCCTGTACGCAGCCGACTTCGCAGATCGACCGATGCGCGAGACCCGCCACCTGACCGTCGGCGTGGACGGCGATGAGCGAGACGCCACCTGGGAACAGGGCGTCGCGATCTGCGTCTCGGGCCACGACATCGGGGCGGGCGACACCGTGCTGATCGACGGGACTCCGCACGAGGTCACGGATATGCGAGGGATTCAGTTCGGGGGAGCAGCCCCTCCGGTCTCCCGAGAACGGAAGCTCGTGGTCGGGATCCGAGCCGTACGCCCTGTACGGCCCTCCGAGCCCCTGTTACCTACGGGGACTGTTCATGACGCACCGGCTGATGCAGCCGGTGATCATCTGCAGATACTCACCTGTGAGGAGGCGTCGTGGATTTTTCCCTCAACTGGCGGCATTCGCGCATCGTACCGTTCGGCAGCTCCGTGTCCCTGTTTGCTGGAGCCGCTCTGGTTCTCTCCGCATGCGGAGGCGGCGACAGCCAGGCGCCGACCCAACCGGACGATCCTCAGCCGACGACGGGCGCGGTATCGGTTCAGGCGAGCACCACTGGCGACACGCTCGACACGGACGGCTACACGGTGACGGTCGATGGTTCGGACGCATCGCTCGGCATCGACGGATCGACCGTGTACACGGGGCTCTCCGAGGGGGAGTACAGCGCGAAGCTCTCCGGAATCCAGAAGAACTGTGCACCTTCGGACGACAATCAGCAGTCGGTGAGCGTGACCGCGGGCGATACCGCCGCCGTCAGCTTCGACGTGAGCTGTGAACCAGCGCTGTTCGATCGAATCGTTTTCGTGTCCAACCGTGACGGGAACTACAACGTGTACGCGATGGAGACGGACGGTTCGAACCCGACTCCGCTCACGATCCATTCTGCAGATGACTTCGGCCCGGTCGTCTCGCCCGACGGGACCCGGATCGCTTTCTCGTCCAATAGAGACGGTGACGATGACGTGTATGTCATGTCGCTGGACGGGTCCGATCCGCGACAGTTGACCGACGATCCCGAGTTCGATTGCTGTCCTGCCTGGAGCCCCGACGGATCCGAGCTCCTCTTCGTCAGCGAGCGGGGCGACGGCTACGACGATGTCTTCCGTATGAATGCGGACGGGTCCGGGATCCAGCAGGTGACGGCGACCGACAGCACGGATGACATCACTCCCACCTGGCAGGACAGCTCGACGATCGTCTTCGCCAGCCGTCGCGACGGAGGGTTCGGGGACATCTACCGGATGAACAGGGACGGCACCGGGCTCGAGCGACTGACCTCCAGCGCTGATCAGGATTGGGCCAGTCCCACCGTCTCGGAATCACAGATCGCCTTCAATGGCTGGGATGGTTCCGATTTTGAGATCTACACGATGAACCTGGACGGATCTGACCTGCAGGCGGTCACGCAGGATACTGCCGGTGACCTCGGTGCGGCGTGGGCACCGGACGGCTCTTGGATCGCGTTCAATAGTGACCGCCCGGGAAACTACGACATCTTTCGGATGAACCCCGACGGTTCCGGACTCGTAAATCTGACGAATGCGCCAGACGCCCGGGACGTGTCGGCTTCCTGGGCACCAGGCCGGTGACGAACGGCTGAGACGCCCGGACGAAGGTCCGGTTCAGACCCGGCCCGGTCGCTCACCCTCTGACCAGACGAGGCCCGGCAGGAGGTACTCCCCTTCCTGCCGGGCTTTTCTCGAACACGGGCGGCGCTTCGCTGCCCCACCTCCTCTGTCCCCGAGGCTGCCCTCCGTCAGTCGAACGAATCGCGGAACGGGCCTTGAACCACCCTCCGCGCTCGCCTCCGGAGCTCCTCCCACGCGCGGCGGAGACGGCGCAGCAGGCGCTTCCCCGGTGATTCGGTCTCCGGGTCCTCCCAGTAGACGATGCTGATCACCCCCTCCGGATGCACGGGTCTTCGTATGTGAGAGTATGAGACGATCCGTGCGTTCGGACCGTCACGTCCCGTTCCGGACCGATGGGGGAATTCCCCCATTGTGGCGGGGCAGGGCCCGGGGTCGGTTGCCACCCGGACCGGTGGATCGCGTCGAGGTCGAGGGGCGGCCGTTGGAGACGCAGCGTGGTCAGCGCGGACGCCCGCCACGGATGGAGGCCGTACATGGCAGAGGAGAAAGCGCCCAGATTCGGGCCGCAGCAGGAGGAGACCGTCCTGTTGCCGCTCACCCTGGCGGAGAACATCGACGAGGGCATCGTGGTGATCGACCGCCGCAGCCGGATTCGGTACGTCAACCAGTCCCTGACCCGGATCTTCGGCTACAGCCGGGAGGAGCTCCGTGGCAGCTCGCTGACCCGGCTGATGCCCGAGGAGTTCAGGGACCGGCACCGGCACTCGTTCTACGAATACCTGGTGACGGGCGAGCGCCACCTGGACTGGGGCGAGGTCGAGCTCCCCGGCCTGCACCGGGACGGGAGTGAGCTGTCGCTCCGAATCTCGTTCACGGAGTTCAGCCGCCGTGGGACCCGGCTCTTCTGCGGGGCGATCCGCGACGTCACCGCGGCGGATGAGCCCGACGCCGACGGACGGACCGCGGCCCGGCGCTACCGGGTGCTCTTCGAGGAGAACGTGGCCGCCGTCTTTCGGGTGGCCCGGGACGGCCGGGTGCTCGACGTGAACCGGTCCTTCGCGGAGATGAGCGGCCACGATTCGCCGGGGGATCTGGCGGGAAGGGAGGTGCAGAGCCTCTTCGCCGACGGCGGAGAGCGCACACGCTTCCTCCGGGACCTGCGCGAGCACCGCGACGTCCGGAACCGGGAGCTGGAGCTCCGGCGCCGCACCGGCGGGAGCGTCTGGTCGCTCGTGAACGCGGTGTGGGTCGAGGCCGCCGACGCCCCCGACGGCGAGGTGCTCGTGGGCGCGGCGACGGACATCTCGGATCGGAAGCGAGTCGAGCGCGAGCTGCAGCTGTCCGAGAATCGGTACCGCCGGCTGTTCGAGCAGAGCCTGGTCGGGGTCTACCGGTCGGAGCCGGAGCCGGGGGGAGAGATCCTCGCCTGCAACCAGGTCATCGCCGACATGTTCGGCTATGACAGCCCCGAGCAGCTGGTCGGCCTCCCGGCGGACCGCTTCTACGGGGGAGGGAAGCGGCAGCGCGGCGAGGTCCTGGACCGGCTCCGGGAGGAGGGCATTCTCCTCGAGTACGGCCTCGAGCTGGAGCGGCGTGACGGAACGCCGCTCCGGGTCCTCTCACACGCGCAGCTGATCCAGGGGCCCGACGGCGAGAGGCTCGTCGAGGGGCTCTTACTCGACGTGACGGACCGGGTCCGGGCCGAGGAAGAGAGGAAGGAGCGCGAGCGTCGCTTTCGTCAGGTCGCGGAGCACATCGACGAGGTCTTCTGGCTCAGGACGCCGGACCGGGACGAGGTGCTCTACGTGAACCCGGCGTTCGAGAAGGTGACGGGCGTCCCCCGGAAGCGGGTGTACGAGGACCCGTCCTCCTGGCTGGATCTGGTCCATCCGGACGACCGTGCGGACGTGAAGGAGGCGTACCTGGACGACGAGGAGGGGGGCTACGAGCAGGAGTATCGCGTGGTCCGGCCCGATGGCGAGGTGCGCTGGGTGCGGGACCGGGCGTTTCCGGTGGAGGACGACGACGGCGAGGTCTACCGGATCGTCGGGATCGCACAGGACGTCACCGAGGAGCGGAAGGCCCGGGAAGCGCTCCGCAGGGCGAAGGAGAAGTTTCGGGGCGTCTTCGACATCAGCCCGGTGGCCCTGATCGTGGCCGATCCGGGATCCGGGAGACTGGTCGAGGTCAATCGCGCCTTCACGGAGGTGTTCGGCTGGGAGCGGGACGACCTGAACGCCGGGGGGCTCGACGCGTCCGACCTGTGGGAGGACCGGGAGCGCCGCCGGAAGGTGGCCGCCAGGCTCCGGAGCGGCGAGACCGTCCGGAACGTCGAGGCTCCCTTCCGACGACGCGACGGCAGCAGCTTCGACGGGCTCGTCTCGGCGTCTGTCCTGGACTTCGGCGGAGAGACCTTCTGGATCACCGCCGTGCAGGACATCTCGCCCATGAAGGAGGTGGAGCGCGAGCTGGAGTACCAGGCCCTCCACGATCAGCTCACCGGCCTCCCGAACCGGACCCTCTTCTGGGACCGCGTCGAGCACGCCATGGCCCGCGCGCAGCGCGCCGGCGATCTGATCGCGGTTCTGTTCCTCGATCTCGACGGCTTCAAGCGCGTCAACGACGATTACGGTCACGGCGGTGGAGACGACCTCCTGCGGCAGCTCGCGGAGCGTCTGGCTGATGTCGTCCGGGAGCAGGACACGGTGGCCCGGGTGGGCGGCGACGAGTACGCCGTCCTCGTGGAGGACCTGGAGTCGGAGGAGCGGGCGCGTGACGTCGCCGAGCGGCTCCTGGACCAGTTCCGTCGGCCGTTCCGCGTGGGCGGAGACGAGGTGCCGCTGGAGGCCAGCTGCGGGATCGCCTTCTGGCGAGGGGGCGACCGCGACCCGGAGGCGGAGACGCCGGAGCCCGGCCAGCTGGTGCGTGAAGCGGATCTCGCCATGTACGCCGCCAAGGAGGAGCCGGGCTCGCGGTACAGGACCTACACCCCCGGGGTTCGGACCGATGAGCCGCGAAAGCTCCGGGACGAGATGCGGCTCCGGAGAGCCCTGGAAGAGCGCGAGCTGGAGCCGTACTACCAGCCCATCGTTGCGCTGGAGGACGCTCGGCTGGTGGGGTGCGAGGTCCTGGCGCGCTGGCGCGATCCCGAGCGCGGCCTCGTGTCGCCGGCGCACTTCATCCCGCTGGCCGAGGAGACCGGGCTCATCGTCGAGCTCGGACACCAGATCAGCCGACGGGCGTGGGCGGACCTCCTGCGCTGGAAGTCCGGTGGGCTCCTGCCGCCGGACTTTCGCCTCCACCTGAACCTCTCCGCCCGCCAGCTGCAGGATCCGAGCCTTCTCGAGTCCCTGAAGGCACTCCTGGAGGACGGCGAGGTCGACCCCGGCCTGCTGGCGTTCGAGATCACCGAGAGCGCCGCCATGGGGAGACGGCACGTGACGGCCCGCCTGCAGGACCTGGGCGTGGGTGTCTCCATCGATGACTTCGGCACGGAGTACGCCACCCTGGAGCGGCTGGTCACGCTCGACGTGGACAGTCTGAAGGTGGACCGGAGCTTCGTGAGCGACATGGTCGAGAGCGAGCGGCACGCCGCCGTGGTCCAGGCGACGCTGAGCGTCGCGGACGCCCTGGGGATCCCGGCCGTGGCCGAGGGCGTGGAAACGGAGGACCAGCGATCGCGGCTGCGGGAGCTCGGGTGCCGATACGGCCAGGGGTTCCTCTTCGCCCGCCCGATGCCGGGGGAGGAGTTCGGGGAGCGGCCGGAGAACCGATAGGGGGGCGGCGCGCCCCGCCTCCCGTGTCAGCCGGGATCCCGGATGGACGGGACCGAGAGCGCCACCTCCGTACCGCCCTCGGGGCGGTCCCCGAGGTCGAGGTCACCCCCCAGCAGCCGGGCGCGCTCCCGCATTCCCATCAGCCCGTGACCGTCGGCATCCTCCAGCGGATCGGGACCGAGGCCGACACCGTCGTCCAGGATCCGGACGAGCCATCCGCCGTCGCTCGCGCGGACCTCCACCCTCGCGCTGTCGGCATCCGCGTGCCGGGCCACGTTGGTGAGGGCCTCCTGTACGACGCGGTAGACGTGAATCTGGCGCTCCGGGTCGATGGCATCCGGTGAGCCGTCCAGGTCGAAGTCGGCGTCCAGGCCCGTCTTCTCCTCGAAGTCACGCGTGAGCTGCGCGAGAGACTTCCAGAGGCCGAGATCATCGAGCGTGCCGGGGCGGAGCGAGGTCGAGAGGTCCCGCACCTGGCCGATGAGCGAGCGCAGCATATCCAGGCTCTCGTCCAGCTTCTCCCGCTCGAGGTCGTCCTCGTCGGTGCCTCCGCGGAGCTGCTGCAGCTGAAGCCCCAGGGCGGTGAGCGACTGGCCCAGCTCGTCGTGGATCTCCCGGGCGATGGCGGTCCGCTCCTCCTCCTGTACGTCGGTCACGTGCCGGGCGTAGTCGCGGAGGAGCTCCCGTGAGCGCTCGAGCTGATGCTGACGGCGCTTCCGGTCGCTGATGTCACGGACGATGCTGAGGCTGCGGGCCGGCTCGCCGGACTCGGACTCGACGTAGGTGATCGAGTGCTCGGTGGGGAAGACGGTGCCGTCCTTCCGCTGCATCTCGAACTGCCCCCGATAGCTCCCCGACTCCCGCAGTTCCTGCCGGGAGAGGGCGCCGAAGCGCTGGTAGTGCTCCCGATCGACGTGGAGGGCCTCCACCGATCGTCCGATCAGCTCGTCGTACGCGTAGCCGAAGAGCTCCCCGGCGGCGGCGTTGCATTCCTCGATCCGTCGCTCCGGAAGCTGGATCACGAAGACGGCGTCCGGGGATCCCCGGAACGCGGCGCCGACCACGGACTCCAGTCGACTGGCCTCCCGCTCGGCCTCTTCCCGGTCCGTGATGTCGAAGATGTACCCCTCGAGGACGAAGGACTCCCCGGTCTCGGGGCGGACGCCGCGTCCCTGCTCCCAGACCCACTTCTCCTCGCCGTCCCGGGTCCGGATCCGGTACTGGAGATGAAAGCTCCTCCGAGCCCGCACGGCCCTCTGGACCTCGCGCCACACCCGCTCGCGGTCGTCCGGATGAATCACGTCCGCGTACGTCGGATGGTCGTCGCCCGTGAGCTGCTCCGGCGAGAACCCCGTGAGGGCTTCGGTCCCCTCGGACAGGTACTCCATGGTCCAGGCACGGTCGTTCCGACACCGGTAGAGGATGCCCGGGAGATTCCGGACGACGGTCTCGGTGAACCGCCGTGACTCCCTGCGGTTGATGGCGGCGCCGGCGATCTGCGCCATGGCCTGGAGGACGGGCACGTCCTCCTCCGAGAGGCCGTTTTCGCCCCCGGCGTGGAGGACCAGTACGCCGATCGGACCGTCGTCTCCGCCGGGGAGCGGCACGGCCAGATGCTGCTCCGACGTCCCCGGCGGGTGCCCGCCGCTTCCGTCGGCGTTCCGGATGAGGAGCGAACGCTCCTCCAGAAACGCTCTTCCGGGCAGGTGGCCCGGGCCGATCTCCAGCTCGGGATCGGCGTCTTCTTCGTGTCCGGCGCCCGCCGAGGTCTCGACGAAGAGCCGGTCACCCTCGGACTCGTGGCGGTACAGCTCGCCGCCCTCCGCGTTCAGAGTCTCCACGGCGGTGGTGACGACCCGGCGCAGGATCTCCGGGAGGGAGGAGATGCTGAGCACCGATCGTCCGAGCTGCGCGACGGCGGTCTGCTGCTCGACCCGCCTCCGCAGGCGACGACGGCTCCGCACCCGCTCCGTGACGTCGATGCCGTGAGCGAGGACTCCCGAGACCTCGCCCTGGTCGTCCCGGAGGGGATGGTAGCTGTAGCTGACGTGGACGGTCTCGAGCGCGCCGTCGGGGCCACGGGCGAGACGCACGGGCGCCTCGCTCCCGACGTGGGGCTCCCCGGTCTCGTACACCTGATCCAGCAGCTCGAAGAAGCCCTGCCCCTCCAGCTCCGGAACGGCCTCCCGGGCCGTGCGTCCGATGAGGTCCCGCCCGCCCATGAGATCGTAGAGGGTCGGGTTGGCGTTCACGAAGACGTGCTCGGGGCCCTCCAGCACGGCCATGAAGGAGGGCGACTGCAGGAAGAGAGAGGCGAGGCGAGTCTGCCGGAACCGTCGCTCGATCTGATCCCCGAAATCGTCCGGGGTCTCCGGGGAGGGAGACCACTCGGACCCGACGTCCTGCTGATCGCGTTCGCCGCTGTCGGACATGTCGGCCTCGGAGGGCGAGGGTCCTGCTCGGGGCGCGGGGCGTCGCGCCTCCGGTGCTGGACTCGTACACCATACTGGGCCGAGCACGTAGGTCGCACAACGTCGGTCAGGGTGTCGGACACGGGAGGCCCGACGAAAAAAACGTGACCCGGCACGCAGAGGAGGATTCTCACCTCACTTCGCTCGCGGGAGAGCTTCGAATCCTGCGCACCGGGCCACGATCAGTCGGGGGGAATCGACCCGAGGGTCGGGGCGGTTCCCTCCTGTCATCCTGTAACCCCAGTGTAACACGGGTCGGTCCCGCGTGCATCCGGCTGTCCTGACGGAGGCATGGGATTGGCTCGATTCATGGCGCGGCCCGGCCCGCAGGACGTCACCGGGCCGGACGCCGTCGGAACCGAACTCGAAACGCGAAGACCAGGAGGTACGCCATGGAGCAGGACCAGCCCGAGGAGCCGGCACAGGAGCAGGTCGCCGAGCAGATGCGGATGAACGACGAGCAGATCGACCGGGTGAGCCGCTGGATCGAGGAGAAGGTGACCGAGACGTGCCCGATGTGCTCGGCGGAGCAGTGGCAGTTCCGCCCCCAGATGATGGTGCTTCCCTTCGTCGATCCGAAGACCGGCGAGGGGCTCCGGGCCTCCTACGGCGTCGTGCCCCTGGAGTGCGGAGAGTGCGGCTTCCTGGCGCAGTTCTCGGCGCTGGCCATCGGCCTGGCCGACTGAGACTCAGCCGTCCGGAACGATCACCGGGTCCACTCCGCCGTCCTCCAGGGCACGGTTGTAGGCCGGCACCCGGTCCTCGAGCAGCGTCGCAACGCGCTCCAGGGTCGGGTCCAGCTCCTCCTGCAGGTCCCGGAACCGCGTCCGTGATCCCTCGGTGGGTCGCCCGTAGGCGCCGGAGAGGTGGCTGTACAGGTAGGCGATCTGGTTGTCGATCTGCGGCGGATAGTTGATCGGATCCTGCGGGCTCTCGTTCTGCGTCTGGATCAGGACCCGCTCCACCTCGGTGAGGTCGGCGGCGAGGGAGTCGGCCCGCCCCGCCAGCTCCGGTCGGCCGCTCTCCCCGAGACGACCGGAGAGGGCCCGGAGCTGCTCCCGCACGTCGCGGATGCGTCGGATGGCGTCGTGGGTACGGGTCAGCATGTCGCGGACGCGGACCATCAGGTCGAACTGCTCCCGGAGGTCGTCCCGGCTCACGTCGTCGAGGCGCGGGTCCGCGCGCACCTCCAGGGGGCGCGTCTCGCTCCAGTCGCCCACGCTCATCCGCACCCGGTAGGAGCCCGGCACGGCCGGAAGCCCGCCCGTGTAGCTGAGTGACATCACCGCGTCGTCGACCAGATCGGGACCGGGATAGAGGAGCTCCCAGGTGATCCGGTGGTGGCCGGCGTCCGAGGGCAGGGGGCGCGCGGAGAGGACGCTGGCGGAGCCTCCGTCTTCGGCGGCACGGGCGCTGTCGCTGGTGAAGCGCCGGACCACGTCACCGTCCTCCTCGAGAATCTCCAGCGTGATCTCGTCCCCGTGCGCTTCCGCCAGGAAATAGTCGAGCACCGCACCCCGGGGGGGCGACTCCGGCGCGCGCTCCCCGTAGTAGCCGCTCCGGTCGACCCGATGGGCGGCCGGCGGGCGGAAGAGGTGTCGACGGCTGGAGACGACGTCGGCGGTGAGCTGCCGCACGGGTGTCAGCTCGTCCAGGATCCAGAAGCCCCGGCCCTGGGTGGCCACCACCAGGTCGTTCCGGTGGACCTTCAGGTCGGTGACCGGAGTGACGGGCAGCGCGCCCGGCGTCGGCTCGTCGCTCTCCGCGGCGGATGGGTCGGTGAGTCGAAAGGGCTGCCAGCTTCCCCCGTCGTCGAAGGAGACGAAGAGCCCGAACTCAGTGCCGGCGTAGAGCAGCCCCTCACGTTCGGGGTCCTCCCGCACCACCCGCACCGGGTGGTCGCCCGGGATGCCCCGGGTCCCGTCGGCGATTCGCGTCCAGCTCTGGCCATAGTCCTCAGTGCGGAAGACGTAGGGGGTGAAGTCGTCCATCCGGTACCGGTAGACCGCAGCGTACACGGTGCCGGGATCGTGGGGGGAGACCTCGAGCACGTTGACCGTTCCGTCGTCGGGCATGCCCGCTGGGGTGACCTCCGTCCACGTCCGACCCGTGTCCCGGCTCACGTGGATCAGCCCGTCGTCGGAGCCGGCCCACAGGGTCCGGCGCTGATGGGGCGACGGAGTGAAGGAGAAGATCGTCCCGTACACCTCGACGCCGGTATGGTCGTGCTGCAGCGGCCCCCCGGGGAGGAACTGCTTCGTCGTGTCGTTCTGCGTGAGATCGGGGCTGATCGTCTCCCAGCTCATCCCCCCGTCCGAGGTGCGGTGCACGTGATTCGACGTGTGATAGAGAGGGTGTGAACCGAATGGTGAGAATTCGATTGGCGCGTTCCACTGAAAGCGATACTCGAGGTTCTTCGGCGCCACGCCGTCGCCCATCTGGGGGTAGATGATCATGTTCCGCGTCCGGCCCGTCTCCCGGTCGAACCGGTCGATGCGTCCGATGTAGCTCCCGGCGTAGACCAGGTCCGGGTCGTCCGGGTGGATGGCGATGTGGCCGCTCTCCCCGCCGCCCACCGAGTACCAGCGCTGCTTGGGGTGAACGCCGCCCGAGCTCCAGGCCGGCAGGCTCAGCGTCGAGTTGTCCTGCTGGGCTCCGTAGACGCGGTAGGGGAACTGTTCGTCCACCTCCACCCGGTAGAATTCGGCGGTGGGCTGGTTGTACATCGTCGACCAGGTCTCACCGTGGTCGAGGCTCACCTGCGCGCCCCCGTCGTTCCCGACGACCATGGCGTCCGGGTCGCGCGGGTGGACCCAGAGGGCGTGGACGTCTCCGTGGGGCACCGCGATCTCCTCGAAGGTCTTGCCCCCGTCCACTGAGCGGTACATGCCGGTGTTGAGGGCGTAGACGGTGTTCGGGTCCTCGGGATCGGCGATGACGTGGCTGTAGTACCAGCCGCGCTGTCGCAGGCGGTGCTCGCGGTTCACCCGGGTCCAGCTGTCCCCGCCGTCGTCGGAGCGGTACAGGCCGCCCTCCGGGTCCTTCGCGGTGACCAGCGCCCAGACGCGGTCGGTATTCGCCGGCGAGACCGCCAGGCCGATCCGACCCACCAGGCCCGTGGGGAGCCCGCCTCCCAGCTTCTCCCAGCTGTCCCCGCCGTCGGTGGTGCGGTAGACGCCGCCCTCGCGAGCCCCGTCCACCAGGGTCCACGGCTTGCGCTCGGCCCGCCAGGCGGCGGCGTAGATCTCCCGCGGGTTCTCCGGGTCCATGGCCAGGTCCACGACACCCGTGCTGTCGGAGACGAAGAGCACCTTCTCCCACGTCTCGCCCCCGTCGGTGGAGCGGAAGACGCCCCTCTCCTCGTTGGAGCCGAAGGCGTGGCCGAGGGCAGCCACGTACACGCGGTCCGGATCGTCCGGGTGGACCCGCACCGCTCCGATCTGGCCGGCCTCCTCCAGGCCCATCAGCTCCCACGTCTCCCCGCCGTCGACGGACCGGTACACCCCCCGGCCCGTGGAGACGTTGCCGCGGATGCAGGCCGACCCGGTGCCCACGTAGAGGACGCTGGGGTCCGACGGCGCCGCCTCCACCGCTCCGATGGAGGCCACGCGGAACGCACCGTCCGAGACGTTCGTCCACTCCTCCCCGGCATCGTTCGTCCTCCACACGCCGCCGCCGACGGTTCCCATGTAATAGGTGTCGGTGGAGCCGGGCAGGCCCTCCACGGCCGTCACGCGACCGCCGCGGTACGGTCCGATGGACCGGTACGAGAGGTCCTGGAAGTGGGCCGGATCGGGGCGGTCGCTCTCCCCGGCCCCGTCGGCCGGGGTCGACTGCGCCTCCAGGGCGGGCGTGAGCCCGAGGAGAACAGCAGCGGCGATCACGAGCGGTGCGGGGCCCGGGACCGAGCCGGAGGAGCACCGTGGGGAAGGGAGCAGGGGGGGCAGGCCGTCACCGACGCGGGAATCGATGGTCATGTGGACGGAGAGGCTGACGGGACGGAGAGCGGACGAGGCGCCGAGGATAGGGAGGGGCCGGACAGGAGGCCAGCCGACTCCCTATCTTACGGTCGGTGAAGCCGGCGACACCCGGGACACGGCATGGAGGCGACGAGGCGATGAGCTCGGAGACGAACGGATCCCCGGGGAGCGTGCTGGTCACCGGCGGCTCCCGCGGTATCGGGCTGGAGCTGGCACGCCGCTTCGCCGCCGACGGGCATCCGCTGGTGCTGGTGGCCCGGGAGGAGGAGGCCCTGGAGGAGGCCCGCCGGCAGTTGGAGTCCGAGGGGAGCCCCTCGGTGCTCTGCCTCTCGGTGGACCTGGCGGAGCCGGGAGCGCCGCGCCGGGTGTACCGGGAGGTGGCCGGGAGCTCGCCACCGGTGGACGTGGTCGTCAACAACGCCGGCTTCAGCACCCACGGCCCGTTCCACCGCTCGGCCGTCGGAGCCCAGGGGGACATGGTCCGGGTCATGATCGAGGCGCCGACCCGGCTCTCCCGCCTGTTCCTGGAGGGAATGGTCGAGCGGGACCGGGGTGGCGTCCTGAACGTGGCGTCCACCGCCGCCTTCCAGCCCGGGCCGCGGCAGGCCGTGTACTTCGCCGCCAAGTCCTACCTGCTCTCCTTCACCCAGGCCGTGGCCCACGAGCTGGACGGCACCTCGGTCCGCGTCTCCGTGCTGTGTCCCGGCCCCACGGGGACGGACTTCCAGGAGCGCGCGGAGATGGACGGCGTGCGGTTGGGCGGGGAGGGCCCGGTCCCGCTCATGAGCCCCGCACGCGTCGCCGAGGTCGGCTACAGGGGATGGCGCGACGGTCAGCGCGTGGTGATCCCGGGCGCCCTGAACCGGATCGGGGCCCTCGGTGCACGGCTGACGCCGGACAGCCTGAACATGCGGGTGGTGGACTGGCTTCAGCGTCCGCCGGGCCAGGGCGGCCAGGAGGGCTGACGCCCCGTCGACCTCGGCTCAGCCCTCGACCACCGTTCGCCACCCGTGGGGGTCCGGCGCCTCGCCGCGGACCACGGCCATGAACCGTTCCTGCAGCTCCCGGGTGACGGGCCCGGGCTCGCCCTCGCCCACCGTGATGCCGTCGACGCTGCGGATCGGGGTGACCTCGGTGGCCGTGCCGGTGAAGAAGAGCTCGTCGGCCGTGTAGAGCGCCTCACGGGCCACGGTCTCCTCCCTCACTTCGATCTCCAGGTCCTCGGCCAGGGTGATCACGGCGTCGCGCGTGATGCCGGGCAGGGCGCTCCCGTCCATGGCCGGCGTGACCAGGGCGCCGTCCCGGACGAGGAAGACGTTCTGGCCGCCGCCCTCGCTGACCACCCCGTCGGGCCCGACGACGATGGCCTCGGTGTAGCCGTTCTCCACGGCTTCCATCTTGATCAGCTGCGCGTTGTTGTAGTGGCCCGCCGCCTTCGCCCGGACCGGGAAGGTGTTGGGCCGGGGACGCTGCCACGTGGAAACACAGACGTCGACGCCGTTCTCCAGCGCCCCCTCACCCAGGTACTCGCCCCACGGCCAGCACGGCAGGTAGGTCTCCACCGGGCTGCCCACCGGGTTGAGCCCCGCGGCCCCGTACCCCCGGAGCACCATGGGGCGGATGTAGCACTCGTCCAGGTGGTTCTTCCGGACGGCGGCCCTGCAGGCGACGCGGATCTCCTCCGGCGAGTGCCCCGGCTCCATCCGGTAGATCTTGCAGGAGTCGAAGAGCCGGCGGATGTGGGCGTCGAGCCGAAAGATGGCGGGCCCCTCGGGGGTCGCGTAGCAGCGAATGCCCTCGAAGACCGAGGAGCCGAACTGGACGGCCAGGCTCAGGAGATGGACCTCGGCGTCCTCCCAGGGGATGAACTCGCCGTCCTTCCAGATCCAATCGGCCTCGTTGAACTGTCCTGACATGGGGCTCTCCGGGTCGGTGCGCTGATTGCGGGCGGGTGCCGTGGGCGCGGGAACTCGTACCGGTCGCTACAGCAGGGAACGGATCCAGCCGCCGTCGACCGGAATCGACGTGCCGGTGATGTAGCTGGCGCGCTCGGAGGCCAGGAAGGCCACGAGGGCGGCGAACTCCCGGGGTTCAGCGAGCCGTCCCAGCGGGATCTTCTCCTCCCACCGGCCGCGCGCCTCGTCCTCGGTGATCCCTTCCTGCTCGGCGATCTGTCGGGCCAGGTCCTCGGTCCGCCGGGTCCGGGTGTAGCCCGGCATCACGTTGTTCACCGTGATGCCGTGCGGCGCCACCTCGTTGGCCAGGGTGCGCGCCATGCCCGTCACCGCGGCGCGGATGCTGTTGGAGAGGACGAGCCCGTCCACCGGCTGCTTCACGGCGATGGACGTGATGTTGAGGATGCGTCCCCAGCCCCGCTCCTTCATCCCGGGAAGCACGCCGCGGGTGAGGTGCAGGGCGCTCTCCAGGGTGAGGTCCACGGCCGCCCGCCAGTCCTCCATCGAGTGCGCCTCGAAGGGGCCGGCCGGCGGACCGCCGGCGTTGGTGACCAGGACGTCGACCCGCCCGAACTCCTCGAGAGCACGGTCGACGACCCGGCTCGCGCCCTCGTCGTCCGAAAGGTCCGCGGACACGGCCAGGACCCGGGCGTCCGTATGCTCGCGGAGCTCCCCGGCGGTCTCCGCCAGCTTCTCCTCGCCACGGGCGTTGATGACCAGGTCGGCGCCCTCGGCGGCCAGCTCCCGTGCCACGGCCCGCCCGAGCCCCCGGCTCGAGGCACCGACCAGCGCCACTCGACCGTCGAGTCCCAGATCCATCCTCAGTCTCCGTCCTCGTGGAAGTAGGCGTCCGTCCCGTCGAGCCAGTCCTGCCGGGGCGGGCTGAAGACGTCCACGTCCAGGGTGTCCTCGAGCGCCTCCGCCTTGTGCGCCACGTGAGAGGGAATGTGGAGGACTTCTCCCGCGCGCACGACGAGCTCCTCCTCGTCCTCCGAGCCTTCCTCCCCGATCCAGAACCTGAGGGCGCCCTCGAGAATGTAGGTGAGCTGTTCGTTCTCGTGGGCGTGGCGCGGGACGACGCTCCCGCGATCCAGGTAGACGTGGGCCAGCATCATCCGCTCGCCCGTGACCAGGCGGCGGCTGATCTCGTCGGTGACCTTCTCCTTCGGCATGTCCTCCCAGCGGAACTGGCGGACCTTCGCTCGCTCTGTCATGGCTCCTCTCCTCCGTGTGGTGCCGCCGCCCGTCGGTCGCCGCCCCACCGGTTCCTCGGCGAAGCTGAGAGCCACGGACGCCCGGCACCGCTCGTCTCGGCGGCGCGTCGGCCCGTACGGTCGCCCCGGTCGGCGGCGCTCGCAAGCGCCGGGCGGCGAGTGCCGGCGTCGGTTCGACCGGCTCGCATGATAGGTGCATCGAACAGGGGCGGCCGTCGAAGCACGGGCTGTCCGGTCGATGCTCTCGTCGACCCGGCCGCCTCACGACGGATCGGCCACCGCGCGAGAAGAGGACACGAGGGAGACGAGGAGCGACGATGGGGCGCGAGGCGACATCCGGCGACACCGTCCGGGTGCACTTTACGGGCAAGCTGGAAGACGGGACGGTCTTCGACACGTCCCGCGAGGGCGATCCGCTCCAGTTCGAGATCGGGGCCGACGAGGTCATCGGCGGCTTCGAGCGAGCTGTGGAGGGGATGGAGGTCGGCGAGAACCGTGAGGCCGAGCTCCAGCCCGACGAGGCGTACGGCGAGCGGGACGAGGAGCTCGTCTTCCCGGTTCCGCGCAACCAGCTGCCCGAGGGCTTCGATCCCGAAGTGGGGGACGAGGTCGCCGTCGAGATCGAGGACGGCCGCGAGGTGCCGGGTCGGGTCGCCGAGGTGGACGACGACTCGGTGACGCTGGACCTGAATCATCCCCTGGCGGGTCGACCGCTGACGTTCGAGATCGAGCTGGTCGACGTCCGGGGCTAGAAGCGGCCTTGACAGGATCGGGAAGCGCGGTTTTACTTCCCGGCCCGCTGCACGAGGCACGGCGGAGGCGAGGATCGAGATCTCGGCTCCGGCCCCGGCAGCGGACCTGAGCTGACAGCCGCCGACAGGGGTTGACGAAACCGGTCGTCGGTTGTATAGTTCGGATCGCTCGCGAGGCGAAGGACTGCCGCGCGGGCGACCATTTTTTCTGCTGTTTCACAAGGAGTTGTTGTGAGGTGTGAGGTGTGTGGGGCCCCGAGGGGCCGCGGGTGTCACGTCCCGTGTGTCCATGGGGAACCAACGTGAAG
>CANPVF010000105.1 GCA_947581645.1 Candidatus Caribbeanibacter nitroreducens | reverse complement strand
CGCCGAGAAGAACGACCTCACCTTCATCACGGGCGTGAGCTTCCAGTGGTGAGCTGACGGCGGTGGACTGACAGCCTCCAGCCTCTCCAGCCTCCAGCGGTGGACCCGCCCCGCTTCCCGGACGTCGCTCTCCGGACCCGGTGTACGGAATCATCAGTTGATACGTTATGTGACTGAGGTCGACCGGAGACTACATCGTAGCTGAGTGCGGACGTTTAGTCCGGCAGGGGGCTTCCATGAGCACGATCTTCCGACTGCCCGCCGGGCGAGCACGTCGATGTCGGGTGCTCGCCTCCGCTGCACTGGCACTGACGATGTTGCTGCTCGGGGGGCAGGCGACGCCCGTCGGCGCCCAGACGGATTCCACTCCCGACAGCGTCGAGACCGTGCCGGTCACCGCCGAATCGGGGCCCGCGGTGCGCCTGGCTTTCCACGATCTCGGACAGGTCCGCATCCCGCGCGACACCGTCGATATCTACGAGGATCTCATCCGCGACGTGGCCGGCTACTGTCAGTACGGGAACGTTCAGGTGGCGGCACTCGGCCGGAGCGCCTCCCGGGTCCTGAAGAAAGTGGCCGGGATGGACGTGAGTGCGCGGAACATCCTCGAGCGGACCCGGAGGAGCGTACAGGGGTCGCTCGCCGGCCGGCCCGACTGCCGTGGCGTCGTCCTGAGTGTCCTGGCCGGACTCGGGGGCGAGGACATCTCGTCGTCCATGCCCAACGTCCATGAACTGCTGGTGGATCTCCCCGATCCCGGCGGGGGCTGATGCGTGGTCCCGGCCCGGGGATGGCAGATCTCCATGGCAGTATGATGAGCATCGTCGGAACGAAAACGTAGATACGTTCATTCTAATATACGAAACGCGACCCGCCAGGAGACGGCTGAACGGTGGACGGGTCGCCGGATCGGGCGGGCGACCACTACCGCCGATCGACGGAATGTCGTTCCGTGGCGTAGATCGAGAGACGAGCCGAATGCTCGAATGGTGCGAGCGGCAGGAGCAAGGAAGGGAGAACTGATGAGAAGTCGAATCGGACGACTGGCGACCTCGTCGCTGCTCGCCGTCCTGGTGTCAGCGCTCCTCGGTGGCGCCTCTGCGGCGCAGGCCCAGCAGGGCGCCGTGACGGGCGAGGTCACTGCCCGGGAGAGCGGCCAGCCTCTGTCCGGGGCCCAGGTGACGGTGGCCGGCACGAATCTGGGTACGCTGACCGACGATGACGGCACCTACCGTATCACGGGAGTGCCGGCGGGTCAGCAGACCGTCCGCGTTCGAATGATCGGCTACCGTCGCGCGTCGCGCGAGGTGACGGTCAGCAGCGGGCAGACGGTCACGGCGGACTTCCAGCTGGCGGTCAGCGCCGTCGACCTGGAGGAGGTCGTGGTGACTGCCACCGGCCGCCAGCAGCTGAGGGAGCTGGGCAACTCGGTGTCGACCATCTCGGCGGACTCGCTGGTCGACAGCGCCCCGGTGCGGGACATGAACGAGCTGCTGGCCGGACGCTCTCCGGGAGTCTCCGTCCAGTTCACCGGAGGCACCGTCGGCTCGGGCCAGAGGATCCGCATACGCGGCGCGTCCAGCATTTCCGTCAACAACCAGCCGCTGGTCTACGTGGACGGGACCAGGATCAACGTCGATCCCACCTCCCTGACCGTGGGGACCGGAAACCAGGAGACCGGAAACTTCACGATCAATCCCGAGAACATCGAGTCGGTCGAGATCCTGAAGGGCGCCTCGGCAGCGACGCTGTACGGAACCGAGGCGGCCAACGGGGTCATCCGGATCACGACCAAGGACGGCTCGGGACTTCAGGGCGCAGGTGTCGACTGGCGCTTCTGGGGCCAGGGTGGTGTCCAGGTCGAGCCCAACGAGTACCCCACGAATTACCGGGCCGTCACTGCCGACGGCGCCCCCTGCCCCCTGACCTCCGCGGCGGCGGGCGCCTGCACGCAGGACGATATCCAGACCTTCAACCTGCTGGAGAATCCGGAGACGACTCCCTTCTCCACCGGTGAGCGCTACACGGCCGGCGGGAGCGTCACGGGCTCCACGGAGGGACTGAACTACTTCTCCTCCGCCGAGTGGGAGTTCTCGCAGGGAGTCTACGGTGACGAGAACGAGCTGGATCGCGTCACCCTGCGGGGCAACTTCGGCGGCCGGATCGACGAGGGCGTCACTCTCCGGGTGAACACGGGCTACATCACCCGTGACGTCACCCTGCCCCAGAACGACAACAACACGCTGGGGCTCCTCCCGAACGGTCTCCTGGGCAGTGCCAGCGAGGACGGCTGGTTCAGCTTCGCCCCGAGCTCGATCAACACCATCGACACGCAGCAGCAGACCGAACGGTTCACCGGATCCGCGAACCTGACCTGGAACCTGACCGACTGGCTGACGCTGAACGCCACCGGCGGGATGGACGTCCTGGACAGCAAGGACACCCAGCTGTACCCGGTGGGCGGCATCGCATTCGGCCGTCTCGCCCTGGGCGAGCGGGCCTCGAACCAGACGCTGACGCAGAACTACACCGGTGAGGCCTTCGTCCGGGCCACCAGGAACCTCACGGACGACATCCGATCGCGGACCACCGTCGGTTCGCAGTACTTCGTGGACATCGACCGGACCGTGTTCACGACGGGCGAGGAGCTGGTACCGAACACCAACTCCGTGGCCACGGCTGCCGTCACCACGGCCGGCGAGGCGATCACCGAGTCCCGGACGCTCGGCGTCTTCGCCCAGCAGCGCTTCAGCTGGAGGCAGAGGCTCTACCTGACGGGCGGTGTTCGGGTGGACGACAACAGCGCCTTCGGCACCGACTTCGGACGGGTCGTCTATCCGTCGGTGAACGCGTCCTGGGTGATGAGCGAGGAGCCGTGGTTCCCCTCCGAGGGGCTCATCGGGTCGCTCCGGCTCCGCGGCTCCTTCGGGCAGGCCGGCAATCAGCCCGGTACCACGGACGCCGTCCGCTTCCTGCAGGGAGTTTCCGTGACCTCACCCGCCGGGGCCGATCGGATCGGCGTCACCTTCGAGGGCGGCAACGTCGGAAACCCGGACCTCAGTCCAGAGCGGACCACCGAGCTGGAGGCCGGCTTCGAGGCCAGCATGTTCGAGGGCCGGGTGACGCTGTCCGGGACGTACTTCAACAGCACGACCGAGGACGTCCTCGTGCAGCGGACGCTGGCCCCCTCGCTGGGCGTGAGCCAGGAGCAGTTCGTCAACCTGGCCGAGGTGAGGAACGAGGGAGTCGAGGGACAGCTGGGAGCGCTGCTGCTCGACATCGACGACCTCCGCTTCAACCTGAACCTGACGGGCGCCTACACGGACAACACGCTGATCGAGCTCGGCGAGGGCATCTCGCCCATCGACGTCGGCTTCGTCCAGCAGCACGCTCCCGGCTATCCGCTGGGTGGCTACTGGGCGAACACCGTGGAGAGCTTCGAGGACGAGAACGGTGACGGGATCATCGGCGTCGGCGAGGTGGAGGTCACGGACGAGGAGCAGTTCATCGACGAGTCGACCGCACCCGTCGAGCTGACGGCGAGCCCGAGCATGACCCTGTTCGACTACGTGCGGCTGCAGGGCCTCTTCGAGGCGCGGATGGGGCACTCGCTCCACAACAACACAGAGGGCTTCCGCTGCCTCCTCGCCAACTCGCGATTCCGCAACGATCCGGACAGCCCCCTGGAGAAGCAGGCCGCCTGCGTGGCGAACGCCTTCTACGGGGCCGAGGGTGCGTTCGTCCAGGACGCGGACTTCCTGCGCCTGCGGGAGCTCAGCGCGACCTTCACGGCGCCCCGTTCCCTGGCTCAGCAGACGCTGGGCGTGGACAACCTCTCCCTCACTCTCTCCGGGCGAAATCTGGCCCTCTGGACGGAGTACGACGGCATCGACCCGGAGGTCAACCAGTTCGGGGCAGCCAACTTCTCGACGAGTGAGTTCCTGACCCAGCCGCCGCTCCGCTACTGGAACGCCCGGGTCAGCGTCAGCTTCTGACTGCCGAAGGCACGCAGAACAGAGGAAGTGATCATGACTACCCGCGATACCCGAGACTCGGACGGCGCTCGCAGACACGGGGGAGGCGTCCGGTCCTGGCTGGCGCCCGCCCTGGGGCTCCTGGCGGGGCTGGCGGTGCTCTCGATGGCCGCGTGCTCCGACCCCCTGGAGGTGAACGATCCGGACATCGCACAGCCCGGACAGCTGACCGGTCCCGAAGGGCTGGAGGCTCAGCTTAACGGAGCCATCGGTGACTTCGCCCAGGCCTACGGGGGCAACTCCACCGGCGGGGGGGGAACCGAGGGCCAGATCCTGGCCACGGCCCTGTTCACCGATGAGATGAAGCACTCGGGAACCTTCCCGACCCGGGTGGAGATGGATGCCCGCCGGGTCCGGGTGCGAAACGGCACGCTGGGCAATTTCTTCTACAATCTCCATCGTGCCCGCAGGTCGGCCGAGCGCACGGCCAGCGCCTACACGCAGAGCGATTCCGTGGAGGCCGTGGACCAGCCGGTGGCGCTTCTCCAGAACCTCGCTGGCTACAGCTACATCTTCTTCGGAGAGACATTCTGCGCCGGCGTTCCCTTCTCCCGGGTCACGGAGACCGGCGAACTGGAGTACGGCGACGGGATGTCGACACAGGAGATGTTCAACACGGCCATCAGCCGGTTCGACCAGGCGTCGAGTCGGGCCCAGAACGCGGGCGCCCAGGACCTGCAGTACCTCTCGCAGGTCGGACGGGCCCGGGCGCTCCTGAACCAGGGTCAGTATCAGCCGGCCGCGGACGCCGTGTCCGGTGTGCCCACGGACTGGGAGTACGAGATCCAGTACTCCACGAACACGGCGCGACAGGAGAACGGCACGATGACTCTCAGTGCCGTCTTCGAGCGATACTCGACGGTGAACGAGGAAGGGGGCGGAATCGACTACATGGACGCCTACCTGAACGGCGATCCCCGGACCCCCTGGACCGTGGCACCCGACAGCACCGGCTTCGACACGGCGGTGCTCATGTTCTACGAGCTCAAGTATCCCCAGCGTGACTCTCCGATTCCGCTGGCCAGCGGCATCGAGGCTCGCCTCATCGAGGCCGAGGCCGCGCTGCAGCAGAGTGATCCTGACGCCTGGGAGCAGATCCACAACGACCTCCGGGCCCGTCTCGACACCTCCGCCGTGGGGCCCATCGAGGCCGACACCATGAGCATGGGGCAGATGGTGGACTTCCACTTCCGGGAGCGGGCCCTCTGGCTCTGGCTCACGGGCCACCGCCTCGGGGACATGCGACGCCTCGTTCGCCAGTACGGCCGAAGCGCGTCGACGGTTTATCCCAGCGGCGAGTACTTCAAGGCACAGTACGGTACCTACGGTGACCAGGTCGTCTTCCCGATTCCCTTCGAGGAGACGAACAACCCGAACTTCGAGACCTGCACGAACACGAACGCCTGACGCATCGGGGCGGCCCGCTCCGGGCGTGACTTCCGGGCGGGTCCCGCCGCCGACGCAGGACCGCAGGCCGCTGAACGGGGCGGACGTCTCGAAACCGAGACGTCCGCCCCGTTCGTGTGTCCCCACCCCGCCGCCGCGTATGCCGGACGTCGTTGGCGGCGCTATATTCCCGGCTCTGACGGTTCGGTCGCCCCGTACCCCTCCGCGGGCGTGCCGGCCGGACTCGCTGCCGATCCGCTCACCGTCCGAACAGGAGACGCATGCCCGGAGGAGAAGCCCTGCTGACGCTCGCCGTCCTGGCGCTGCTGCTGACGGCGCTGGTGATGGAGCTGTACAGCGTGGACATGCTGATGATGGGGGGGCTGACGCTCATGGTCCTCCTGGGCGTCGTGGAGCTGGAGCGGGCACTGCAGGGCTTCGCCAACCCGACCCTGGCGGCCCTGGGCTCGCTGTACGTCGTGGCGGCGGGCCTGAGGGAGTCCGGCGCTCTGGACGCCGCGGCCGGGCACCTGCTGGGCCAGGAGCGGTCCCTCCGCTCCGCCCTGGCCCGCCTGGTGCCGTCGGTGACGGTGAGCTCGGCGTTCCTGAACAACACGCCCATCGTGGCCATGGCGATCCCGGCGGTGCGCGTCTGGTCACGCGAGCACGGCCTCTCGGCGTCGAAGCTCCTCATGCCCCTCTCCTACGCGGCCATCCTGGGCGGCATCTGCACCCTCATCGGGACGTCGACGAACCTGGTCATCCACGGTCTCCTGCAGAGCCACGGAATGCAGGGCCTGGGCTTCTTCGAGCTGGCCTGGGTCGGCGTCCCCTGCGCGCTGGCCGGCTGGGGGTACCTGGTCTTCGTGGCGCCGGCCCTGCTCCCGGATCGCGAGGAGGTGCGGGCCGCAGAGGAGCGGGAGCGGGGTGCCACCGTGGAGCTCGAGGTGGAGGCAGCCTCCCCCCTGGCCGGGCGGACGGTGGAGGAGGCGTCCCTGGAGACGCTGCCCGGCCTGGGGCTGGTGGCCCTGCAGCGAGGGGGACGGCGCTACGGCCCCGTGGATCCCGACGAGACCCTGACCGAGGGGGACGTGCTGGTCTACGAGGAGGTTCCGGGGGCCGGGGACAGACCCCCTCCGGTCCGGATCGGCGAGCACCCGGTGGAGGGGCTGCGTCGCGTGCCCGGCGTGGAGCGGGAGCGGGGCCTGGCCGAGACGGAGCCCGAGCGCGAGCGCCACGAGGTGGTGATCCGCGACGGTTCCCCGCTGGTGGGGGCGCCGCTGGAGCAGCTGGAGTTCCCGGACCGGTTCAACGCCGTCGTCACGGGCGTCCGACGGGGCGGCCGGCACGTGGAGAAGCCGCTGGGCGAGATCCGACTCCGCCCCGGGGACGTTCTCATGCTGGAGACGGCCGCACACTTCCGGCGGGCCTTCGAGGATCGCCCCGAGTTCTTCGTGGCCAGCGAGTCGGGCGAGGAGGAGCGGATCGCCCCGGAGCGGGCGGAGGCCGGTCCGGGACCGCTGGCCGCCCTGGCGATCCTGGGGGGCGTCGTCGTCCTCGCCGCCACGGGGGTCACGCATATCGCGGTGGCGGGGGTCATGGGGGCGTTCGCCATGGTGGCCGTGG
The DNA here is from genome assembly GCA_947581645.1 of Candidatus Caribbeanibacter nitroreducens. Taxonomy (GTDB): domain Bacteria; phylum Gemmatimonadota; class Gemmatimonadetes; order Palauibacterales; family Palauibacteraceae; genus Caribbeanibacter; species Caribbeanibacter nitroreducens. The sequence continues at coordinate 2,843 of CANPVF010000105.1, read as the reverse complement.
GGTTCCTGACGCCCGGCCAGGCCCGGGAGGCGGTGGACTGGTCGGTGCTCGTGGTGGTGGGGGCGGCCCTGGGACTCGGTCAGGCCATGGAGGCCAGCGGCGCGGCGGCGTGGCTCGGCGCCGGGATGATCGACGTCTTCGCGGGCTACGGGGAGATCGGGATCGTGGGCGGGCTGCTGCTGACCACGGCCGTGCTCACGGAGGTCATCACGAACAACGGGGCCGCCGCGCTGGTCTTCCCCATCGCGCTGTCGCTGGCGGCCGCCCAGGGCCTGGACCCGCGGCCGCTCGCCATCGCCGTCACCATCGGGGCGTCGGTCTCGATGCTCACCCCCATCGGGTACCAGACCAACCTCATGGTCTACGGCCCCGGCAACTACCGCTTCTTCGACTTCACCCGTGTGGGAGCGGCGCTGTGGGCGCTGGTGCTCGGCGTCGCCCTGGTGGTGATCCCGATCTTCTGGCCGCTGTAGTGGCCTGACGCCGCCACTCCGGCGGCTGTGTCGGACCCGTCCGTCCGACCGCCGTCAGCCGTACCGCACCCAGCGGACCAGCTCGGGGAGGTTCGGGCGCTTGCCGCTCATGAGGATGCCCACCCGGTAGATGCGCCCGGCCAGCCACACGCTTCCCAGCACACCGCCGCCGAGCAGCGCGATGGACAGCACGAGCTCCCACGTGGGGGCGGCGCCGATGGCGATGCGGGCGGGCATGAGGATGGGGCTGAACAGGGGGATCTGCGACGCCACCACCGCCCACGTCGCGCCCGGCGATTCCATCATGGGGAAGAGCAGGACGAAGCCGGCGGCGATGAGCATGGTGATGGGTACGACCACCTGCTGGGTGTCCTGCTCGCTGCCCGCCATGGCGCCGGCGCCGGCGAAGAGCGAGGAGTAGAGCAGGTACCCCAGGAGGAAGAAGAGCAGGAACGTGCCGGCGATCTCCAGCAGGGGGAGGCCCAGCGCCGCGCCGATGTCGATCCCGGCCTCGGCCAGGGCCGGCGCGGCGGCGGCCATCCCCCAGGTGGCGGCGGCCACCAGCACCACGGCCCAGATGGCCACCTGGGTGAGCCCCACCGCTCCCACCCCGATGATCTTGCCGAGCATGAGCTCCCAGGGGCGCAGGGAGGAGAGGAGCACCTCCACGATGTCCGAGCTCTTCTCCTCGATCACGCCGCGGACGATCATCTGCCCGTAGATGATCAGCATGAAGTAGAGGATGAAGCCCATGGCGAAGCCGGCCACCTGCACCACGGCCTGGGACTGGAGGCCCTCCTCGGCGACCCGGGTGGTGGAGAGGCCGATCTCGGCGACGCCCAGCAGGCTGTCGGCCTCGGCCCGGGGGAGGCCCGCGCGGTCCAGGCGTGCCGAGATGGCCGCGCTGCGGACCGCCCGTCGGATCCGCGGCCGGTCGGTGAGGCCGATGCTCCGGGTGGAGAGCAGCTCCACGTCGCCGCCGGCCAGGAGGTCGGGCCCGAGCACGAGGTAGGCGTCGTAGCCGGAGGTGCGGAGGCGAGCGGCCAGGCCCTGACGGTCCAGCGTGTCGGGAAGGCCGGCGGCCGCGGTGGCGCGGAGAACGGCGGCCTCATCGCCCTCGCCGCCGGCCGTCCCCCCGGCCGCGGAGTCCAGGGTGGCCGCCAGCTCCCCGCGGGCGGCCGGCTCCTCACCGGCGTTCAGCTCGGCCGCCACCGCCTCTCCCAGGCCGGTGCCGGTGCGGTCCACCACGCCGATCCGCAGCGCCTCCGCCCCCCCGTCTCCGGTGGCGGCGAGCCAGCCCGGGAGGAGCGTGAAGCCCAGGATGAGCAGAGGCACGCCGAAGGTGGTCACCAGGAACCACTTGTTCGTGACCCGCTGCAGGTACTCGCGGCGGATCACGGCCCTCACCGTCCGGTTGAAGAGCCGGAGCGGGTTCACGCTCGGCTCCCCCCGCCGGCGGTCTCCACCCCGCCGCCCGCCGTCGCCGCCGCCCGGCCGGCCTCCCGCTCCTCCTCCGGGACCTCGAGCCCGCGCCGGCCCGCCCGCTCCAGGAAGATCCGGCGCAGCGACGGTTCCACCAGCTCGAACCGCTCGATCCGGGCCCCGGCCTCCAGGGCCCGCTCCAGGAGCTCCTGCGGGCTCGCCCCGTCGGCCATCTTCACCTCCACGTGTCGGCCCCGGTCGTGGATCTCGGCCACCAGCTCCGGGGCCTCGAGGAAGCCCCGGTTCCCGTCGAAGGCCAGCGCCACGTTCCGACCCCCGGCCTCCGCCTTCACCTGGGCGATCGTCCCGTCCAGGACCTTGCGGGCGCCGGCGATCATGCACACCCGCTCGCACAGTCGCTCGGCGTCCTCGATCATGTGGGTCGAGAAGAGGATGGTGGTTCCCTCCCGCGCCTTCTCCAGGACGATGTCCTTGAGCACGTCCACGTTGATGGGATCTAGACCCGAGAAGGGCTCATCCAGGATCAGGAGCTCCGGGTCGTGGAGCACGGTGCTGATGAACTGTACCTTCTGCTGCATCCCCTTGGAGAGGTCCTCGATCTGCTCGTCGGCCCACTCCTCCAGGTCCAGGCGGCCGAGCCAGTCCCGGGCGCGCTCCTCGGCCTCGCGGTGGTCCAGCCCCTTGATCGTGCCCAGGAAGGCCAGGTGGGCCGCCACCTTCATGTCCTTGTACAGTCCACGCTCCTCGGGCAGGTAGCCCACCCGGTTCCGGGTGGAGTCGTCGACCCGGCGACCGAAGACCTGCACCGTGCCCTCGTCCGGGCCGATGATGTCCAGGATCATCCGGATGGTGGTGGTCTTCCCGGCACCGTTCGGCCCCAGGAGCCCGTAGATGGAGCCGGCGGGGACGGTGAGGTCCAGGCCCTCG
>CANPVF010000104.1 GCA_947581645.1 Candidatus Caribbeanibacter nitroreducens | reverse complement strand
CCCGGAGGTCTACATCCTCATCCTCCCGGCCTTCGGCATCATCTCGGAGGTCATACCCACCTTCTCCCGGAAGCCGCTGTTCGGCTATCCCGTGGTCGTGTTCTCGGGGATGCTCATCGCCTTCCTGGGCTTCGGCGTGTGGGCCCACCACATGTTCGCCACGGGCATGGGCCCGATCCCGAACGCCGTGTTCTCGGCCATGACGATGCTCATCGCCGTGCCCACGGGGGTGAAGATCTTCAACTGGATCGCGACCATGTGGGGCGGGAAGATCAAGTTCACCACGCCCCTGCTGTTCGCCGTGGGCATGGTGGCCCTGTTCATCGTCGGGGGGCTCAGCGGCGTGATGCACTCCTCGCCGCCCACGGACCTGCAGCAGACCGACAGCTACTTCATCGTCGCCCACCTGCACTACGTGCTGTTCGGCGGGACGATGATGGGACTCTTCGCCGGCGCCTACTACTGGTTCCCGAAGTTCACCGGGAAGAAGCTGGACGAGACCCTGGGGAAGTGGCACTTCTGGGGCACGTTCATCGCCATGAACCTCACCTTCTTCCCCATGCACATCGTGGGGATGGGAGGCATGCCGCGCCGGACGTTCACCTACCAGGCGGGCCTGGGCTTCGAGTCCTACAACCTGGTGGAGACGGTCGGGGCGTTCCTGCTCGGGGCGGTGACCCTGATCTTCGTCTGGAACCTGTGGAAGAGCCTGAAGAGCGGGGAGGAGGCCTCGGCGAACCCGTGGGGCGGCTCCACGCTGGAGTGGTCGATGCCCTCGCCGCCGCCGCACTTCAACTTCGCCAGCCTGCCCGTGGTGGGCGGGCGCGACCCGCTGTGGAGGGAAGGCGGCGTCGAGGCACCGGAGCCCGAGGGCGAGCCCCACATGCCGGACCCCTCGCACTGGCCGATCGTCACGTCCTTCGGGATCCTGGTGCTGGCCGCCGGCGCCATGATCAACCTCTGGGTGGTGGTGGCCGGGTTCGCCCTGACGCTGTACGGAATCTTCCGCTGGGCCCTGGAGCCCGCCGGACACTGACGGACACGACCGACGAGACGATCACGACACACGAGGACGAACGGGTGCTGGACCGTATAGAGCGAACAGAGAGGTCGCCGTGAGCCAGGCGAGCGCAGCTGCCGCCGACGCCGACGTGGGGTCCTACGGGACCTCGAATCGGAAGATGGTCATGTGGGCGTTCATCGGCTCGGAGTGCATGTTCTTCGCGTCGCTGATCAGCGCCTACGTGGTCTACATGGGGCAGAGCCAGACCGGGCCGTACCCGGCCGACCTGCTCAGCGTCCCCTTCATCACGGTGACCACCTTCGTGCTGCTCATGAGCAGCCTCACGATGGTGCTGGCGCTGTCCGCGGTGCAGCGGGGCGACCGGAAGATGGGTCGCATCTGGCTCTTCATGACGCCCTTCCTGGGCGCCGTCTTCCTCGTCGGCCAGGTCATCGAGTTCACCCACTTCTGGCACGAGGGCCTGACCCTGAGCCAGAACCTGTTCGGCACCACCTTCTACATCCTCACCGGCTTCCACGGGGCGCACGTCACGGTGGCCGCCATCTGGATGTTCTCCATCTGGTGGCTGCACCTGAAGGGCGACATCACGGAGGAGAACGCCGAGACGGTGGAGATCGCGGGGCTGTACTGGCACTTCGTGGACATCGTGTGGATCGTCCTGTTCACCGTGATCTACCTGATGATGGACGTGTAGGCGAAGCATGAATCCCGGATACGCGACGCGGAGCACGACGAGAGCAGCGAGGACGCGATGACCGATCAGTCGCACGCAGAGGCGGCAGCACACGCGGGAGAGGACCACCCGAGCAACCGGGTCTATCTGGGCGTCGCCGGGATCCTGGCGGTGCTCACCGCGCTCGAGGTGATGGTGTTCTACGTGGAGGCGCTGTCCCCGGTGCTGGTGCCGATCCTGATGGTCATGATGATCGGGAAGTTCGCGCTGGTGGTCATGTACTTCATGCACCTGAAGGACGACCCGGGAATCCTGACGGGGCTGTTCACCGGCGCGCTGACCGTGGCCACGGCCATCGTCATCGCCATGATGGCGCTGTACGAGCGGTTCGTGATCTAGGGCCGCTCCGGGACAGCTGCGACGGCTCGAGGCCCGCCGACCCCGGCAGGGGCGGCGGGCTTTCGTGTGCCGGGACGGATGGAGGCAGGGAAGAAGAGGATCATCGTCCCCGGGTGTCCAGGCGGTAGGCCGTCACGGTGGGATACGGGAGCTGACGGATCGCGAGGAAACGCCCGGCGCTGGCTCCGGCGAGCGGCGGCACGTCCACCCCGTTCCACAGCAGGTCACCGGTTCCGATGTCGTAGAACAGGGTGCGCCGCCGCTGGACGTCGTGGGGGCCTGTGGAGGCGGTGTCCCGGACGCCGAGATGGACCGCCGCGACCTCTCCGCCCGGGAGCGGGACGACGCGGAGAGCCCCATGGGTTCCTTCGGGCGAAGTCCACCGGAAGGAGCGCCTCTTTCCGGAGAGCTCCTCCACCGTCACCGGCCGGTAGTTCGGCATCTCGGCCTGCCAGAGCCGCTCGCCCTCCACGGTGTAGAGGGCGATCCGGTTGGAGTGCCTCGGCACGTACAGGACCCGGTCGTCCGCCAGGCACGCCACGTTGCCCCAGCTGAACGTCTCCCGCTCGATCAACGTCCGACCCGGTGACATCTCGCCGAAGGAGCGGAGGCGATTTCCCTCGAGGTCGTAGACGTCGATGATCGTCCAGTCGCCGTGTCGGATCGCCTGAACGACGAGGCGATCGCCGAGAACGCAGGTGTCCCAGGGGGTTCCGCCGATCCGAAACTGATGTTCGTACCGCAGGCTGTCGCCGATCGGTCGGAAGATCGAGACCCGCCGGTTCCGGTCCGCGACCAGCAAACGGCCGTTCCGATCGAGAGCCAGATCCTCGGGGTCACCGAACTCTCCGGGCCCCTGCCCCTCGCCCCCTGTCTCGTGAAGGAGGTCACCACCCGGGCCGTACATCCGGAGCCGGTGGTTGCGTGAGTCGAGCACGTAGAAGCGGCCCTTCTCGTCCAGGGCCACCGACTCGACCAGTCCCAGGGCATCGGGGCCCGAGAGGGAGCCGATGCGGAACTGCCTCGAGTAATCGCCCCGGCGGAGAGACGCGAGGAGGGCGGGAGCGGTATCGACACGTACGCGTGCTGTGGCGACGTCGCCGGTCGCCCGGTGCTGGCGGGCGCCCATCGATCCGGCGAGGACGACCGCGGCACCCGCCGCCAGCAGGAGTCCGGACATCGAGATGCGTCCCGGCGCGGGTGAGGGACTCACGGACGACCTCCTCGACCGGCTCGAACCCTTGGAAGCGCTGTCTCGGTCCGTCGTGAGGCACTCTATACATACGTCTATCGCGGTATCCGGGCAGGCACTCCGTATCCTGCAGGAGGGCATGCCAGCCCCTGGCCGGGGCAGGGGGGCATTACGATGGCCCTGTCAGTGGCTCGCATGAACCGAAGTCGTGAAGTACAGACGCGTGGATCGAAATGATTTTCACACCGTAGAGTTCCGCTGCGGAGTGGTCGAGGATTGCTGGAAGGCGCATCTGCTTGTAGAGCAATCAAATACGTATATCTACAGAGTATTGGGGCTGCCGGTTGGTATCTTGCCCTGCAGGAATGGGGAAGTGTACGTCGAGCTTCGACTCCGGACGGCCCGTGCCGGGAAGGCAGGCCCCGGCCTCCACCGGATCGGCGCCATCGGGGCGCCCCGGGACCTGATTCTCTGCAGACAGGAGAAACCGCCGTGGACAAGGAAACCTGGATGAGCCTCGTGGGACAGATCCGGGGCGCACTGCGTCAGCGCGGGAAGGATCCAGGGGAGTGCCTTCGGCTCGTGGGGAGGAAGGTCAAACTCCGCGAGGAAGATCACAGCGGCTGGCACGTGTTCAGCCTCCGGGGTGAAGACCTGGAGGGCCGAACTCCGGAGGCCCTGGCCGACGCCATGCTAACCTCCGTCTTCGACGGCGACCGACCCAACGTCCGCAGGCGCTGAACAGGGACCAGGTTAGCCAGCCACGCTGGTTCGACCTCTTCTCCACCGCGGCCTCGGCTCGACGGAGGAGAGGGCGTAGCCTGTCCACAGAGAGGCCGGCCAGGGAGCGTCTCCGCGGAGACGTTTCAGCGGCCGACTGACGGAGGACCCTCTTCGCCCAACCCGGTGCTGTCTCCGCCCTCCGGCCACCGGGGCTGACGGGGACGGATTCCCGCGGGTCGTCCGCCGCTGGTGATCCGCCTTGCCTCCGTAACTCGCGCCCCGACAGCGGGTTACGTTCCTCCCACCGGTGACCGCCGCAATCCCGTGTCCGCCACCCCCTTGACGGATTTCGGGGCCCGCAACCGGTGGGGTCCGACCCCGGCCGCCGCCATCCTCCTCCCGGCCCCACAGCCGCTCTCTGCGCCCGCCGTCGCCGCCGCCCCTCCCCCGACGCCTCGACTCCCGCTCCCATCGGCGCCTCGCCCGTTCTGAGGCCCGTTGATCGGCGGGATTATATTGTCTTCGGGTTCTGTTCGGTCCTTCCACGGGAGACACTGCGATGTACGACCACGACGGGCTCGAGGAGTTCGAAGGCGACGACCTCACGCCGGAGGAGGTGGAGGCGCTGTCGGACCGGATCGCGGAGCTGGCGGCCCACATCACCGTCGCCACCTACGCGCTGCTGGTCCTGATCCGCCGCTACGACGCCTCACAGGGCTGGCACCACGCCGGCTTCAAGAGCTGCGCCCGGTGGCTCAGCTGGCGGATCGGCATCGGGGCCGGGGCGGCCCGGGAGCGGGTGCGCGTGGCCCGGGCCCTGGGGG
>CANPVF010000103.1 GCA_947581645.1 Candidatus Caribbeanibacter nitroreducens | reverse complement strand
CGTCCAGGTGGCTCGCCGCGAGCCGGTACCGGTTCGTCGCCGTCCCGACCTCGGTCGAGCTGTCGAGGCCGCTTCCGGGAGCGGTCCGATTCGTCAGCGCCCCCCGCAGGTGTTCGGCGCACGCCGCGATCGCGTCAGTCAGGTCGTCCGGGCGCTCCTCGGCCGACAGCAGCCTGCGCAGGGATCGGTTGCGGTAGACCGCGGCTCCATCCCGGAAGACGGCCACGCCCTCCTCCAGGAGGTCCACGCTCACCTGGAGCAATCGCTGGCGCCGTGAGGCCAGAGCGTGGGCCCGGCTCCCGGACCTGAAGGCGGGCAGGAGGAGCCGGAACACGTCGAGGGCTTCATTCCCGAAGGCCGTACGTTCGCTCCGGGCCGGGAGGATGTGCATCTGGGCCCGTCCCTCCGGAAGAGAGTGGGCCATCGCGAGCATCCCCTCGAACTCGTACGGTCGGATCACCTCCGGATAGAAGCGGGGCATCTCCTCGAGGGAAATCCGGCTGACCCGCTCCGCGATGCTCCGGTTCCAGACCTCGACCCCGGAGGCGGCGAGTCGTCGCATGGCCCGGTCGAGCAGGGGATCGCCGTATCGGTTGGCGCCTGCTCCGACTCCCGTCAGCGCTTCTTCCAGCGCCTCGCGACTCCGATCGGCGAGGTCGGGTGCATCGAGATGGACATCACCGTCGACACCGGGAAGCACCAGAAGGGACCGCTCGACGCCGAACAGGTCTGTGGCCGCCCCGTGGACCGCCGCCGTCCACGATACCGGGTCGGGGAAGCGCAGGGGGGCGACGAGGAGCTCCTGTAGCTCCCGGATTTCTGCCAGCTGGCCGTCCGTCAGGTGAAGGGCCACGACGCCAGCGTCCTCCCTCCCGCCGGCTCCGCTACGTCCGCCTTTCGGCAGCGAAACGGGCAGGAGGCTGAGTATCGTACGTCGTACGACGTAAATATAGGACGTTCTTCCCACGCGCTCCACCCCCTCCGGCTTTCAGTTTCTGGCTACGGATCGATCATCGCGGCTCGTCGTGCCCGTCCGCGTCGGGGCCTCCACGGTCCTTCGCTCGGATTCGGGCATGTCCGCATCAACCGCCACCCTCACGGGAGAGGCGCCATGACCCACCTCCGACGAACCCTTCCGGTGATGCTCATCGTGCTGTTCGCGTCCGCTGCGTGCGGCGAGCTCCCATCCACCGCTCCCTCGGCCGCCGAGACAGCGGCAGTCGACCTGAAAGCTTCAGCGAGCCCCAACGCCGCCACGACCGAGCGCCAGACGTTCACGGTGCCGTTTCCGGATCCGGAGATCGCGCCCTACGTACCGCTGCCGACACCCTGCCTGGAGCTCGGCGAGCCCCTCCAGATGGGCGGCATCTGGACCGGGTGGGCCCAGATCACGACGACCGCCCGCGGTCGTCGACACCTCACCGAGTACATCGACTATTCGCAGGTCACGATCGTGCTGGACGACATGACGTGGCTGCCCGGACCGGGCGCGCACGAGATCCTGATCTTCAACTGGCCGGCCCGGACGCCCCTTCCTCCCGGGGGATTCACCAGGAAGCACGAGTTCAACACGATCTTTCGGAGCCAGAACGGCCTGCCCGATCTCCGGGTTCGTCACCGGGTGAAGGTGACCGTGAACGGCAAGCTGGAGTTCGTGCACAACGAGTTCGTCCCCTTTGTCGCCGAGTGTTTGGGCGACGGCCGATGAGGGGCGGACGCGAGGTGCCTGCCGCAGGCGGTCAGTCCTCGATCGTCCGAAATGGGAGAAAGCCATGACCGCAGTCCGACGCATTGCCGTTTTCGTCCTCGCCGTGGCCGCCGGCGCATTCACCGGGGCGTGCTCGGACGTTCCCACCGACCCGATGCAGGCTCCGGCCGTCCGGGGGCAGCCGGATCGGGCGGTGACCCCCACGTCCCGAACGTTGCTGCAGGAAGGAATCGTCCACTACACGTACGATCTGGAGCTCGGACCGGGCCCCTACGACGTCGTCGAGCTCCACCGGATGGTGCGTGAGCGCCGTCCGAACCGTCCGGCCCGCACCGTGGACGGAGTCTTCCTGCTCCCCGGGGCGCCGAACTCCTGGACGCAGATCTTCGTGGAGCCGCTCGTGTCGGACGTGCCCCCGTGGGATCAGTCGGTGGCCATCTACCTGGCCCGGAACGGCATCGACGTCTGGGGCATCGACTACGCCTGGGCACGCGTGCCCCTGGAAACGGAGGACTTCGGCTTCTTCCAGGGATGGGGCATCGGGAAGGACATCGAGTTCGCCCACGAGGCCGTGGCCGCCGCGCGCTCGATCCGGACGTCGACCGGCCAGGGGAACGGCCGTCTCCACCTGCTCGGGTTCAGCTACGGCGGGCCCGTGGCCTACGGGGTCGCCGCTCGCGAGACGCAGCTGCCGCCCGGCCGGCGAATGGTGAAGGGGCTGGTCGCCGTCGACACCGAGGTCAAGTTCGAGGAGCCGGAGCGGCGAGCCGTGGCGTGCGAGAACGCCGATGACTTCGAGGAACAGATCGCCGAGGGGACCTACGTCAACAGCTCGGCGACGGGCCTCCTGGGCCTGGCCGGGCTGGCGGTGTCGGCTCCGGACGACCCGTCGCCGGCCGCGCCACAGGGCCTCGAGCTGACCAACCGGGAGTTCATCCTCTTCGCGACGGCCAGCGGGGTGCCTCACTTCGTCGGTGGCACCTTCGATGAGTCCGGCGTTCCGACCGGCCTCCGATTCACCGATCCGGATCTGTGGCTCGACGTGATCCTCGCCACGCGACCCTACTGGCCGCTCGGAGCGACGGCCGACGTCGCGCGCTCCCGGTGTGAGTCGGGGAGAGACGTGGCCTTCGACGACAACCTGGGGGAGATCACGGTACCGATCCTGTACGTGGGCGCCGCCGGCGGGACGGGGCTGGCCGGAGCGTACACGGCCTCGCTCACGTCCACCCGGGACTACGACGAGCTCCTCGTACAGCTGCTCTCGGATTCCGAGCGGCGGTACGACTTCGGACACGCCGACCTCTTCACCGCGGGCAGCGCCGCGACGCACGTCTGGGAGCCGATCCGCGAGTGGATCGTGGCTCACCGTGAGAATCGGACCCACCCGGGACGGCCCGGAGACGAGATGCGCTGAGCTTCTCGCCAGTATGGGTGAGAGGAGCTTCCGTCCGCGGCGTTTACGGACGGAAGCTCACTTCCCCGCTGTGCCGAACCTCCGGTGCTACGAGCCGAGCCTCCAGGAGACGGCGATCTCGGTGGCGACGTACTCCAGGTCGACGTCGGTCACCACGTCGGCCACCGTAACCTCGCGCGAGAGGGCGCGGTAGCGGACTCCCGGCGTGACCGTCCACGAGCCGTTCACCGGGAAGGCCACCCCCGCACCGGCCTCCCACCCCACGCCGTGATCGGAGTCGCCGATCCGGTTCCCGTCCCCGTCCTCGATCTCGAGGTGCTCGTAGGTGCCCCCGACGTGCAGCCGCAGCCGGGGGCTCGAGGCCCGGCCGATGATGAACGGGTACTCGAAGCGGAGACCGTAGACGTAGCCGGTCTCCTCGATGTCGGTGTCGGCTCCTGCGAAGGACTGCTCCGGGGCGAAGCGGTGCCAGCCCCAGCCGCCGTAGACGGCCAGACGCCGGGTGAACCAGTAGGCGGCGGTGGCCTCAGCCCCCAGGCCGTTGCCCAGCGACTCGCCCTCCACCTCCCCCGTCGTGAATCCGGGCCCGGCCTTCAGCTCCAGCTCGAAGGGAGCCGTGCTCTGCCCGTGGAGGGGGGAGGCGGCAATCAGGAGGTAGAGCGACGCCGCGGCCAGGACGATCTTCTTCATGGTTCTCACGTTCTCCGTGTTTCGTGTTCGAGGCGTCCGGCCGGAGGCCGGTGCGAGGTCGGCTGTTCCCGGTCCGTCATTCCCCGTGAAGCCGGCTGTTCCGCACCAGGTGACGGCCGTCGATGGTGATGGGCACGGGGTCACCGCTGAGCGGGGCGGCGTCCGTGCCCGGCGTCTGGGCGTGGAGGTGGAGGTGAGGCTCGTCGGAGCGCCCGCTGTTCCCCACCCGGCCGATCGGATCTCCGGTCTCCAGACGGTCACCTTCTGCCACCGACACGGTTCCCCGCTGGACGTGGGCGAGGACGACCCACGTCCCGCCGCAGTCCAGGATCACGTGGTTGCCCTCGAGGGTCCGCGGCTCCTCGCCGGGATCCAGCCGGTCCGGCATCCCGTCGACGGCGCGGACCACCGGTCCCGAGCAGGGGGCGTGGAGCGTGTCGCCGAAGATGGCGAACCCGCCCGGCCCGTCGGGGGAGAGCCCGTCCGACCGTGATCCCCAGGAGCCCACCTTCACGATGTCCAGGGCGTAGCTCTGCCCCCGGTAGTCGCGGAAGCGCTCCGCCGTCAGCGTCTTCAGGTGCGGGTTGATGATCTCGCTGCTGCCGCCGTTGGCGACGATATAGGTGCCCTGGCGCAGCGGAGAGGCCAGGTCGACGGGGTCGTTCCCGAAGCCCTGCCGGCCGGACAGGGCGAGGATCGCGATGCCGGCGAACACCAGCACGAGGATGCCCCGGAGCCCGTGGCCCACGAGAGCGAGACGCCGGGAGCCGGCGGCCCCGGCGTCGGCGCGTCGCCCGCCGACGGCGGCGGCCAGGGCGAGAAGAGCCGCGAAGACCCACGGCAGGTACCAGGGGAGGGCCAGCCACGGCGCCGCCAGGGTGACGGCCGCCAGGTACGAGACGGCCAGAGCCAGGTCCAGCGCCCAGGAGAGACGCGTCCGCTCCCGGACGACGCCCACCCGGGCGACGAGGGCCAGGGGCACCACCAGCTGCAGCAGGAGCGCACTGGCCTCCATCGTCGTCATCGACATGCCGCCTCCAGCGGTGAACGGACGTTCGCCATCACGGGAAAAGTCCCGACGTCCGGGAGCTCCGGCTGTCGGGGAGGCGCTGGATCCCGTGTGGGAGGTTCCCGCCGGGCTGTGGGAGAACCTCGCACACGGAGCTGCCGGAGTGCGGCGTCAGCCGGTGCTCCGGCAGCCCCTCGACGGGGAGGAGGCTGTGGATCCTCCGACCGTCAGAGGCAGTCCAGCCAGGGATTGGCGGAGGCCAGGAGCAGCACGCCTGCCGACGCGGTGACGGCCAGGACGGCGAGAACGGTCGCCGGAGCGGTGCCGCCCCGCGTCTCCCCGGAGAGGATGAACTGGACACGGCGTCCTAGCCGGGAGCGGGAGATCACGGGCAGGGAGGCGTCGTGACCCGGCGTATTCGGGGACTGACTGCGGGCCAGAGCGACGAGGTGCCGCGCGTAGACTTCCCGATCCACGCCCTTCTGGAGCGTCGCCGCGTCGCACGCCAGCTCCTGGTCCGTGCGTACCGTCCGGAGGAGCCTCCGGACCAGCGGATTCGGCCAGTGCAGGGCGCGCGCGACCTCCATGGCCACCAGGAGGGGGAAATCGTGTCGCCGGACGTGCGCCAGTTCGTGGTAGAGAACGGCGTCCAGCTCGTCGCGGCTCCAGCCGGCCGCCTCCGGGGGGAGGACGATCATCGGCCGCACCCACCCCCAGGTGAGCGGGGCACCGGGAACGCTCCCCATCCGCAGGCGGACGGGTCGACGGATTTCGAGCCGGCGAACCGGCCGAGCAGGTAGACCGCCCCGCTCCCCCAGATCAGGAGCAGCCAGGTCCCGATCGGCCACCCGCCCCCCATCGCCTCGAGCCAGCTCTCCGGATACTCGACGACGCCGGCTCCCCACGCGGACAGCTCGAGCTGGAGGAAGGGGAGCACCGCGAGGCCGAGAACTCCCAGGGACCACGCGGCAGCTCGCGTACCGGCTCCGTACCCGTCCAGCACCCGCCGGGCGAGCAGGAGGCCGAGGCTGAGGGGAACGCCCTTCAGCACGAGGAAGACGAAGACGTCGACGCCGAGCGTCGACCAGGCCGCCGGATCCAGTAGCTGCATCTCAGAGCCTCGAGTGTTCCTGGTTGGCCCCTCCCGGCGGACGGCAACGCGACTGTACGACGCGCCGGGTCGGGCGACGGTTGCCCGTCTCTCCTAGTCCGGCCCCTCGCCCCCCTCCCCGGTTCGCCGGTCGATCCACTCCGATATTTCCCGGAGGTCCTCCCTCGAGAGCTCCTCCTTGGTCATGTCGAGGAACGCGAGCACGGCACGGGACGGAGAGTCGGAGAAGAACGTCTCGAGGAGATGGCTCATCTCGGGACGCCGGGCCTTCTCCCGGGGGATGGCCGGCCGGTACCGGTAGGAGCGGCCCTCCCGCTCCCGGTCGAGGAGTCCGCGCTTCGCGAGGTTCGCCGTGATCACCCGGACCGAGTCGTAGGCCTCCTCGTCCTCGAGGTGTTCGGTGATCTCGCGCGCGGTGGCATCGCCCAGGGCGTATACGGCGTCCATCACCTGCCCCTCGCGTCTGCTCAGCTTCTGATGCAGCGGCTCTGACACGCCTTCGCCCTCCGTTGGCTCCCCGCGGCTCCCCGTGTCGCGTCCGGGCCCCGC
>CANPVF010000102.1 GCA_947581645.1 Candidatus Caribbeanibacter nitroreducens | reverse complement strand
CCGCCCGTCGCAATCGAACCGCCGCCGCCACCCGGGCCAGGGCCCGTCCGGCGGTCGGGGCCAGCCCCGGCGTCCGCAGGGCGGCCAGGGCCCGCCGGACACCCGGCCCGCGCCGTCCGGACGGCTCCTCTTCCTCCTCCGCTTCCGGCGGCGCCGGCTCCTCCTCGTCCGTCTCCGCCGGCGTCTCCGTCCCGGGAACGGGCTCCCAGGCCACACGGCCGCCCGGCCAGCCGATCCGCACGGACGTCGGCAGGTCGTCGCCGGGACGGGCCACCTCCAGCTCCACGGGGACGGCCAGAGCTCCCAGGACAAGGGCCAGGACGCCCAGCGCCACCGCCGCCGCGGTCACCATCGTCGTCTCCCGTCGTCGCCTGCGGGCTGCGGCACGTCAGGCGCCGGAGCCGTCCCCGTCGCCCCCGCTCTCGCCGGCCTCGCGGTCCTTCCGGGCCCTGTCGACCAGCTCCGCGACCGAGCTCCCCAGCTTCTCCACGACCGAGGCGGCGCTCCCCTTGATGGGCTCCACCCGGACGCCGTCGTCGTCGATGACGATCACGCCCACGGGCTTCACCCCTCCTCCGCCGCCGCTTCCCCCGCCGGTGCCGCCGGCTTCCGACCCGCCGGGGCCTCCCTCGCCGCCGCCACCGCCGAAGCCGAAGCCCACGGAGACGAGGGGAATGATCGTGTGGCCGTCGACCTCGATGGGATCGCCGACGACCGTCCGGGTGGTGAGGATCTTCTCGAGCTCGCCGACGGTGGTGTCCAGCAGTCGGTTCACGGGCTCCATGGCGCCTCCTTCTCGTATCGGGTTGTCCGATGGGGTCGGGCTGTGGGTGACTCGCGCCCGAAAAGGTGGCGCAGCGCGATCGGGCGCGCCGTCGGGAGCCGGTGGAGGCGAGCGTGGGGATTCTCCCCGGTGAATACTACCGCCACCGACGCCGTACATTCACGGCGCCCCCGAATCGAATTCGCCAGACGACTCCTCCGTGCTTCATCCAGCTTCCGGGAAAGGGCCGACCGTGACGACCGACAGGCGAGATTCTCGCGTCCAGCTCTCGCAGCTTCATTCCGGCTCGATGCGGGGCGCGGCGCTGGCGGCCGCGACGACGCTCATCCTGGCTGCAGCGGCCGTGTCCGCGGACGCTGCGCCTCCGCAGGAGAAGAGCTACGAGATCGGCTCCTACCACGTCGACGTGGCGGTGCAGCCCGACGGGTCGTACGCCGTCACCGAGCGCATCACGTTTCGCTTCTCCGGCGGCGACTTCAGCCGCATCCACCGCGAGATCCCGCGGTCCCGCGTGGACAGCCTCACCGGGGTCCAGGCCTCGAGCCCGGACGTGGCCGTCCGGCAGTCGTCCGTCGAGCGCAGCGGCGGCCAGCTCCGTGTACTCGTCCAGTTCGTCCCGACCGGGGGGCAGGTGGAACTCGTGCTCCGGTACCGGGCCCACGGCGCGATCCAGGAGGCCGACGGGAGGAACGTCGTTCACTGGGCGGCGGTGGGGGACGGGTGGGAGGTGCCCGTCGACAGCGTCCGCGTGAACGTCACGCTCGCCGGTGCCCTGGTCGAGGCAACCGACAGCGTCGCCGTCGAGCCGGCGTCGGACGCCCGAATCCGGAGCGTCGGCGGACGGTGGTCGGCCGAGTTCGCCCACGGTCGCCTCGACCCCTCCACCACGTACGCGGTGCGCGTGAGCTTCCCCCGGGCGGTGGCGGGCCGGGCGGCGGGCGATCGCACCGCCCGGATCTTCCTCTTCTCCGTCATAGCGGCGGTGGCCGGCATGCTTCCGGGCGTGTGGCTGGCGTGGCGCTGGACCGGACCGGATCCGGAGGAAGAGCCCGCGGCGTCGGGAAGCGCCCGCCCGGATCTGCCCCTGGCCCTGGGGGCGATGCTGCTCCAGGTGGAGAGCATCGGAAAGCGAGGAAATCGCCTCTTCGCTGCCCTCCTGACGGACCTGGCACGGCGCGGCCGCCTGCGGCTCGAGCGCCACGAGGAGGATCGCCTGCTCGGAACCCGGAAGCGCGTCCGCGCACGGGTGCTGGACGACAGGCCGGATGACGAACCGGACGTCGCACGCGACGAGGTGGTTGGCGGGATCGAGGAGGAGCTCCTGGAGCGGCTGGCTCGCCACGAGTCCCTCCGGGCCTTTCGGAAGGAGGAGAAGGAGTTCCGAGAGCGCGTCCGGAGGCGACTCGCAGGGCGGCTGGAGGAGAAGGGACTGGTTGCGGACCGGTCCGGGCGGGCGCAGGGCGCAAAGCGGCTCGTGGCCGCCGGCGCCGTCACCGCCGTGCTCGCGATGGCAGCGGCCGCCGCCCTGGGCTACGCGCCGCTGTGGGAGCTGGGCGGGCTGCTGGCGGGCCTCGCGCTGGGCGGCGTGTTCGCCGCTGCGCGGCGCCACGAGGTCACGGAGGAGGGCGGACGCGTCCGCGCCGGGATCCGGGCCTTCATCGAGGGGCGGAAGCAGTCGATCGAGGCCGCGGCGGACGAGGAAGCGCCGCGCCGTCGGGAGGCGGCGCGTCTCCTCATGGAGAATCTGCCCTGGCTGATCCTGGAGCCCGGCTTCGCCGCCCGGACCGCTTCGGAGCTGGACGAGGAGCTGGACGAGGATGGCGCCGCGATTCTCCGTCCGGGATGGATGCGCGATCTCACCGGCGAGGAGGATCCGACGTGGACCGCCGCCCACGCCGCCGGGGCCGCTGCGGCCAGCTCCAGCGCCGCCGCGTCGGGGGCCGCGGGAGCCGGCGCCGCCGGTGCCGCCGGCGGAGGCGGCGGCGGGGCCGCCTGACGGCCGGAGTCGGCAGAACATACCGGTCGTCGGCGCCGGGCGTCCCGGACGTTCGGATCCGGATTCGCTCGTGCGACGTGCGCAGCGCTCGAGGTTCCACTCCAGGATACGGGAGACAGGAAGATGCGACTCACCAGCCTTCTCAAGACCGCCGCCACCTCCGCGGCGGACGGCGTCCAGGACCCGGGACGCCGCGGGGTCGATCGGACCCTCGTCGGTTGCCGGCGGCCGTCGACCGGACCATCTTGGGCGGACCACCGATCCCCACAGGAAACGAGGTCCGCCATGACCGTCGGCTCGCTCTCCCCCGCCCGGGCCCTCCTGGGCACGCTCCTCCTCGCCCTCGGCCTCGCCGTCCAGGCGCAGGCCGTCGACGCCCAGCAGGTCCAGTCCCCGGAGGAGTTCTTCGGGCACCGGATGGGCGCCGACCGACAGCTGGCCCACTGGGACCAGCTGGTCGAGTACTACCGTCACCTGGACGAGGCCAGCCCGCGCCTCCGGCTCCGGGAGATGGGGCCCGCCACCAACGGCGAGCCCTACGTGGTCCTCTTCGTCTCCTCCGAGGAGAACCTGTCGAGGCTCGACGAGCTGCGGGAGATCAACGCGCTGCTGAGCGATCCGCGGGGGGCGTCCGACGCGGAGGTGGAGCGGGCCATCGCCGACGGGAAGGCCGTGGTGGCCCAGTCCTTCGGGCTCCACTCGAACGAGGTGGCCGCGACCCAGACCGCGGCGCTCTTCACCTACGAGTCGGTGAGCCGCGAGGACGAGACGATGCGGCGGATCCGCGAGAACACGATCTCGGTGATCTTCCCCAGCCTGAACCCGTCCGGCACGGCCCTCATCACGGAGTGGTACCGGCGCACGAAGGGGACCGACCACGAGGGCGTGTCCATGCCGTGGCTCTACCACCCGTACATCGGCCACGACAACAACCGCGACGCCTACATGCAGAACACCGTGGAGTCGCGGTACACGGGGCGGATCCTGTTCCGGGAGTGGCTCCCGCAGGCGTACATCGACCACCACGAGATGGGCAACGACGGGCCCCGCTTCTACGTGCCCCCGTACTCGGAGCCCATCCGGCCCGACGGCGACCCGCTGGTGTGGCGCGAGATGGACTGGTACGGCGCCCACATGGCGTACAAGCTCGAGGAGGAAGGGATCGAGGGCGTCATCAACTACGCCCTGTACTCGGGATGGGGGCACTTCGGGTGGCACTGGATCACGCCGTTCCACAACGTCGCCGGCATGCTCACCGAGTCGGCGCGCACCGGGCGCTACGCCACGCCCACCTACTTCAACCCGGACCACCTGGAGGGGAATAGCCGCAACTTCCGGGAGTACGAGGTGCAGACGAACTTCCCCAGCCCCTGGGAGGGCGGCTGGTGGCGGGTCCGCGACATCGTGGAGCAGCAGAAGCTGTCCGCCGTGGCGGCCCTGGACATCGCCGCGCGGAACCGGGAGACGGTGCTCCGGAACGCCTACCTGAAGGCCACCCGCCAGACGGAGCGCGGCGCCGAGGGCGACCCGGCCGCGGCCTACGTGATCCCCGCCGACCAGCACGACCCGCTGACGACGGCGAAGATGGTGAACCGGCTGCTGCTCCAGGGGATCGAGGTGCGGCGGGCCGAGTCGGAGTTCACGCACGAGGGGACGGTGTACGGGCCGGGCACGCACGTGGTGACGCTGGCCCAGCCGAAGCGCGGCGTCATCCGCTGGCTCCTGGGCCGGACCTTCTACCTCGACAACCACTTCACGCGCAGCGACGACGGCTCGCCGATCCACCCCTACGACCTCTCCACCCACACCATGTACGAGTTCATGGGCGTGCGGGTGGATCCCGTGGAGACGCAGGTGGATGCTTCCACTCGGGTGGTCACCGGGCAGCTCGACCCGGCGGGCGAGGTGCAGGCCGGCAGCGCGGGCTACGTGCTGGACGGGCGCCTGAACGACGCCTTCCACGCGGTCAACCTGCTGTGGGACGAGGGCGTGGCCGTGCGGCGGGTGGACCGGCCGGCCTCGGGCTCCGGACTCCGGCCCGGCGACTTCCTGCTGGGCCCGGACGCGCCCTCCGGCGCCCTGAGCCGGGTGGCGGAGGAGACCGGGGTCGACTTCGCGCCACTGGACGCCGATCCCGGCTCCGGCGCGCGGCCCGTGGAGCGGCTCCGGATCGGCATGTACCAGCCCTACTGGGGCGGGAACATGGACGAGGGGTGGACCCGGCTCATGCTCGAGAACTTCGGGTTCCCCTACGACACCCTCTTCGACGCCGACGTCACCTCGGGGACCCTGGGGCAGGAGTACGACGTGGTGATCCTCCCGGAGGAGGACCCGGAGACGATGCTGGGGCCCGACCCGGACGGGTACGAGCTCCTGCCGCCGGAGGAGTACCGGAGCGGGTTCGGCGAGGAGGGAGCCCGCGCCCTGGACGCGTTCGTCCGCGGCGGCGGAACCCTGGTCACCTTCGGCGAGTCCGGGGAGCTGGCCATCGAGCACCTGGACCTGCCGGTGGAGAACGCCGTGGCGGGGCTCCCGGACACGGCCTTCTGGTCGCCGGGCTCCACGCTCCGGGTGGACGTGGACAACACGCGCCCGCTGGCCTATGGGATGCCCGACCGGGCCTACGCCCTCTTCATGCAGGGCAACCACGCCTACCGGACCATCTTCCACCACGACAGCGACCGGGTGAGCCGACCCCTCACGTACCCGGAGCGTGACATCCTGCAGAGCGGATGGCTGCTGGGGGAGGACGCCATCGCCGGGCGGGCCGCCGCCGTCACCGTGGGCCACGGCCAGGGCACGGTGGTGCTCATCGGGTTCCGGCCCCAGTTCCGGCACACCACCCACGGCACCTTCAAGCTGGTGTTCAACGCCCTGGTGAGCGGGCCGCCGGAGGGCGGGCTGGCGGGAACCGCTTCCGAGGAGTAGGCAGGAGCAGGCGCCGGCCGGTCGCGGGCCGGGGCGGCCGGCCCGCTGGCCCGCACCGGAGCCCGGCGCGGAGGGGCGGTCGTTCGTGGAACGCCCCCTGCGCCCGTTCGTGACGCACGATGAGCGCGTCCGACCGCAGCACGTACACGCCGGGCCGCGCCGGGAAGGAGGACGCGGACGGCGAGCCTCCGGCGGGGAGCCGTCTCGCCGCGGCGGCCCTGCTGTCCGCCGGCGCTGCCTTCCTGGGCGTGCTGGGATACAGCGCCTGGCTCGGCGCCCGCTTCGGCTTCGCCCGCGTCCCCACTCTGGAGGTGGTGGTCCAGGGCCGGGTCTCGGGAGCGGTGGAGCTGCTCTCGGGCCTCCTGGAGGGTGCCTCCGGCGTCCTGGCGCTGGGCGCGGCGAGCGCCGTGCTCCTGGCGTGGGGGCTCGGCGTCCTCGCCCCCCGGCCCACCGTCACCGTCCTCGGCCGGCGCGCCCGCCGTTCCTGGCGGGACCTGACCCGCATGGCCCGGGACGCCGCCCGGTGGATGGCCGGGCTTCCGGGGCGACGGGGCGGCTGGCACGCCGCGGCGCTGGCCGCCGTGGTCGCCGGCGCCGTGGCCCTCCGGCTCCTGTATCTGTCCGGGCCCGTCCGATACGACGAGGCCTTCACGTTCACCCACTTCGCGGCCCAGCCCGCGGAGCTCGGCCTCGCCCGCTACACGTTCCCCAACAACCACCTGCTGCACACCCTCCTGGTGCACCTGGTGACGTCGGCCCTGGGCTCGGCGCCGGCGGTGATGCGGCTCCCGGCGTTCGCCGCCGGCGTCGCCGTGGTGCCGGCGGCCTACGCCGCCTGGGACGCCCTGGGGGACGCCGACGAGGCCCTGGTGGCGTCCGCGGTGGCCGCCGTCACCACGCCCCTGGTCCTGTACTCCGCCAACGCCCGGGGCTACGCCATCGTGGCGCTCTGCTCGCTGCTCCTGGTGCCCCTGGCCGCGCGCCTCCTCCGGCGGCGGGACCTGGCGGCGTGGGGGGGCTTCTGCGTCGTGGCGGCGGCCGCCTTCCACGCCATCCCCATCGCCCTCTATCCCGTCGGGGCGGTCCTCGTCTGGCTGGTCCTGTCGGGGCGGAGCGGGGCAGGGGAGGCCGCGGGGAGCGAGGCCCGCCGCCCCCGCTCCGAGCTCCTGCGGGAGGCCGGCGTGGCGGCGGCGGTGATCGGGGTCGCCGTCGGGTGGCTCTACCTGCCGGCGGTACAGCTCTCCGGACTCCCGTCCATCGTCTCCAACCGCTTCGTCCAGCCCTCTCCCGTGGGCGAGTTCGCCGCCGGGCTCCCGGCCTTCTTCGCCA
>CANPVF010000101.1 GCA_947581645.1 Candidatus Caribbeanibacter nitroreducens | reverse complement strand
AGGCCCGTGGCGTCGGCCACGCCGCCCTGCCCCTTCGGATCGGGCGGAATGACGTCGCCGGAGGCGTCGTAGTTCAGGGCCGTGTGCTCGGCGGTGGCCCCGAAGGTGTAGCTCACGTCGCCGCGCCGGCCCGACAGCCGCTGGGTGAGTCGCCCCCCCACGTCCGCCGCCACGTCCGACGCCGGCGTGGTCATCTGGAACTCGGTACGGAGGTCGCTCTCCTGCGCCCCGGCGTCACGGGTGATGATGTTGATGACGCCCCCGGTGCCGCCGTAGCCGTAGGCGGCCGTGGCGCCCCGGACGATCTCGACGCGCTCGATGGCCGACGCGTCGATGGAATGGAGCGCCCGTTGCCCGTTGCGGAGCGGCGTGCTCACCGGGATCCCGTCCACCATCACGTGCAGGTTCCGGCCGCGCAGCGTCTGCCCGAAGTTGCTGGTGCTCTGGGTGCCCGGCGCCATGCCCGGCACGGTCTGGCCCAGGATCTGTCCGATGTCCGTGGTCAGGGTCGACTGCTCCTCGATCTCGTCACGGCTCACCACCGTCACCGCCGCCGGCACCTCCCGGGCCGACGTCAGGGTCCGGGTGGCCGTGGTCACCTCCAGATCCCGGAGCTGGACCGGCGCCGGCCGCAGCGTCACGTCCAGGTGGCGGCTCTGGCCGGCCCCGGCGTCCACCGAGCGCGTCTGCTCGGCGTAGCCGTAGGCGCGGATCGTCACCGTGTAGCTGCCCGCGGGAAGCGACCGGAGGGCGAAGTCCCCTTCGGACCCGGTCTGCGTGCGCCGGGGCTCCGGCACCTGCGGCCCCGCGGCCAGGACCGTGGCCCCCGGCACCGGCTCCCCGGAGGCCGACACCACCGTGCCGACGATCTGCGACCGCGACGCGGCCTCCTGGCCGTTCAGCGTGCCGTGCCCCGGGACCTGGAGCGCCGGCCCGAGCAGGGTGGCCGCCGCCAGCACGAGCAGCGAGCGGACGAACGAAATGCGAGCGTGACGGATTCGACGAAGCATGTGAAGGCTGTTCCCTCGGTTCCGTGGTCGCGTTGACGACGCGGCGGGTCGTCGAGCGCGTCCGCCGATGCGCCCTGGATGCAGTTGAAACTCATTCTCAACGACGGGTCGGATACTCGCCGGGGCTCGGCGGGGTGTCAAGCGGGGGGACGGTCGGGATGCGGAGGAAGCCGGCGCCGGCGGCCGGCGGCACCTCGGAGGACCCCGGTGCGCGCTCACACCGGGGGCTTCGATCGGACGTCTACGGCTCCTCGCCCTGGCATTCGGGGCAGAAGTAGCTGCCGCGGCCGGAGACCTCGATCCGCCGGATCTCGCCGCCGCACCTCGGACACTCCTCCCCCTCGTCCCGACGCGGGAAGAGGAAGCGGCTCGGGAAGTTGTCCGCCTTCATCCGCGTGTCGATGGCGGTCTCGAGCACGTGGGTCAGGGTGTCGTGCACCGCCTCGAGCTCCTTCTTCGCAAGCGACTTCACCTTCGTCTTCGGATGGAGCTTCCGCTGGAAGAGGATCTCGTCCGAGAACTCGTTCCCGATCCCGGCCATGATCTCCTGGTTCATGAGCGCCGTCTTCAGGTAACCGCGGCGGCCGGAGAGGGCCTCGCGGAAGGCGGTGCGGTCGAAGCCCTCGCTCAGGGCGTCGGGGCCGAGCCCCTTCTCGTCGATCCACCCGTCGGCGTCCTCCACGAGCCGCACCTCGCCGAGCTTCCGCACGCAGTCGAAGATCAGGACCCCGTCGTCCTCGAAGTGCCACAGCACCTTCGGGTAGTCCGTCTCGTGCTCCGGGTCCTCGAACCAGCTCAGGAAGCCGCTCATCCCGAAGTGGAAGAGCACCCAGGGGCCCTCTCCCGTCCGGGCGAAGAGGTACTTCCCGTGCCGGCGGCTGCCGACGAAGCGGTCGCCTTCCAGCCGGTCCGCGAAGTCCGCGGGCGAGATGCCCTCGAGCAGGTCCTCGTCCCGGACCTCCACCTCCTCGATGGTCTTCTTCAGGGACGTGGCGTCCAGGTGCTGCCGGTAGATCTCGATGTGCGGGAGCTCGGGCATGGGGTCCTCCGAAGCGGATGTGGTGGTTGTCGTGGCTGGACTCGCTCGAACCTGCGCGCGTCCCGGGCGTCGTCGGCCGACGGGCCGGGCCGCGTCGGCGGAAGGTACGGCCCGCCGACGCGTCAGCGAACGCCCCGGATCGTCTCCTCCGGTCCGTCGGCGGCACGGCTCTTGAGAGATGCATGCGGCCTCACGACGGGGACGGTCGCAGCGGCGCGGAAGGCGGCGGGAGGTGCCCCGCTGGACCGCGACGGCCGGAACTGTCGGATGCTTGATATCGTTTTGATGTCTGAAGCGGTCGATCGGCCGGCGGGTCCGGGCTCCTTTCGGAGCCAGCCCGACGGCTGCCGCTTCCCGCGTTGTTCCCAGGCGATCACTCGTGATGTACGTCTCCGTCAGGAGTCGCCCACCAAATACGTACTCAAGAACTCTTGACGCTCTGACGTCGGATCAGACAAGGAGAACCACGATGACTGACAGGCTTCCCCGGGGAGGTTCGCTCCTCGCGGCTCCACTCGTCGCTCTCGCCCTGGCGCTGGCCGCGCCGTCCGCCCTGCTGGCGCAGCAGGGGGCCGTCACCGGACAGGTCACGGACGCCCAGAACGGGCAGCCGGTCACCGGCGCACAGGTCTTCGTGGTCGGAGGCCAGGCCGGCACCCTGACCGGAGAGGACGGGAGCTACCGTCTCACCGGCCTGCCGGCGGGAGATCAGCAGATCCGGGTGCAGGTGATCGGCTACCAGAACCAGACCCGGACCGTGCAGGTCCAGAGCGGCCAGTCGACGACGGCGAACTTCCAGCTCAATGTCTCCGCCGTCTCGCTCCAGGACGTCGTGGTCACGGCCACCGGCGAGAGGCAGCAGCGGGAGCTCGGCAACGCCATCTCCACGGTGAACGCGGCGGAGCAGGTGGAGAACACCCAGCCCGCCGACTTCACCGGGCTCCTGTCCGGCAGCTCCACCGGCGTCACCATCCAGCGCAGCTCCGGGAGCCTGGGCACCGCCTCGACCATCAAGATCCGGGGCACCAGCAGCCTGGGGCTCTCCACGACGCCGATCATCTACGTGGACGGCGCGCGGATCAACAACGACAACGAGATCGACCCCGGCGTCGGCGGGCAGGACTTCAGCCGCCTGAACGACCTGAACCCCCAGGACATCGAGAACATCGAGATCATCAAGGGGCCGGCCGCCGCCACCCTGTACGGCACCGAGGCCTCGGCCGGAGTGATCCGGATCACGACCAAGGCCGGCACCGACCAGGACACCCGGTACACCTTCCGGACGTCCCAGGGCATCGCCTTCGACGACACGGAGTGGTGGTCCATGGCGTGGAACCCGCAGCGCGGACTCGGTCCCTTCCTCGGGCTGGGCGCCGGAGCCAAGGACACCACCTACGTCCAGTCCCTGCTGGAGGGCACGCGCTACGGTGACCCGTTCCGGAAGGGGCACACGCAGAGCTACGGCGCCAGCGCCCGGGGCGGAGGCGGCGGCTTCAGCTACTATCTCTCGGGGCAGGTGGAGCAGAACAACGGCAGCCTGCCGAACAACGAGGTGGACAGCTGGAACGCGCGGGCCAACGTGAGCGTGGACCCCGGGGAGAACATGGACATCCAGTTCTCCTCCAGCTACGTGAGCGCCTTCCGCGAGCTCCCCGACAACGACAACAGCCTGTACAGCGTCGTCGGGAACGCTCTGGGCTCGCCGTGGTGGGGCCCCATGAGCGTGAACGGCACCGAGACCTGCATGGTGGCCAACGAGCTGGCCCGCGGCGGCGGCGACCTGCAGACCATCTCGGACCAGGTCTGCGCGCCGGACAATCCGTACTTCGCGGGCACGTTCGACAAGATCTTCACCCGCTTCAACGAGCAGCACGTGGAGCGGTTCATCGGGAGCGCCACCTTCACCTGGCGGCCGTTCCAGAACCTCCGGAACCGGGCCACCGTGGGCTACGACCACGCCATGGGGAGCATCCACCAGATCGTGCCGGTGGACCCGGAGCGCCCCTTCAGCTCCCAGTCCGAGGGCTTCATCACGCAGACGGACCGCAACTCTCGCAACATCACGCTGGACGCCACGTCGACGCTGACGCTTCCGATCACGGACATGCTCAGCAGCCAGACGACGCTGGGCTTCCAGTGGTACGACGACGTCACGGACCTCAGCTACTTGGAGGGGCGGCAATTCCCCGCCGGCTCGCCGGCCGTGGGCAACTCGGTCTCCAACACGGCCGACGACGCCTTCACCGAGACGAAGACGCTGGGCGTCTTCCTGCAGGAGCAGTTCTCCTGGGCCAACAAGCTCTACGTCACGCCGGGGGTCCGCCTGGACGACAACAGCGCCTTCGGTGAGAACCTGGGCCTCGAGGAGTACTTCCAGGCCAACGCCTCCTACGTCCTGAGCGAGGAGGACTGGTTCCCCACTGTCTTCGACCAGTTCAAGGCCCGGGTGGCCTGGGGCCAGTCCGCGAAGCAGCCGGGCTCCACCGACGCCCTGGCGCTCCTGGACGCGGGCGCCGTGACGCGGTCCGGACAGAACGTGCCGGGAGCCAGCGCCTCCCAGCCGGGGAATCCCGACCTGCGGCCGGAGACCGGCGAGGAGTGGGAGGCGGGCTTCGACGCCAGCCTCTTCGACGACCGCCTGGGCGTCCAGTTCACCTACTACGACAAGACCACGAAGAACGCCATCGTCCAGCGGCCGCTGGCGCCCTCTCTCGGCGTACCCGGCGAGCGCTTCGTCAATGTGGCCGAGATCGCCAACAGCGGAATCGAGCTGAGCCTGAACGGACAGCTCGTCGAGCGTGAGGACTTCCGGTGGAGCCTCAACGGAACCCTCACCACGAACGACAACGAGGTCACGGAGCTGGACGAGCCGATCATCTTCGGCTCGCAGCGCCACCGCGAGGGCTTCCCGGCCGCCGCCTACTTCGCCGAGAGCGTCACCCTCGAGAACGGCAGCCCCGTGGTGGCCGACACGGCGTCCTTCCAGGGCAACCCGGTGCCCACGTTCGAGGGGAGCCTGGCCACGAACTTCCGCTTCTTCGACCACGTGACCCTCTTCGCCCAGGGCGCCTACTCCGGTGGGCACGCCCTGGAGAACGGCACGGAGAGCTTCAACTGCGGCCTCTTCGGCGGCGGAGGCTACTTCGGGAGCTGCGTGGCCATGTTCAAGGAGACGCCCACCGGCGACCGCACGGACGAGGCTCTCATCAAGTCCGAGGCCGCCGCGTTCGGCACCGAGGCGCCGTTCATCTACGACGCCGACTACATCAAGCTCCGGACGGTCACGCTGCGGTTCCAGCTCCCCCAGCGGTGGCTCGCCGGCATCGGCCTCGATCAGGCCAGCCTGAGCCTCACCGGTGAGAACCTGGCCACCTGGACCGCCTACCAGGGCACCGATCCCGAGGTCAACGTGGCGGGATCGGACCAGTTCGGCCGATCGCAGTTCATCGGCCTGCCCGCCGGCCGGCGGTTCACCACGTCGCTGCAGATCGGGCTCTGAGCGAACCGCCGCGGACGGACGCGAGGAATCAGGGAACAGAGCGAAGTCGAGCGCTGACGCGGGCCGGCCCGAAGTCGGGTCCGGCGCCGCGTGAGCGAAACTCACGAGGAGCGTTTGATGACCATGTCTGACCACAACCGATACCGAAGCTGGAAGCCGTGGACGGCGGCCCTCCTCGGGCTGCTGCTCGTCGCCGGCGTGTCCGGCTGCGAGGAAGGATTCCTGGAGGTGAACGACCCGGACGTCGTTCCGCCGGAGTCCCTGGAGGGGCCGGCGAACGTTTCGGTGCGGATCAACACCATCATCGGAGACTTCCAGGAGGCCATGGACCAGTACGTCCTCTACACAGGCCTCTTCACCGACGAGATGATCCTGTCGGGCACCTTCCCGACCCGCATCGACGTGGACGAGCGGGTACTGCAGCCCAACAACGGAACGCTGAACGACGACCTGTACGAGCCGCTGCACGTGAGCCGGGCCTCGGCGGATGAGGGCGTCGCCGCGTTCGAGCAGGCTCTCGGCGCCGACGCGTTCTCGGAAGTCCAGGCCGAGGTCCGCGACGGCATCGCCTTCGGCAAGCTCTACGGCGGCTACGACCGCATCTTCTTCTCCGAGCTCTACTGCCAGAGCATCTTCGGCGGCAGCGACGGCGAGTCCGCCCCCGTGGGACCGGACGCCCGCATGGAGGAGGCCCTGACGATGCTCCGTGAGGCGGAGACGGCGGCCAACGAGGCCGGACTCCCGACGGTGGCCTCCGCCGCCCGGGTCGGCCAGGGGCGTGCCCTGCTCTGGCTGGGCCGCTACCAGGAGGCGGCGAACGCGGTCTCCGGAGTCGCCGACGGTTTCTACTATCCCGCCGAGTACTCCGGCAACACCACGGCGCAGGCCAACGAGGTATGGCAGCTCACCTACGGCACGCAGGGCTTCAACGCCCGGTGGACGGTGGGCGACGGCACCGCCGGAAACCGGCACAACGAGCGCTGGCCCTACTTCGAGGAGTGGGTCGACCAGAACCTGCTCCAGACGGAAAACAACGTGGACGCCCCGGAGATCGGCATCCCGATCGTGCTCCAGACCGTCTACAACGGCGCCGGGAACAGCATCCCGGTGGCCACCGGGTGGGAGGCCCGCATGATCGAGGCCGAGGCCATGCTGCAGAACGGCCAGTTCGGCGACGCCGAGCAGATGGTCAACGACATGCTCTCCAACCCGGGCGTGAACCCGCTGACCACGTCGAACTTCTCGCTCAACGACGGCCAGCCCCCGGAGCTCGGCGCCTTCGACCCGGTGGACTTCACGGCGCCGCTCTCCGAGGACGACGTGCGGCAGCTGGCGCGGGCCCGCGCCGCCGGGCTGTGGCTCAGCGGCACCCGGCAGGGCACCCTGCGTCGGTTCATCGACCAGTACGGGGTGGACCTGTATCCGCAGGCCACGCAGGGATCGGACACCAGCTTCCCCGTCACCGAGCAGGAGCTGGAGAACAACGACAACATCGACTCTGCCTGCGGCGGCTGACCTCACGCGCGGGCGGCACGCTACACGACTCCGACACGACCGAAGCGACACACGAGCTCGCCCTGCCGTCTCCCGGTGCCGGGACGGCCGGCGGGGCGGGCCGCCACACATAGACCGAGAGGAGGCGCTCCATGCGCATCACACGAACTGCAATCGGCCTGTTCCTCGGCCTCGTCCTCCTGGCCGGATCCGTCTCGCCGGCGGCCGCCCAGCAGAAGCCCATCGTCTTCGATGCACGCGGCGGATGGACCGTACCCGCGGGCGACCTGGCGGACGTGGCCGAGGCCGGTCCGTCCTACAACGTGGGCATCAACTTCGGCCTCACCGACCGGTTCATGCTCCGGCTCGACGGAGGGGCCGACCTCTACGACGGGTTCGACATCGGCGCCCCCCTGGGCAACGAGGGCGTGAACGAGCTGGAGGTGCAGCACTTCAGGCTCCACGCGGGTGCCCTCTACTACCTGACGCGCCGACAGCCGGGCGGGTTCTTCGCCAGCGTCAACGGAACCGCCGGGTTCACGAACCTCAGCGTCCCCCGGACCCAGACGTCGGTGGGCACCGACGCGGTGGAGATCGACATCTCCGAGCTCTACCCCTCCGCCAACGTGGGCGCCACGGCGGGCTACTCCGTCCACGAGCAGGTGGACGTCTACCTGGACGCCCAGGCCTACGGGGTGTTCGGCGACGAGGCCGACACCGGCGATCTGACGCAGGTCTACAACGACCGGAACGACCCCGACCTGGACGGCCTGTCCACCACGTACTCGTTCCCCGTGTCGGTGGGACTGCGCCTCCACTTCTGATCCGGCAGGGCCGGACCCGACAGATCTGACGGATGCGGGCAGGGGCCGCCGCCAGGCGGCCCTTTCGCATGCTCCGGCGGGCGGGCAGCTTTGTTGTATACATGCATGTACTCGTAAGCCGCCTCCTCCTCCGTGCCGCCCGCAGCGACCGCCTCCGGAAGTGGGCGCGCAGCTCCCCCGTCGTCCGGAGCGCCGTGCGCCGCTTCC
>CANPVF010000100.1 GCA_947581645.1 Candidatus Caribbeanibacter nitroreducens | reverse complement strand
AGATGCCGTCCGAGACCCTCAACGCTTCCAGCATCCCACTCCGAATGTCAGCAGACGAATCCGCTACCTCCCGGTAGAAGTCATCTCCGCCTCGCTCTTCGATCACATCCCTGAAATCCCGGATGTTCCACTTGATCGGCACGAATCGATCGCGGGCGTAGACTGCCTTCACCTCCCTGATCCGGTCGTTCAGTGCATCTGACTGATCTCGGCGCACGGCAAACCCACCGACGACGATGATGTTTGGAACGTAGGTGTCGTCGATCGCCGCAAGTTGTGAGCTGTCAGCGTAAACCAGCATCGGATGCCCGGCCTCCTCAATAGCCTTTCGACGTCGACTGACGTTCGCGCAGGAAGGTAGGCCTGTCCGATCCCTCCCAGAAACCGCTCAGCCCACGGTAGGGGATTCCGTGTTACAGCTCAGCCTACACCGAGGGGACGGTAGCTGGCCTCGCCCACCGTCGTAAGAGCGTGACAGGAATCGTCCTACGGCATCCGATCTCCCATCGAGGCGTCACGCTCTCGTCACACTGAACGTCACACTCAGGCATACGAAAGCCCCCGCCATCACCGCAGGAAGCCGGTGATCACGGGGGTAGTGGCAGGGGCGGGATTCGAACCCGCGGCTTAGGGCTTATGAGTCCCTTGCTCTACCAGGCTGAGCTACCCTGCCGGGCGTGTCGGGCGGACGAACGGGGCGCGGCGAGAGCCGCGTCGTCGAACGCCGAGCTGTGGAGCAGATGACCGCCGCGAGTCCGCGGCGGCGCGAGAAACTAGACCGCCTGCTCCGGGCGGTCAACACGCGAATACCGTTCCCGCCGGCGTCGGTTCCGTACCCCTACGAGCCCGCGCTGTCGGCCGCGGGGATGAAGCGGTACAGCACCTCGCCCTCCCGGATCAGGCCGTGCTGCTCGCGGGCCACTCGCTGGATGGCCAGCGTGTCGCTCTCCAGGGAGTCGGCCCAGGCCTCCACCGAGTCGGCGCGCTGGCTGATGGAGTCCAGCCGGGCCGCCACGGCGTCCCGCTCCTGCTCCAGCTCCCGGAGCTCCAGCACGTCGTACTCACCGCCGAAGAGGGCGTAGTAGCCGGCGGCGATCCACATCGCGCCGACGGCGCCCCGGAACAGCCAGGTCTTGAAGCGGTCCTTCACTGCGCCCCCCTTCCCCGTCCGCCGGTCCCGACCGTCGACGTCGTCACACCCATCCCGCCGCGCCGGCGTAGCGGGCCTTCTCCGCCAGCGACTCCTCGATCCGGAGCAGCTGGTTGTACTTGGCCACCCGCTCGGAGCGACACGGCGAGCCCGACTTGATCTGGCTCGCGCGCGTGGCCACCGCCAGGTCGGCGATGAAGGTGTCCTCCGTCTCGCCGGAGCGGTGTGAGACGACGGCGTTCATGCCGGCCTCTCGCCCCACCCGGATCGCCTCCAGCGTCTCGGTTACGGTCCCGATCTGGTTGGGCTTGATCAGGATCGCGTTTCCGGCCCCGCTCTCGATGCCCCGGCGGAGGCGGCGGACGTTGGTCACGTAGAGGTCGTCGCCCACCAGCTGGACCTCGTCGCCCAGCTCGTCGGTGAGCCGCTCCCACCCCTCCCAGTCGTCCTCGTCCAGCCCGTCCTCGATGGAGACGATCGGATAGTCGTCGGCCCAGCGGCGGTACATCTCGATCATCTCGTCGGCGCTCCGCTCCTGGAGGTGGCCGCCGCTCTCCAGCCGGTACCGGCCGGCGTCCGCGTCGTACAGCTCGCTGGCCGCGCAGTCCAGGGCCAGCAGGAGGTCCTCGCCGGGACGGTAGTCGGCCCGGTCCACGGCGTCCATCAGCAGGTCCAGGGCCTCCTGGTTGGAGTCCAGGTCCGGCGCCACGCCGCCCTCGTCCCCGACGGCGGTGGACCGACCGCTCTCCACCAGGATCTCCCGCAGGGCGTGAAAGACCTCGGCCGCCCGCCGCACGGCTTCCTCGAAGCTGGAGGTTCGCACCGGGACGACCATGAACTCCTGGATGTCCACGTTGTTGGAGGCGTGGGCCCCGCCGTTCAGCACGTTGAGGAGCGGCACCGGCAGCCGGTGGGCCGCCTCCCCGCCGTCCAGGGATTCCTCCACGGTGGCCAGGTGCTCGTGCAGGGGCATACCCCGGTCGCGGGCCGCGGCCCGGGCGGCGGCCATGGAGACGGCCAGGATGGCGTTGGCCCCGAGGCGGCTCTTGTTCTCCGTCCCGTCCAGCTCCACGAGCTGCCGGTCCACGGCGGCCTGGTCGGCGGCGTCGATCCCGGCCAGGTCGTCTCGGATCTCGCCGTCCACGTGGGCCACGGCGTCCCGCACGCCCCGTCCCCCGAAGCGGGCCGCGTCTCCGTCCCGGAGCTCCACGGCCTCGTACTCCCCGGTGGAGGCGCCGCTGGGGACGGCAGCGCGGCCGGTGGCCCCGCTCTCCAGGCGGATCTCCGCCTCGACCGTGGGGAAACCCCGCGAGTCCAGGATCTCCCGCCCGCGTATGTCCTCGATCGGTGTCATGGCCCGTCCCGTGGTGCGGCTGTCGCGTCCCCGCGTCCGGAGCCCGGCCTCGGCGCCGGTTCCGCCCGGAAAACTGCCCGGAGCCGCAGGGGCGGACAAGCCGGACGGGCCGGCGCCTCCGACGCCGACGGGCCCACCGGGGGGCGGACCGTGTCGACGGACTTCAGCCCCGCTCCCGGCTCTGCTCCAGCAGGTCGGCCACCCGGTCGTGGGCGCACTCGGCCAGGTCGCCGCGGTCCGACGAGTCCAGCCCGTCGGTGGCCAGCGCCGGGCCGATCCGGATGCTCATCCTCCCGGGCCGCGTCCACACGGTGCCCTTGGGCATCACGTCGCCCCCGCCCTCGACGGCCACGGGGAGCACCGGGGCGTCGGCCTCGATGGCCAGGAGGAAAGGAGCGCGCTTGAAGCGGCGGAGCGTGCCGTCGCGGGAGCGGGTGCCCTCGGGGAAGACGACCACGGAGAGCCCGTCCCGGCGCATCCTGTCGCCGAAGCTCCGCATCCGGGTGATGGCGTGACGGGGATTCGTCCGATCGATGAACACGTGTCCCGACGAGCGCATGGCGCCGGCGAACACCGGGACGCTGGCGATCTCCGCCTTCGCCACGAACCGCACCGACGCCGGCACGGTGGCCATGAGAACCAGGATGTCGAACATCGACTGATGGTTGCAGGCCAGCACCTGTGCGCCGCCGGGCTCCAGGTTCTCCTCTCCCGAGACCCGTACCTCGACACCGGCTGCCGCCAGGAGGGTCCGGCTCCACCACCGCTGGACCCGGTCGTGGAACCCCCGCGGGGCGCGCATCAGTCCTCCGATCAGCACGGCGAGGGAGGCGAGCAGCGTCGCGGGGACCGCGACGACGAGGAAGAGGAGGCCGCGGAGGCTGAAGCCGACGGAGCTCATCGCCGGAAGTGATCGAAGCCGGAGATCGTGAGTGGCCGCTCCTCCCCGTCCGGAGCACGGAGGATCACTCCCTGCTCCCGGCGGACCGTCCCCACCCGCGTGAGGTCCACGCCGTGGGCCTCCTCGAAGGCCGCCCGCATCCCGTCGACCTCGCCCGCCGGAGCCGCGAAGAGGAGCTCGTAGTCCTCCCCACCCGTCAGGGCGATCTTCCGCGCCTGCTCCCGGTTCCCGTAGTCCTG